>CAYYKV010000167.1:0-6959 GCA_964468605.1 uncultured Occallatibacter sp. | reverse complement strand
CCAACGTCAAAGTCCTCATGCTCGACACGCAGGTCTACTCCAACACCGGCGGCCAGAACTCCGACTCAACCCCCATGCTCGGCGGCAACGACATGAACGTCTTTGGCTCTGCCACGCAGGGCAAAAACACCGAAAAGAAAACCGTCGCCGAAACCTTCCTC
Organism: uncultured Occallatibacter sp.; assembly: GCA_964468605.1. Classification (GTDB taxonomy): domain Bacteria; phylum Acidobacteriota; class Terriglobia; order Terriglobales; family Acidobacteriaceae; genus Telmatobacter. The sequence continues at coordinate 6,798 of CAYYKV010000167.1, read as the reverse complement.
GCCGGCCACGGCTCGCCGTTCGTCGCGCAGGTCTCCATGGCCAACGCGCCCAAGCTCTACCGCGCCATCCTCGACGGCCTCGAGTACCGCGGCACCATGTTCCTGCAGTGCTTCACCACCTGCCAGCCCGAGCACGGCGTGGCCGACGACATGGCCCTCTTCCAGGCGCAGCGCGTGCGCGATTCGCGTGGCGCGCCCGAATTCGTCTTCAACCCGCGTCTCGGCGAAACCTATCCTGAAGCGCTCGACATCAAGGGCAATCCATCCATCGATCTCGACTGGTACGAAACCAAGTCCAAGGTCACCAACGAGCCCTATCGCTACACGGTAGCCCACTGGTGCGTCACCGAAGCGCGCTTCCGGAATCATTTAAAGAAAATAAAGCCGGACCAAATCCAGGGAAAAATTCCGCTCGACAACATGCTGGTGCGCATCACGCAGCAAGATGTGGTCTACCGCTACTATCTATTGCCGGAGCATCGCAGTTACATTCCCGACTTCGGCGTCTACATCACGTTCGATCAAGACGGCAAGACGGTCCACTACGCGCTAAGTCGCCAGTTGGTCATGTTCTGCGTAGAGCGCCGCAAGGCCTGGCGCATGCTCCAATCGAAAGCCGGCATTGTCAACCGCGAGTACCAGGCGCAGAAAGCCATCCTCGCCGACCTCGACGCGGGCAAGATTTCCAGGGACGAATTCTTCGCCCACGCCCACGAAATCATGGCCGAGCGCCTGGGCAAACCAGTCCTCGCCAAAGCGTAAGGATCGATCGAATCCTAATCAGCAACGAACGCGGACCCTGGGATCCGCGTTCTGTTTCTTTGCGCAAACATTGCCGGATCGACGGCCTACTTATCCGTACAGAGCACGTCGTAGTAGTAGTTAATCGACACTTTCTTAATTGCTGCAGGCAACTTGGGCAGTGGCACAGTTTGTTCTACAGTCCTTGATCCGTGGATCGTTACCGAGCCCAGGCGCATGACCTTGCCGTCATCCAATTCCAGGTAGATCGGCACAGTGTTCACAAAATTTTCGCCCACCGCCGACTGTGTCAGCTTGAAGTGGACGTTCCATCCGTCGCCGTTCGGCGTTGCATCGCCATCAAAGTGGTAAGTGGGCAAATCGGTCCCGTACACATATTCGCGGAAAAACCAGTCCATACGGTGATTGCCTTCGAGGTCCATGCCCGCGCTCATATGTTTTTCAACGATGGCCTTGAAGTCTTCAGTCGTAGCCGCCTGCAGCTGGTAGGTGTTTACAAAGTCGTGCATCGTGGCCTTGAAACGCGCATCGCCATCCTTGGGCGACCACATCATCATGCGGATCATATGCAGGATGAACGCTCCTTTGGGATAAATGAGGCTCCGATAGACGTCCCAGCCGGTTTGAGGAGAATTGAGCCGCAAACCCATGGTCACTGGGCCCAAATCGATCGGCCGGAAACCGAACGAGTTTCTCTCGGTGAGCAATCTCCGTTCCACTTGCCAGAAATGGAGAAAATCGTCCGGCTTGGGCCGCGTGCTCTGCAGAAAGATCGATGCAGACTCATCCGCAAAGCCCTCGCTCATCCACTGGTCGCGGTAGCCGCGGAATCCAACCGTATGTCCCCACCACTGGTGCGCCACTTCATGCGGAGTCACCATTTTCCAATACACGTCCTCAGGACGGATGCCAAGAAGATACTGTTCCGTCTGGTCAAAGAATCCGCAAATCGGCAGGTACACCAGCATCGGCCAGCTCTGTCCGTAGTTGCAGGCCCATTGTTGCGTGAGATCAATGTGCGAAAAGGGCAGCGGGCCGAAATAGTCGGTATAAATTTTCGCGGCAACTTCGCCTTGGCTCAGTTCATTCGCCAGCATGGGCGTGGTCTCGAGCGACCCAATGCCGATGTCATGGTTCTCGATCTGTTGAACAAGTGAGACGACGACGTCCGGCCGTTGGTTGTTGGCCAAGGCATCGACGGTCAATTGACCCGAGAGCAGATTGCCAATCGTTGCCTCCTCGTCCGCAAAATCGCCCAGAGTGAAGCCGACAACCGGGAGCGGCACCTCGGTTGCCCACTCGGTGGTGGTAACTTTCCCTTCGTCACTCTCGTTGACCTTCGTGCCAGTGCCAATCAATTGCAAACCCTTTGGCACGTGAAAGAGCATGTGGTAGGTGGCGTAGTCACCCAGGCCCTGGCTTGAGTTCGGGTACCAGTCCTCGCGCGCGATGGGGTAGTAATTCCCGTTCCCTTCGCTCAGCACAACGTCTTTTCCGCCATATGCCACCTTGAACGCAGTAGTTTCGCCTTTCTTGAGCGGAGCCGGCAGTATTACTCCAAATTCCGGATCATCCTCCTTCTTTTCCTGGACCCAATCGAGCGGCTCACCCTTGCCGGATTGGACTTGGCTCACACGCAATGTCGGATACAGATCCAGCGGGATGACTTCCACGCCGTTCTGTTCCGCGCGCACATTCACGGTTGCCGCAGTGGTGAGGAAGCCGCTCTTATCAATGCTGACATCGAGGTCTTCGCCCAAAATCTTGTAGGCAGCATTGTGCTGGTTGCCACTAGCGGTCCCGGTGGCGTACTCCGCTGCGCGATGGAATGCAAGAAAATAGGTTGCCGTGTCCTGCATGGCGCTCCAGTTGACGAGCGCGACCTCCTCAGGAGCGACCTCATCGACTCCTTGCGGGTCAAAGATGAAAAACAGGTGAGAATTCACGCGACCGTGAATCGCCGCCATGAAGTATTCGCCGGGAGTCGAGCTAAGAACGTCCTCAAGAAGGCGTAGATCGAGATTTCCGTAGAGCCTCTCAAAGTAGATTAAGTGCCCTTGCTGGCTATAATTTCCTTCCGCGTGATCGCGCATGAAGGACTGTAGCTCTTTCGCGGCTTTGACATAGTCGTTATCCGGCTGGCCCGCGCCCGTCGCGGCCTTGTGCAGATCGTCGGCGGTTGAGTCAGTAAAACGCAGCACCACCTGGTCAAAATCTTCGTCAAACTCCTCGGTCTGGTTCAGGATGGAGAGATTGTGCCGCTCTTCGGCGGTCGGCGGTGTAATGTGCAGGTGGCCTTCGCCTCTGAAGACCGCCCCCGTAACCTTGCCGTTCACCTGGCCGTAGAAGGCAAAGCTGCCGTTGTGAAAGGTGAAGGTGGCCGCGTCGCGCTTCAGTTCGAGGTCCTTGACGGTTATAACCTCGCCGCCCGGCAGCAGCCCGCGCAACTGTTGGTAAACGGCGTTGGTATTTGCCACGCGCTGCGCAGGAAGAGTGCCAAGGCAACCAGCGAGAAGGAAGAGAGCGAGGATCGAAGACGGGCGAGCATGGACCGTCACAGGATTGCCTCCGCTAGCTGAGGTTTGATGCGGGATCACTATAACGCAGAAACGGGATTCGTGCCGTGACTGTGACCAGGCCGCCGTTTACGGCACGTAAAGATCGACGTACTCATTCACAGGCATTTTGTCCAGCCGCTCATCATCAAGCGAGACGTCAAGAATCCGCTGCTGTTGCGCCTCGTTGAAGCGCCGCCGCAGATTCGTCTTGAACTTCTCAACCAGCAAAGGCATTCCTTCTTCGCGGCGTCTGCGATGGCCGATGGGATACTCGACAGTCTCTTCGAGAACCGTTCCGTCGCTTAGCTCTGCGCGAAGCGCATTCGAAATCGCTCGCTTCTCCGGATCGTGATAATCGGCCGTGAATCGCGGTTCTTCAACGCACTCCATCTTCGCGCGAAGCGCGTCGAGTCTCGGGTCAGCCGCAACTTCGTCCTCGTAGTCACCAGCGGTCAACCTGCCGAAGAGCAGCGGAATCGTCACCATATACTGCACGCAGTGGTCGCGATCGGCGGGGTTCGAGAGCGGTCCCTTTTTATCAATGATTCGCATGCATGCTTCGTGCGTGCAGATCGTGATCTTGCGAATGTCCGCCGCCGACTTGTCCATCGCATCCAGCCGTGCACGCAGCTTCATCGCCGCTTCCACCGCGGTCTGCGCGTGAAACTCCGCGGGGAAGCTGATTTTGAAAAGTACGTTCTCCATGACATACGATCCGTACGCCCGCTGGAACCTGAACTCCTGCCCGCGAAACGAAACGTCGTAAAATCCCCACGTCTTCGCCGTGAGCGCCGACGGATAGCCCATCTCGCCCACGCGCGCCATCAGCGCCAACCGCACGCCGCGGCTCGTCGCATCGCCCGCCGCCCAGCTCTTCCGCGATCCGGTATTCGGCGCGTGACGGTACGTGCGCAGGCTCTGCCCATCGACCCACGCAAGCGAGAGCGCATTAACGGTCTGCTCGCGGCTCATCCTAAGCAACTGGCTCACGACCGCCGTCGATGCGACTTTCACCAGCACCACATGATCGAGTCCAACTTTGTTGAACGAGTTCTCGAGCGCAATGCAACCTTGAACCTCATGCGCCTTGATCATCGCAGTCAGCACATCGCGCATCGTGAGCGGTGGCCGGCCCTCGGCAGTCGCCTCACGCGACAACCAATCCGCCGTCGCCAGAATTCCGCCCAGGTTGTCGCTCGGATGGCCCCACTCCGCGGCAAGCCACGTGTCGTTGAAGTCGAGCCAGCGAATCATCGTGCCGATATTGAACGCAGCCTGCACGGGATCGAGCTGAAAGCGGGTGCCGGGGACTCTCGCGCCGTTCGGCACAACCGTGCCCGGCACAATAGGGCCGAGCAGCTTTGTGCATGCCGGATATTCGAGCGCCTCCAACCCGCAGCCGAGCGTATCGATCAAGCAGTAGCGCGCGGTCGCGTACGCAAGATCGCTCTCGATCTTGAAATTCAACGCATAGTCGGCGATATCTGTGAGAACTCTATCGGGTGCTGGGCGTTCATTCCTGATGTGCGACGACACGCGGGCTCCTTTTTACCTAATCCCGTGCCTCAATCGGCACAAATTCGAGATTCTCCGGCCCAGTATAGATGGCCGACGGCCTGATAATCTTTCCATCTTGCCGCTGCTCGATCACATGCGCGCACCAGCCTGCCGTCCGCGCCATCACAAACAGCGGCGTAAAAAGGTCGGTCGGAATGCCCATCAGATGATATGCGACCGCTGAATACCAATCGAGATTCGGAAACATGCGCTTCGCGTCCTGCATGGTGCTCTCGATCCGTTCGGCGACGGAGAAGAGACGCTGGCCATCGGGGTCCGCCGCAAGCGCACGCGCCTGCTCCTTGATAAAGTGGCTCCGCGGATCGCTAACCGTATAAACCGGATGCCCGAACCCAATAATCACCTCGTGCTGATCGACGCGGCGGCGAATATCAGCCTCGGCTTCGTCGGCTGTCTTGTAGCGTTGCTGAATCTCCAGCGCGACCTCGTTTGCGCCGCCATGTTTTGGCCCCTTCAGCGCTCCGATGGCGCCCACAATGCACGAGTAAAGATCGGAGCCAGTCCCTGCGATCACGCGCGCGGTAAATGTAGACGCGTTGAACTCATGTTCCGCATAAAGGATCAGCGAGACCTGCATGGCGTGGACCCACTCCGCGCTCGCCGGTCTTCCGTGCAACAGATGCAGAAAATGCGCTGCCAGCGGTTCACTGTCGGCGTCGACCGCAATGCGCTTGCCGTTCCGCGCGAAGTGGTGCCAATAGAGAAGCATCGATGGAGAGGAAGCCAGTAGCCCATCGGCAAGGTTGCACGCCCCGGCAGTGCTATGGTCCTCCGCCTCAGGCCGCACACAACCCAGCACCGAGACTCCGGTGCGCAGCACGTCCATCGGATGCGTGTATTCCGGAATGAGCTCGAGCGCCTGCTTCACTTCAGCCGGCAAGCTTCGGAAGCCGAGCAGCCGCGTTTTGTAGGCTGCCAGTTCCGCGGCATTAGGCAGCTTGCCGTGAATCAGAAGGTGCGCGACTTCGGCGAATTCGCAGTGCTCGGCCAGGTCGGCAATGTCGTACCCGCGATAGTGCAGATCGTTGCCGCTCTGGCCCACCGTGCAAATACCCGTCTCGCCTGCGGCAGTGCCCGACAAAGCCACCGACTTCTTTGGCCTGAAGGCGTTTGCCTCTTGAACGCTCATGGTTCGACCTCCAAAGAGCATTGATCCAGCAAATCCAAACAGGGAATGTCTACTAAGCCTTCTTGCCCTTGGCGAAAAGCTCATCCAGCTTCTGCTCGTAAGCGTGGTAGCCGAGATAGCGGTAGAGCTCGTCGCGAGTTTGCATCAGCGGCACCACGCTTTTCTGCGTTCCCTCGGTGCGAATCGTTTCGTAAACCTTCATCGCCGCCGCATTCATCGCTCGATACGCCGCGCAGCAATAAAGGATGATGTCCACTCCCGCCGCTTCCAGTTCCTCGCGCGTGAAGAGCGGAGTCTTGCCGAACTCGGTGATATTGGCGAGAATCGGTACACCCACAGCCTTCCGAATCGCGGTGTACGTCGAAGCTTCCGTCACCGCCTCGGCAAAAATCATGTCGGCCCCGGCCGCTACGTATGCCTGCGCTCGCTCAATCGCCCGCTCCAACCCCTCGCCCGCCAGCGCATCCGTTCGTGCCATGATCACAAACTCCGAATCTGTTCGCGCATCCACTGCCGCCTTGATTCGGTCCACCATCTCTTCGGCCGCAACAAGCTCCTTGCCCGGCCGGTGGCCACATCGTTTCGCGCTCACCTGGTCCTCAATGTGCACGGCAGCCGCGCCCGCCTTGATCATCTGGCGAATCGTCCGCGCGATGTTGAACGCCCCGCCCCACCCTGTGTCGATGTCGACCAGCAGCGGCAACTTGCTGGCATCAGTGATGCGCCGAACGTCCGTCAGCACATCCTCCATCGTGCTGATCCCCAGGTCCG
>CAYYKV010000166.1:0-6993 GCA_964468605.1 uncultured Occallatibacter sp. | reverse complement strand
GCGCGGGCAGCGCTTTGTGGACCGATCCCGCCGTCGCGCGCAGCTTCACCGCCGGGATCTTCGCGCTAATGCTCGTTGCTCTCGTGGCCAAAAGCGTGCAGGTTCCGCTGCACACGTGGATTCCCGAAGCCATGGCCGCGCCCACACCGGTAAGCGCGCTCCTGCACTCGGCCTGTTACGTCACGTCCGGTGTATATCTGGCGGCGCGCATGCACGGCTTTGGCGCATGGCCGCCTGCGTGGGGCGAGAGCCTGATGTGGGTCGGCACCGTGACCATGGCCGTCGGCGTGATGTACGCCATGGTGCAGACCGACCTGAAGCGCATGCTGGCTTTCTCGACCGTCAGCCAGATCGGCTACATGATGATGGGCCTCGGCATCGGCACTCCGCTCGCCATCACCGCCGCTTTGCTGCACTGCCTCAATCACGCTTTCTTCAAAGGCGGGCTGTTTCTGACTGCCGGAAGCGTGCAGCACGCAACCGGCACGCGGGACATGAACAAGCTCGGCGGCCTTGCCTCGAAGATGCCGCGGACCACCCTTTCATGGTTGATCGGCGTGGGTAGCATGATGGGCATTCCGCTGATGAGCGGCTTCGCCAGCAAGTGGATGCTTTACGCCGCGGCGTTGCAGGCCGGCTGGGCCGTGCCCGCCATGGTGGCGTGGGCCGCAAGCCTGGGCACGGTGTTTCTCGGCGCCAAGGCAACCAGCGCGGTCTTTCTTGGGCCAACGACGGAGCAAACGAAGGATGCGCATGAATCTCCGCCCACGATGGTGTGGGGCATGGGGTTTCTCGCAGCGGGCAGCGTGGTTCTTGGCGTAGCGCCGCAGTTAGCCGTCAACTACTTCCTCAACCCGATCCTTCTGGCGCTCGGCGTTGGCGCAGGCGTGCACGTCACCTGGCTCGGTCTCTCGGCCGATGCGGGTAGCTTCTCCTCAACAGGCGGACTCGTGCTTGCGCTTGTGTCACTCGTCGTTGGCGGAGCAATTTATGTGGTCGCCTACGCTGCGCGCCCGGTTGCGTCTTCAGGCGCAGCGCTCGCGGGTGCGGGCGGTGGCATCTTCACTGGCGGCGAACCGCTGAGCGACCAGGGCCGGCTCACGGCCGGAGATTTTTCTGAGATTTTTCAAGCGCACTGGCAATCGTTCTTCCGCTGGTCGAATGTCGATCGCGTTTATTTGAGCGTTTGGAGTGGATTGCAGGCCGTCTCTCGCGCGCTCGGCCAAGTCTTCGCGTGGATGGAGCGCCGCGCGGCCGTGCTGGTCGTCGTCTTCGCGGCGGCGTTCTTCGCTCTCGCTCGCTGGGTCGTGCCCGGGACAGCCTCGACGCGCTTGCTAACTTTGTTGCCGCCGGAGCAAATCTCGCCGCTGTTGATCTTCGCCGTCGCTATCGCGGCCGGTGCGCTTTTGGTCGCGGCCCTCGCCAGCGCCGCCGGCCTAAAACTCGTGCCGCTAATCTTGCTCACTGGCGCGCTGACGGTCGATGCACTCCTCGTCGTAAATCCATGGTGGCGTCTGGGTCTGCTCGAACTCGCTGCATTGTTGACGGTCGTTCTGGTCTGGCGCACTGCGCGTTCGCGAGCCGCAAGGCTCACTTACCTGGCCGTCGTTCTCATCTCCGCAGGATCGATGATCGCGAGCGAGCTGCTGGCCGATCGCGGTGCCGTGAATTGGGCGCGCGCTCTGCTCTTCACCAGCGTCTGCATCAAGCTGGCTGCGGTGCCGCTGTTCTTCTGGCTGCTCAAACTGGCTGACGAACTTCCGGCACTCGTCCTCGGCGTCATCATCGCCGTCGTCGACATGGCCGCCTTCGGCGAATTCTACGTCGCCGCGCAGGCTTCGCCGTTCGCGCTCACGCCGCTGGCGCTGTGGGTCTACGTCGCCGTCGGATCTTCGCTCGTCGCCTCACTCCTTATGCTCACCCAGCGCAGCCTCAAGCGTCTGCTGGTGTTGTCGACCGCCGAAGACGTTGGCTTCCTGCTTCTCGGTGCGGCGTCGATGAGCGTCCTCGGGGCGCAAGGCGCGTTGGTCGCGGCAGCCACTCACGCACTGGCCAAGGCGCTCCTCTTCATCTGCCTCGCCGGCCCCGAAGCTGACTGCGCGCTCGAAACCGAGCCCGTTGCACTCGCCGTGCGTTATCCAGTCAGCGCATTCGGTTTTCTCTTGGGAATGTTGGCCATGCTCGGCGTTCCGCCGACGCTCGGCTTCATCGGCCGCTGGCGGCTCTACTCCACAGCGCTCGAAATCGGCGTCTGGCCGCTCATCATACTCATTCTCTCGTCGATCTTCGCGCTGATCGCCTATGCGCTTGCGCTATCGCGCAACTGGTGGGGTCCACCGGTTGAAGCTGCGAAACCGCCCGGCAATGCCTCGCCCGATGCGGCGTCCAAATCTGCCGCACGCGAGCCGTTTGCCATCAAGGCCACGATCATCGTGTTGGCCGTCATTCTTGTCGCCGCGGGCGTATGGCCCAGCGCATGGCAAATCCTGCTGGGGGTGCGGCCATGAAGCTCTTGAATCGACTCATGTGCACTGCGCGCCGCCGCAGCCCCTGGCTCTTCCACATGAACTCCGGCAGTTGCAATGGCTGCGACATCGAAATTGTTGCCGCGCTCTCGCCGCGCTACGACGCTGAGCAGTTGGGCGTGCGCCTCGAGGGCAGCCCGCGCCACGCCGACATTCTCTGCGTCACTGGCCCGGTCACGCGCAAGGCCGTCGGCGCGGTCAAGACCGTCTACGACCAGGTGCTCGGGCCCAAAGCCGTCATCGCAATCGGCTCCTGCCCAGCCACCACGAACGTATTCATTGACAGCCGCACGCTCGATGGGCCGCTCGACAAGCATTTGCCTGTCGACGTCTTCGTGCCCGGCTGCCCGCCACGGCCTGACGCGATCATCGCCGGCGTGGCTAAAGCAGCGGAGATTCTTGCCGAGCGCGGAAACAATCCGCCAACAACTACCGTTGCCATCGCCAACGCCGAAGAGGCGGTGAAGCCATGACCGTCTTTAACCCACTCGTAACCGCACTCGCACGCCTGCTCATCTTTCCGGGACTGCTCTTCGCCGTGCCGGCCGCATGGTTCTTCCTTTGGGTCGAGCGCAAGTCGGTCGCCCTCATGCAAGGGCGCGTCGGTCCGCCGTTCATGCAGCCGTTCTGGGACTTCGTCAAGCTGCTTGGCAAAAGCACGCCGCCGCGCAGCGGAGTCGCCGGTCTGCTGATGCGCGCCTGGCCACTTATCGCAGTGTCAGCCGCTGCCGGAGCCGTCGGCCTGCTGCCCGTGCTGCCGTCGTCCGGCGGCTTCGAAGGCGACCTGATCCTTCTGCTGGCGCTCCTCGAGCTGCCATCCATTTGCATCATCGCCGCCGGATTCTCGTCGCGGTCAATCTTCGGCGAAATCGGCTCGGCACGCGAAGCCGCGCTCAGCGTGTCCTACAATATCGTCTTTCTACTGGCGATCGTTTCTATCGCGGCCTCGCAACACACCTTCCGGCTCGATGCCCTGGCCTCTGCGCCCTTCACCGCGCTGCATTGGATCGGCATTCTCGCGATTCTCGTCTGTCTGCCGGCCAAGCTGCACATCAATCCCTTCTCGCTGCCCAACGCCGAGCAGGAAATCTACGCCGGCCCGATGACCGAGTACGCCGGCCCCGAGCTCGCCATGTGGGAACTCTCCCACGGCCTGGAATGGGTCGCGGGCACCGGCCTTATCGCCACGCTCGTCGCGCCGCACGTCAGCATCGCGTGGCTCGCCGCCTGCATCTTCGTCGCCATTTCGTTCGTCGTCGTGCTCCTGCTTTCGGCGCTCGCCGCCGCCACCGCGCGCCTCGCCATTGACTCCAGCGTGCGCTTCTACTGGCAGTGCACGCTCATCTTCGCGGTTCTTGCCATTTCCTCCGCGATTTTCGTGAGGTTCCGGTCATGAACATCCTCACCATGCTGTGGAAAAATCTGGTGCGCGGCTACCAGACGTTACTCTTCCCTGCACGGCCGCGAGTCACTCCGCGCTTCCGCGGACTGGTCCTGTTCGATCCGGCCCTCTGCACGGGCTGCGCGGTCTGCCGCTTTCGCTGCACTTCGCGCGCCATCGACTTCAAGGCCGGAAAAGGCGAATTCACCTGGAGCTATAACCCCGGCCAGTGCACTTTTTGCGGGCGCTGCGTTGAAGGCTGCGCGGAACACGCTCTGAAGGAAGGGCACACCGAACACGCGCTCTCGCAGCAAGAGGCCGTTCCGCCCATCTACACCACGCAGGGCGAGTTGAAGAAGTCCTATACGGTGGCGCGCAGGCCGCCTGCGCCCAAACCTGCCGCACCGCCCGCTGCTGTACCGCCCGCCGGCGCGGCCGTGTCAAGTCCCGTAACCGGAGGCGCACAATGATCGCTCTCGAAACCATCCGCGAAAAGCTGGGAGTTTCCGAGCCGTGGGTTGAGAGCCGCGGCACGCACTGGCTGAATCCCGGCGCGGCAAACATCCGCGACGTCACTCAGGCCATGAACGCCGCAGGAGCGCGCTTCGTCACCATCACTGCCTACGAGTTGCCCGGCGATGCGGGATTCCGCCTCGAGTACCACTGGGATCTCCAGGGATGGCTGCTCGGCTTTCCTTTTCAAATCGCCGGCAAATCGCCCGAGAGCGCCAAGATTGACAGTATTTATGACCTTTGCGAAGCCGCGGACTGGATCGAGCGCGAGGTCCACGAAGGCTTCGCCATCGACTTCACAGGCCGCGTGTATGAGCCGCTGTTGCTCCGCGCTGGCGACAAGCCCGGCGTGAATCTGCGCGAAGCCCCAGTGCAGGACAATCCCGCTTCCGGCCTGCAGGGACAAAAGGAGGTCGCTAAATGAGCTACAAGATCCCCATGGGGCCCTACCATCCCGGCCTTGAAGAACCCTATAAGCTCAACATGATCTGCGAGGGCGAAACGGTGGTGGATGCCGAGCTCAACATCGGCTTCAACTTCCGCGGCATCGAGCACCTGGCCGAAACGCGCAACTACGTTCAGGTCATCGCTCTCATGGAGCGCGTCTGCGGCATCTGCTCCTTTATTCACACGCTCACGCTCTGCCAGGCCATGGAGAAGCTGACCGGCCTTGAAGCTCCGCCCCGCGCGCAATACATCCGCGTGATCATGGCCGAGCTGGAGCGCCTGCACTCGCACGTTCTCTGGGCAGGCATCGCCGCCAAGCTCATGGGCTTCAAAACCATGTTCATGACCTGCTTCGCGCTGCGCGAAAAGGTGATGGACGTCCTGCAAGCCATCTCCGGCAACCGCGTCAACTACTCCATGAACCACGTCGGCGGCGTGAATCGCGACATTGAAGACCCGATCGCGCTCGTTCCCATGATCGACGATCTCGAGCGCGAGATGATGCGTACCGTGATTCCCATCTTCACCACCAGCTCTACTGCGCGCTCGCGCTGCGCCGGAATCGGCGTTCTCACGCACGAGAAAGCTGTCTCCTGCGCCGTGGTCGGCCCCACGGCTCGCGCCTCGGGCATTGCGCAGGACCTGCGCCGCGACGCCCCCTACGCGGCCTACGCTGAGATGAAGTTCGAAGTCCCCGTGGAGCAGGCCGGCGACGTGCGCGCACGCCTCTTCGTCCGCGCTCTCGAAATTATCGAGAGCTGCAACATTCTCCGCCAGGCGCTGGCCAAAATGGCTCCCGGCGAAATCTCATCTGCCGGCGAAAAGCTGGTCTTCGCCACCGGCACGGCCACCAGCCGCGTGGAAGCGCCGCGCGGCGAGGTCCTCTACAGCGTCACCTGGAAGGAAAACTCGCGCAATCCTGCGCGCGTCCACGTGCGCACGCCTACCTACGCCAACATGCCGGCGGTCCGCTGGATGGTGCGCGGCGCGCGTCTCGCCGACACGCCGCTCATTCAGGCCTCTATCGATCCGTGCTACTCCTGCACCGACCGCTGACGCATCGCGAACTCAGATCCGGACTTGGATTTGAATTTGGATCTTCCACCGCTTCGCCTCCCGGCTTCCCGATTCGCCAACTGATTGGCCGCCTCGCCGTTCCATTTGCCCAGTTCTCTGATCGCTGTTCTCTGTTCTCTGTTCTCTGTTCCCTGTTCACTGTTCTCTGTTCTCTGTTCTCTGTTTTTATCGCCGTAAACCCGGCAAATGCTCTACTCTGGCTTGTAACGTCTGTGACGAGCTATTTGGCCAAAACCCGGGAAGCGCTGTTCCAGGCATTTGTCCACGACGTGGTCAACACGTCAAAGGCCGCCGCCTACTCCGGAATGCTCATGTTCTTCCCTGCCCTGCTGGTCATCACCACGCTGGTGGCGCAGGTTGAAGAGGGGCCTTCGCTGGTTGGCGAAACGCGCGGGGTACTCGAACAGTTTCTCCCCAACGACACGCTCGATCTCGTTCAGTCTTCCATCCTCAATCATCAGCTTCACTCCCGGCAGTTGATTTTCTCCGCCGCCTGCCTCAGCCTTTTCGCAGGGATGGGAGTAATGCTTTCGTTGATGGAAGGGTTTCGCCGCGCCTATCGGCTGCCGCAGGAGAGCTGGAGTTTCTGGGGACGCCGCGCCCGCGCGCTGCTGCTGGTGTTCATTGCCCTTATTCCGTTGTCGCTCGCATCGCTGGTGATTGTTTTCGGCCACCAGATCGAGCACTGGATGATCGGAAACGCGGGCCATGACCTGCGCCATGTCGTAATTCTCTTCTGGCGGATGGTCCGCTGGGTGGTCAGCTTCGCGGCCATCCTCGCCGTCCTCACTGCCCTTTACCACTTCGGCACCCGCCGGACGGAGCGCTGGTTCTGGGTCGTGCCGGGAGCCGTCGCGGGCACAATCATCTGGTTTCCGGCCACTCTCGCTTACGGCTGGTACGTGACCAGCGTCGCCAACTACACCCGGCTCTACGGATCGTTCGCTGCCGGAATCGCCACTCTCGTTTGGCTTTACATCACTTCGTTCAGCGTCCTGCTGGGCGCGGAGCTGAACGGTGTTCTCTACTGGGAACGCCAGAATCAACTTG
>CAYYKV010000165.1:0-7019 GCA_964468605.1 uncultured Occallatibacter sp. | reverse complement strand
TTGACGCTCCTGGACTTGAATCTGCTTTCGGCGGCCGCTCGCCACCGCTTTCTGGCGCCATTGACGACGTGACGCTGAGGCGTGTCTGGCGCGCTGTGGCGCTGGCGCTCGCTCTTGCAATGTGCGTGGTTCGTTACTGGGTAGCGCGGTTGCGCGGGCCGATGACGCTGGAGCGGCGGGCGCTTTGGTTACAGGGGGCGGCGCGGTCGATTCTAAAAGTGCTCGACATCAGATCGCAGGTGGAAGGCCAGCCACCGGCGTGCGGTCTGGTGGTTTCGAACCACCTGAGCTATCTCGACATCATCATCATCAGTGCAACCATGCCGTGCTTCTTTGTGGCGAAGATGGAGATCGTTGGATGGCCATTTTTCGGCAGGGCGGCGCGGTCGGGCGGGACGATTTTTCTCGATCGGTCGAGCCTGGCGAGCGCGACGACGGTTGCGGAGCAGATCACTGAGCGGCTCGAGCTGCCGGTTCCTGTGCTGCTGTTTCCCGAGGGGACAAGCACGGACGGAGCCCAGGTGCTCAGGTTTCACTCGCGACTGATCGAACCCGCGATCACGGCAGGCGCACCGATTACGGCGGCGGCGATCCGGTACGTGATCGAGGGCGGCGTGGAGGAGCGGGAGCTGTGCTGGTACGGCGATGAGGAATTCATCACGCATTTGTGGAAGGTGCTGGGCGTGAAGGGTTTCGCGGCGCAACTGCACTTCGGCGAGCCGCGGATTTATTCGGATCGACGCGTCGCGGCGGACGAGACGCACGCCGAGATCATGGCATGGCGCGAGGGCAACGTGCCTGAGACCGAGAGCGCAATGGCGATGCAATAGTTGGTGCTCTGTGCGTTAGACATTGTGCCCGATTGCGGTTCCTCCGGGCACATTTCCAGTTAAATCAAGAGATGATTGCGGGATGCGCGTGGACGTGGCGACCCAACGAATGGCGCTGGGAGCGAGCGAGAGCGCGGCGAGCGCTGTGGTGCGGCCGGTGCCCGTGACGGCTACGCGCGAGAGCCCCGTGGCGAGCGCCATCGAGCGCGTGAGTTGGGCGCGAAGAGTTCGGTTGTAATCGGCTACGTCGTGGCCGGCGAGAAACATCTGCGTGGCGAGTGCGGCGGAGTGCAGGGCGATGGAGATGCCGTCGCCGGTGAAGGAAGGGATGACGGCGGCCTGGTCGCCGACGCACCAGAGACCGCGAGACTCACCGATGAGATAGCCGTAAGGAATTGGAGAGATGGCCAGCGGACGCGGCCAGACCGGGGTGGCGCCCTCAAGAAGCCACCGCAGGTGACGATTGCCGCCGAGGATGGAGGCGAGGAGCCGCGGCCAGCCGCCGGAAGCGCGCAAGGTGGAGCGGCGAACGACGAGGCAGAGGTTGGCGATGCCGTTTTCGACGAGTGAAAGTCCGCCATATCCTCCGGAGAAGAGATAGAGGTCCATGCAGTCGAGCATCGAGTGGAGTTGTGCGGGCGCGAGCTGCCAATGCAGTTTGAACCCGACAAGATCGGATTGCCTGGCTGGAGAGCGGGTGAATCCACGGAGGTCGTGCTTGCCGGTGGCAAGGAAGACCGCGGATGCGCGAAGAGAGCTGCCGTTGCTGAGCGAGGCGATCCAATGACCGTCTTTGGGAGTGAGTGACTCGACAGCCGCGCCGCGCAGAACCTGACAGCCATTTTCTCCGGCGCGGGCGAGAAGAGCTGAGTCGAGAACGCAGCGCGAGAGCGAAAGCGCCTGAAAGGGAAGTGGGGCGGCGATGAGTTTGCTGCCGGCGGAGAGGCGAAGGCTGCCGATGACGGTGGCGCCGAGCTCGAGTGGGGCAACGCCGGCCTGGTGCAAATAATCGACGGCCTCGCGGCTGAGAAACTCGCCGCAAACCTTGTGGTGCGGACCCGATTCTTTTTCAAGGAGCACGACGCTGCGGCCGGTGGCGGCAAGACGGAGGGCGACCATTGCGCCAGCAGGACCACCGCCGATGACGAGGTGATCGACATGGCGGGTAGAGGCGCCATGAGTCGAAGCGCTGCGAGCCGGGAAGCTCATGGCGTTTTTCTCCGGCTGACGCAAAGGCGAGCGGGTCTGGAAGGCTTGATGGAGAATACACCAGGGTCGAGGCCGGCCGCGGCGCACATACGACGCCAGTCGCCGGGAACAAAGGAGCGCGCGATCGAGACGGGAGCGTCGTACTGCACGAAGGAATGAAGCCCTGCCAGTTTAGTGAATATCCGCAGGAGATGATAAGGAACCGCGGCGCGGGAGAGATCGTTGATGAACCAGCCAAGCTGGGCGCGGATTTCCATCCACTGCAGGAAGCGAATCACGTCAGACTCATTGAGGTGATGGGTGAAGAGAGAGCTGACGACGAGGTGAATTGGCTTGTCAGGCTGCCAGGCAAGGACGTCGGTGGCGATCCAACGAATCGCGCTAGCCGATGGGGAGGCCTCGGCTGCGATGGCGACAGCGTCAGGGTTAAGGTCGATGCCGGTTAGTTCGACCGCAAGGCCGCGCTTGCAAGCCCAGCACTCGATGCGGCGAAGGGCGTCGCCGTAGCCGCAGCCCACGTCGACGATGTGGAGCGGCGACCGGGCTGGAGTTTTGGCGCCGGGACGTGTCGCGATGGAGTTGAGCCAACGGAATAGCGGGCGGTAAGCGAGGAACCAGCGATTGAGGCGCGCAATGTCGCGGAGGCAGTCCCGGAGCTGGTCGCGAGAGCAAGGCTCGTCCATGAGTTCGGTGAGCTGGGCGCGATGACAGAAATCGATTGCGCGAGAGTCCGCATCGGATTTTCCCGCCGGCGTCGTTGCGCCGAAGCGAGGGGGACTGGCACCGCGAGTTGCGGGGATTCGGCGCAACCCTTCGGGCTGGTGCCAATTTCCGTCATTTCTTTGTCGCTCGTCGCTAGCAGACACCCGGTATGCGTCCCTCCTCACTCCTCGAACTGAGGGAAGTTTGCTGCCGGCGCCGCCGACATGAGAATCCAAAGCGGGCTCTAGATGGCATGGAACATCATGGTTTCCGCGGTGACTCCCGGGCCGAACGACATGGCGCAGCCGAGTTGGCCGGGTCGAGCGCGCTGCATCAGTTTGTGCAGGACGAACATGACGGACGCGGAGGACATGTTGCCGAAGTTGAGGAGAATGTCGCGCGATTCGGCGAGCGCTTCGGAAGGGAGCGCCAGGCCCTGTTCGGCGGCGTCGAGGATGGTGCGTCCGCCGGGATGAACGGCCCAGAGATCGATGGAAGAAAACTTGTGCCCTTGGGTGATTCGCGTGCCCGCTTCGGCAAGCCCATTGCGCAACTGGCCGGGAACCTGGCCGGACAGATGCATGTCGAATCCTTGTTCGCCGATGCGCCAGGTGATGAGGTGATCGGTGCCGGCGAGATTGACGGCGAGAAAGCTGTCGAGGGCGAAGCCAACGGGTTGCGCGGTGACTAGATAGGCGGCGCAGCCGTCGGCGAAGACCGTGAAGGCGAGCAATTGCTCGAGATCCTCGGTCTCCTGCATGTGCAGGGAGCAGAGCTCGAGCGAGAGGAGAAGGATTTTGGCGTCGGGTTCAGAGCGAACGATATGGCGGGCAGCCTTGAGCGCATTGATGGCGGCATAGCAGCCCATGAAGCCGATGAAGGTGCGCTCGACGGAAGGATTCAATTGAAGAAGCTCGACGACTTCGTAGTCGAGTCCCGGCGCGTAGAGCCCAGTGCAGCAGGTGACGATGACGTGGGTAGTGCCCTGGCGCTCTGCATCGGTGAGCGCGAGCTTCATGAGGGCGCAACGCGCGAGTTGAGGAGCAAATTGCCGGAAGGCTTCCATGCGGCGCGCCGTTGAGGGGAAGTTACCGCGGACGAAGAGCGCGCCCTGATCCTGCATAGAGCCGGAGTCAGTGACGATGGGTTTGAGGAAGGAGTATCGGTGCTCAATGGCCGCGAGACGAACCATGCGGCGATAGAGATTGCGGCGTGTGCCTTCGGGCAGCAGGCTTTCGGCAAAGGGAAGGAAAGGGCCGTGCATGTCGTGCGGCGGGACGGCTGTGGCGATGCGATTGAGATAGGCAATCGTCATGGTGGCGCCTCCGGCCGGTCGCGGTCCTGCATCCTCTTTGGACAGCATATCGCGGGAAGGGTGATCCGGCGGTCAGAAGACTGTCATCCGATTGCAACCGATGGTTGCAAGGAGGCGCAGCGGGCTCTTTCTCCTATGCCACGGCAGGTGGGGCGGCCGTGGAACCGCGGACGACAAGACTCGTCGAAACCAGGAACTCGCGTTGCAATCGGGTGGTGTCGACGTCTTCAATCTGGGCGCGGAGAGCGTTGAAGGCGGCGCGGGCGAGATCGACGCGCGAGAGGCGGATGGTCGTGAGCGGAGGCAGTGTGAACTCGGCGAAGGCGATGTCGTCGAGGCCAATGACCGAGAGATCCTGTGGCACATGGAGGCCTTCCATATAGGCGGCGCGCAGAACGCCGATAGCGGTCATGTCGTTGGAGCAGACGACGGCGGTGGGACGACTGGCGAGCTTGCTCAACTGCTCGAAGCCGGCGACGCCTCCCTTGAGGGTGTGATCGCATTCGATGACCCATTTCTTTTGCAACTGCAGATCGCAAGCCTGAATGGCAGCGCGGAAGTCGTTCTCGCGCGTGATGGCGGAGTGCAGGCTGTGCGGGCCGGAGAGAAAGGCGATGGATCGGTGGCCGAGCGAAGTGAGATGGCGAATGGCCTGATGAATGCCGGTGGAGTAGTCGAGAAGAATGGTGCTGGCCTTGGGATCGTCGAGTTTGAACTCGGCAAGCACGATGGGTACGCCGCGATGCGTGAGCTGATCGAGAACGGGCTCTTCTTCACCAAAGGTCATGACGGCGACGCCGTCGACCTTGCGCTCCGACATTCGGCGGGCACATGCGGCCAGCACGGCCGGATCGCTGTTGGTCGAGCTGACCATAATCTCGTAACCGCGAGCGACGGCAATCTCTTCAAAGCTTTGGATCAGCTCAGGAAAGAAAGGATTGGTGATGTTCTCAACGATGATGCCGAGAAGGCGGCTGCGGCCGGAGACGAGAGTGCGCGCATGGGTGTTGGGCAGGTAGTTGAGTTGCTTGATTGCCTGCCAGACACGTTTGCTCAGTCGTTCGCTCACCAGCGGAGAGCCGTTCATGGTTCTGGAAACCGTTGCGATGGAGACTTTGGCTACGGCGGCGACAGCGCGAATGTCGGGAAGTTTAACTGGGGTCTTGCGTTTTGGTCTTCGAGGCACGAAATAATCCTAATGCAGCGAGGCGGCGTGCAAGAAGGGAAAATAATTCGATTTTCCACCGGGATTCGGCGCGTGAGATGCGGGCAGCGTCAGGCGCTTTCAGAGATGAGGAGGCGCAGATCCCGCAGGTTTTGTCCAGTGGGTCCGGTGGCGACGGAGTCGCCAATTGCCGTGAAAAGAGGACAGGCATTGAACTCGGCAAGGGAGAGCTCGGGATCGAAGCCGAAGGCGCGCGCGCGAGCCACAGTGGTGGGATCGGCGATGGCTCCGGCCGCTCGCGTATTCCCGTCGATGCCATCGGAGCCGGCACTCATCACGGCGAGGCGTTCGCCGGGATGGTTGGCGAGCTCGAGGGCGCAGGTGAGAGCGAATTGCTGATTGCGGCCGCCAGCGCCGGGCGGGCGCGTGAGCGTAACGGTGACTTCGCCGACGGAGATGAGACAGAAGCGGCTGTGCTGGACGCGTAAGGTGTGGAAGCGCTCCAGAAGATAACGGGCCGCAGCGGCGTAGTCCCAGTCGTCGCAACTGTTGTCAACCACGATGTGATAGCCGGCTTCACGCGCAAGAAGGCGCGCATTCTCGACCAGGTCGTGACTGGAGAGCAGGATTTCGAAGACGGAATCGCGGAAGGCTGCGTCCTCGCCGCTCATGCTGGCGGCCGAGGTGATACGACGCGGCCGAAGGGGGTCGGTCCACGGGAGCCGGGGCATGAATGATAATCCCCAGGTCTTGTTGCCGGGCGACTCCGGCAGATCCTCGCGTTCAAAGAAGGTGCGGATGGAGGGCGGCAGCTTGGCCGAGAGGTCGTATTTGGCAAGGAGCTCGCGCACCTCTGCCACTGTGGAGTGATCCGGCGTGGTGGGCCCGGAGGAAAGCGCATCGAGTGTGCGCAGCGGCACGTCGGGGAGCAACAGGCTGACCTTCAGCGCTTCTGGCGCGGCCATGGCGAGCCGGCCACCCTTGACCGCGGAAAAATGCTTGCGCAGGGTGTTGACCTCGTTGATGGGAGCTCCAGAAGCAAGCAGCAACTGGTGAAAGGCGACGGTCTCTTCGAGTGTGATGTGCGAGTCGAGAGGTAGATCGAAGATGGCGGAGCCGCCACCGGAGATGAGGAAGAAGACAAGCGTGTCTTTTCGGGCTTTGCGCAACAGGGCGAGAGCGGCGCGTGCAGCGGCGAAGGAATCTTCGTTGGGAAGGGGATGCCCGCCTTCGAAGTAGCGGAAGCGCCAGTTTCGAGCCGTCGGCATTTGGTTGGTACAACAGATACCGCGCAGGCCTTTGCGGCGCTTCATGCGATCGAGCAGAACCTGAAGCATGGGACCGGCGGCCTTGCCGATTGCGATGACGTTGATGCGCTTGTAGGCAGAAAGATTGATGACCGGGGGACCGCTGCCGTCGGGCATGAGGCGATTCAGTATGTTTCCCTCGAAGCGCAGGCGGCGGTCGAAGGCGGAAGGTATGTCGCAGGCCTTGAGAGCGCCGGTAAAGATTCCGGTGGCCGTGGCGTGAATGGACTCGAGAGCAGCGTCGCTGACGTGAGTCATGGCAGCAACTCCTTGCGCTCAAGCGCCAAGCCGGCGAGATGTGTCACAAAACAGGGAATTATGAAGGCAGAAATCATTCCACCTTTGATTCTACGCTTTAGCGGGTCGAGCGCCGAGCGGCGGCAAAGGGCGGCGGACAAGTGCTTTCGCGGGGCCATGATGGCCGCAGACAGGGAGGGCGCTGGGCGCTAGAACCGGTCTCATAAACGATCTTTTTCAACTCGCTGGAACTA
>CAYYKV010000164.1:0-7058 GCA_964468605.1 uncultured Occallatibacter sp. | reverse complement strand
GCGAATCGCACCGCAATTGTGCTCGGCGACGTCAGCGGCAAGGCTGCGCCCGCCGCGCTCTTCGCCGCGCTGGTCAGCGGCATCATGCACGCCGCGACCACGCAACAGCCGGACCCCGCAGCCATGCTCGCCCTGCTCAACGATGCCCTGCAGGAGCGCAAGCTCGACTCGCAGTACGTCACCATGCTGTTTTGTCTCTGGAACGACGAAAATCGGACCCTCCAGGTGGCGAACTCCGGCGCTGTCCCGCCCGTAATCTGCCGCGCCGGCCAGTCACTCCCAGTCCGCGCCGAAGGATTTCCCCTGGGCATGTTTCCCGACGTCACGTATGAGGAATCGAGCATCCCCACTGAGCCCGGCGACGCCATCGTCTTCGTCTCCGATGGAATCCTCGACGCCGAAAACGAAAAAGAAGAGATGTACGGTGAGGAACGACTCGCCGGCCTGCTCTGCTCTAGCCGCGATCTGTCCGCCGCGGAGATCGCCGACGCCGTCCTCGCCGATGTCTCCCGCTTTCAGGGCAGCAAGGACCGCTTCGACGACGAAACCATCATCGTGCTCCGCGTGCGCTGAGGATGCCGAGCCTGCCGCAAGCCAAAAAACAGGCTGCCCCAGATCGCGAGAAACCTCTCTCGTGAGATCTAAGGCAGCCTGTCGATCACTGGAAACGAACCTTCCCGCATCAGTTACTAGTGCTGAATGATGACCACGTTCATGCTCCACGGAGCCAGCGACAAAGTCAGCGGCAGTGCTTGTGCGCCAAGGTTGGTCGTCATAGGCCCGGCCCAGGTGCTGGTCCCGACTGGATCCGGGAAAAATCCCGTAGGCGAACCCGAAAGGTCATAGATGGCCTTGTCGTAGGTCTCTATGCTCACGGAGGTAGCCGAGGCGACCCCGGAGAGCGTGACAGTGACCGGCGCGTTGGCATTTTCGTCCAGGTTGAACAACACCAGCGCCGTCCCGCCGCTTGCGGTTGCGGCATAGGCGCGCACGTTGTTCGTATCGCCGGTGGTATTCGCGGTCAGCACAAATTCGCCGTTCACGGCCACGTTGCTGAAGAGTTGGTAGGCAATCGCGGTGGGAGACAGGGTGCCGATGGGGCCCGCGCCCGGGCAGGTGGTGTCGCCAGGGCCATCGGAAAAGACATTGTAGGCTCCGAAATCCTGCCATCCGTAGAGCGAAGCGCTGAGATTTGCGGAACCGCTAGGGCTGCCGGTGCCGTTGCAATTGCCAAAGCCAATCCACCAGGTCGCGCGCGATACTCCGTCGTTCATCATTTCGCCCAGCAACTGGCCGGCATACAAGCCCTGTGTAATCGACCAGGTCTGTTTGCCGGGATTGGAGGAGACCGAGCCCATCTCGCCCACATAGATGGGCGTGTCAGGCTTTCCGGCCGTGGTCAGTTCCGACTTGATGGTGTTGATTCCCGCGGTCAGCTCCTGCGCCGCCGAATGTACCAGATTGGTGTCGCTTTCGCCCCCGGCGCCCTGCGGATAGAAGTGGTATTCGACGAAATCGTATGGTGCGCCCGCCAGTACAATCGGATCCCAACCGGCGGTGACATCATCGGCTGCCGGCGCTCCCCCGTCGACATCGACGCCCACCAGCGTGCTGGACGAAGCTGCCTTGATCAGCGCGTAATAGCCGCTCGTTCCTGCTACCGCCGCGGCGTAGGTTGTGGGATCGTTCTTCACGGTGTGATTATCTGTTTCCCAGTGTCCGTATTCCTCGTTGCCCACCGTCACATGGCTCACTGTGCCGCCATTCGCGTAGGCGTACTGTACCCAGTCGGCTGCTTCGCTGGGTTCGCCTGCGCCGATGCAGTTTGGGGAGGTGCCGTAGTCGGCCGTCAGCGCAACATCGAAGCCGCTGGGAAGGTTGGAAAACGCGGGACTCGGAAATTCGAGGCCGTTAATGAAGTTCAGGTAGTTGGTGTTCGGATCCTGATATGAGCTTCCGCAGATCGAAGGAGTGGGCGCTACGCCGTTTGCCGGGTTACTCGTATTGGTGCTATTCCAGTGGTAATCGTCCGACGTCGAGCCGCCCGGCCAGCGCAGCGCCGTGATGCCCGCGTTCTGAAATGCAGTCAGGATCGGCGAGCTGCTGGCTGTATAGGAGCCGCTGTTCGTAAAGTCGTACCAAACGGCCATGTTCATCCCCAAAAGCTGGTTGCTTATGGCGGGTCCAGTGCTCGACTCATTCACCGAGACCGTGCTCTGGATGAAAACCGTAGCGGTCTGCGTGATCGCATTTCCTAGCGTAGGAGTGACAGTGAGCGTATAGACGGTCGTCGTTGTGGGGCTCACGCTCACCGGCGTTCCGGTGGTTACAGTGAGATTGCCCGGCGTGATCACGCCCGTTCCGTTGGCAAACACGGCCGTCAGGCTGGAGCTTGAATTGAGCGCGATGGTCGCTGGGCTCGCCCCGAAACTCGTGATCGTCGGCGCGGGAACCACAGTCACAGTAGCCGTCTGCGTGATCGCTGTCCCGGCTGTAGGAGTGACGGTGAGGGTGTAGGTAGTCGTGGCCGCGGGATTCACGCTCAGCGGCGTTCCACTGGTGACGGCCAGATTTCCCGGCGTAATCACACCCGTGCCGTTGACGAAATCGGCCGTCAGGCTGGAGCTGCTCCCTGCAGCGATCGTTGTCGGATTAGCCGTGAAGTTGGTGATCGCCGGAGCGGTGGGGCTGTAGGTCACCGTTGTAACATCCGTTACCGACGTCCCGAAGGGATTGGTAACCGTGAGGGTATAGATAGTGGTCGCTGTGGGGCTGACGCTGAGCGGCACTCCGCTTGTGATGGGGAGGTTGCCCGGCGTTACCACCCCCGTGCCGTTGGCAAAGACTGCCGTCAGGTTCGAACTTCCTCCTGGCCCCACGGTTGTTGGGTTGGCGACAAAACTGGTGATCGTGGGCGCAGGATCGACTGTCACGGTAACCGGCGCCGTGATCGCAGTCCCAACGGGAGGAGTGACCGTGAGGGTGTAGATCGTAGTCGTTGTGGGACTGACGCTTACCGGTGTTCCGCTCGTGACAGAGATATTGCCCGGCGTAATCACACCCGTGCCGTTGGAGAATACGGCTGTCAGGCTTGAACTTTGTCCTGCCGTGATCGACGTTGGATTGGCCGTGAAGCTGGTGATGGTTGGCGGCGGATTCACCGTTACCGTAGCCGTCTGCGTGATTGCAGCACCGGTGGCAGGGGGAGTGACGGTGAGGGTATAGGTAGTGGTCGCCGCGGGGCTCACGCTCACCGGCGTTCCGCTCGTAACGGCGATGTTGCCCGGCGTAATCACGCCTGTGCCGTTGGCGAAAACGGCCGTCAGGTTGGAGCTTCCTCCGGTGAGGATTGATGTGGGACTGGCCACGAAACTGGTGATCACAGGCGCCGGATTCACGGTGATCGTCGTGGTGGCCGTAACCGCAGCTCCACTGGATGGCGTGACGGTGAGGGTATAGGTGTTGGTTCCGATGGTAGTGGGGCTGACGGTGGTGGCTACTCCGCTGGTGACGGCGATATTGCCGGGGTTGATGACACCCGTGCCGTTCACGAAGACTCCCGTCAACGTTGCGCTTGCTCCTGATGTGATGGTCGCTGGACTCGCCGTGAAACTAGTGATGGAGGGTACAGGCGGCGGAGGTGGCGTCGAAGAGCCGGACGAGCCGCCGCATCCGGTAAGACTTCCCAAAAACACAGTGAGCGATATAGCAAACGCCACAGGAGCAAGGCTTCGTTTCATCGTATTCCCCGTCTACATCAAATTAAGACGAATCTGGTCCCCCATATGATAACGTTCCCGCAGCTTTTATGCCATGGCTGACTACGGTCGTCCCACAGAGCCTTAAACCGATCCAATCGCTGCTTTCTCAGCCGCGCTTCTCAGGATGAGACCGGGCCCCTATTTTCGATCCAAGGCTCCTCATTCGATAAACTCATAGCTGCAAGCCCTTCGCTCCCAGCCCTGCGTCATTCGGAGAAATCCAGAGATCCCGATCCCACTCCGGTTTCGCACCATCGGTCTGAAAGCTGAGAGCTGAACTCTATTCGCTGTTTTTCGGAGCCCTTTTGGCCCACACCGCACAGGAACGCATTATCCGTCCCGCTCGAAATATCATCGGCAGCCTGCGCTTGCCCGGCGACAAATCCATCAGCCACCGCTACGCCATGTTAGCCGGCTTCGCCGAGGGCACATCGCGCTTCAGCAATTTCTCGACAGGCGCAGACTGCACTTCGACCCTTGGCTGCATGGCAAACCTCGGCGCAAAAGTGAATCGCACGAGCCCCGACTCGGTCGAAGTCACCGGTGTCGCCGGCCGCGTCACGCCTGCAGCTCATCCCCTCGACTGCGGAAACTCCGGCTCGACCATGCGCATGATCTCCGGTATTCTCGCGCCGCAATCCGGCCGCTTCACCCTCATCGGCGACGCCTCGCTCTCGCGCCGTCCCATGGAACGCATCCGCAAGCCACTCGAGGCCATGGGCGCTCGCCTCACGCTCACCGAAGGCCACGCCCCGCTCACCATCGACGGCGGCCCGCTCCGTGCCATCGACTTCGCCACCCCCATCCCCAGCGCGCAAGTGAAAAGCTGCATCCTTTTCGCCGCCCTGCAAACCGCCGGAACCACCACCCTCCTTGAAGAAGTCCGCACGCGCGACCACAGCGAGCTGGCCCTCCGCGCCTTCGGAGCCACGCTGATCCGGACAACCAATTCAATCTCCATCTCCGGCCCGCAGCCGCTGCACGCCATCGACGCCGTCATCCCGGGCGACCTTTCTTCCGCCGCGTTTTTTCTCTGCGCCGCCGCGCTCTTTCCCGGCTCCAGCCTCGTTCTGGATTCGATCGGCCTCAATCCCACGCGCGCTACGCTGCTCGACGTCCTCACCGCGCTCGGCGCGCACGTTGCCGTCCTCAATCTCGAAGAAAAGCATGCTGAGCTGGTTGGCGCGGTGCAGATCTCCGCGCCGCCCGAGGGCCTGGGCTCGACTGAAGTCAGCGGCCCTCTCGCCGCGCAGCTCATTGACGAGCTGCCCGTGCTTGCCGCCATCGCGCCCTTCACCAGCGGCGGCATTCGCATCCGCGGCGCGCGCGAGCTGCGCGTCAAGGAATCCGACCGCATCGCTCTCGTCGCAAAAAATCTCCGCGCCATGGGAGCGGAAGTCGAGGAGTTTGACGACGGCCTCGACATCCCCGGCGGGCAAACCCTCCACGGCGCCACCATCGACTCCGGAGGCGATCACCGCATCGCCATGGCCTTCAGCATTGCAGCACTCCGAGCCACCGGCGACACGCTCATCCAGGGCGCAGACTCCGCCGCCATCAGCTTTCCTGAGTTCTTCGATCTGCTGGATCGCGTCGCGGAGCGCTAACGCTCGATCGTGCCGCAAAAAGAAATGGCCCGGCACTCGGCCGGGCCATCTCGTCTCGACACCGCTGGCTACTGAGCTGGCGGCGGTGCGGGCTGCTCCTGTGTCACCGGCGGAGTCATCGTCGGCTCATTTCCCGGAGCGGCTGCTTCAACCCCCGGCACCACTGGCGATGTCGACATGGTTCCTGCTGCGGCTTCCGTCAGATTGATGTCGTAGTGCTGCAGCGTCGAAGCCAGCGTCTGGTACAGTCCCGCGCGGTCGGTTGCGTAGGCGGCGTGCGCCGCAATCAGGTTATCCTCGGCCATCGCCAGGCTTCTCTGCTGTTGCAGCACGTTCGCGGTGGTCGACGCGCCCAGGTGCAGCTTCTTCAATTCGGCATCCAGGCTCTGCTGCTCGAAGTCGCGCGCCGCTAGCGCCGAGTGCACCAGCGCGCGATCGTTGGTCAGCGCAAACATCGCGTTCACCACCTGCATGCGGACGATGGTACGCAGTTGCTCCAGCCTCAGCTCCGCCTGCCGGTACTCCATCAGCGACCGCTCCTGCTCGCTCTGCGCCGCCCGATTGCGCAAATTGATCGACAGGTTGAATCCCACGCCCTTGTTCGGCGAACTGCTGTTCACCAGGTTATTCAGCGTGGACCCATAGCTCACCGTCGGATACGTGTTCGGGGGGCATGCCGCCGGTGGATTGCTGAGAAAGTTGTAGCAATTCGGGCTCTGCGCGCCGCCTGTTGCGCTCGCGCCGTAGAATCCGTAAACGTCGAGCGTCGGCAACAGCGCATTACGCGCGCCCTTCAGCGTGATCTCGTCGTTGCGCAGCGTCAGCACCGCCTCTTCCAGCTCTGGCCTTTGCTGGAAAGCCTCCTGCACCAGTGCCTCCACCGGCTGGCTTTCTTCCGGCAGCGCCTCCAGGCCCACGCGGTCCGTCGGAATCACCGGAGCTGCTGAGAGCGCGGCATCGTTCAGGTTCCGCGTGATCGCCTGCTTGATGATCTGCTGCTGGTAATTCAATGAGCTCTGCGCGCTGATCAGCGCCTGCTGGTCCGTTGCCACTGTCGATTCCGCGTTCACCACGTCCAGCGGCGCCATCGTTCCAATCTCCAACTGCTTCTTGTTGTCCGAAAGCAATTGGTTGCTCTGGTCCAGCGCGCGCTCCTTGGCCTGTACGTCCTCATATGCCTTCACAAGGCCCCAGTAGATCGACTCCACCTGGTTCACGGTGTAGAGAATCTGCTGCCGGAACGATGAATCCGTGATGCGCCGATCGTTCAGCGCCTGATACATGAAACGCTTGTTCACCCAGATTCCTGCGCCCTGCAGCAACTGCTGCGTCACCTGGGCCTGGAAGCTGGAAAGGTAAAGCGGACTGTAATCGTTGAAGAAGTTGTTGGTCGTGACCCGTTGGTTGTTGAAGCCCACCTGCAGCGCCGTGCCCGTCACGAACCCCTGGTTATATGCGAAGTTGTACTCATTCGTGTTTGTCGAAGCGCGCGGCTGGAAGATGCTCTCCGCCGGCGACTCCGATCTCTGCAATTGAATCGTGCTCGTCAGCGTCGGGTCGAGAGCCTGCGGCAACGGTCCAGCGCCATTCGTGGTCAGCGTCAGTCCGTTTACGCCCGATCCCGCGCCACCCGAACCTCCCGCGGTTCCTCCCGGGCCGCCGCCCGTTGAGAGCGTCGACGTCGACCCGC
>CAYYKV010000163.1:0-7134 GCA_964468605.1 uncultured Occallatibacter sp. | reverse complement strand
TGGAGATGGTCTTCATCCGCTCGCCGCGCATCACCCGCGTGGGCAAGGGCGTTGAGGTGCTCGCTCAACGCGACGGCTTCCCGACTTTAGTGCGCCAGGGAACTCTACTCGCTGCGACTTTCCATCCTGAGATGTCGGTCGACCCGCGCGTGCAACAACTGTTCCTTGAGATGGTGCGCGCACACAAGGCGCACGAAGAACTGTCGCACACAAAATCTTAGCTGTGGCCCCGTAGGTCAGATGGCCGCCGGCCTGCCAGAGGCCGATCTCTCAAGGATCCTCAAGATACGCAGTCGCTCTTCGTGGGCCCCACTGTAATCCAGGCAAATATTGCGGGCTGTTCGCGAGATCTACACTTGCAACGGGCGGGAGTTGGTTCCGGGCTCTCAAGACCTCGCGGACGGTGACGAGCTCATGTCCAAATTCTGCGCGGCAACATATCCAAAGCAAAACAGGAGGACAGCAAACCCGAGCGGGTCCAGGATCTCGGGCGGACTCGGGAGCCTGAGTGGGAGCGACAAGTTGCCATAGACGGCCTCCAAAGCGAAAAGGAGGATGCCTATCGAGAAGACAATGCGGTTGGGCAGGGCGAGGAATCTCCGACTGAGTTTTGGAACAGCGACTACGATTGCCAAAGCCGTGATCGAAGTGGCTGCGAGGAGATGATTGTATGGCATGACTTTGAACGAAGAGCCGGTCAATAAGAAAAGGGCAACGCCCGCCACAGCAATCACGAGCCCCACCACGATTGCTCCTTGAAGAAGGAGATGCAATTTGTCCCGGCTCAGGTCGAGAAAGGCCAGCAAAGCGATCACCACGACGGAGAACGACAAAATGTTCCCGACGTAAGGAAGAATGGCCAAAAGCCAATGCGGCAAAAGTCCGAGGACAGCCAACGAACCAAACAAATATTCGGTTCCCTCAATCGCACTCCAGATTCCGAGCCAGGTGTAGAATCTTCGCCAACTCCGGCGCCGCGTCACGGCGATGCCGCAGACACACAATCCGATAAATAGGAAAACTGTACCAAACAGAATGTACGGGATTCGATCGCGAAGTACCTCAACACCCTGATCTGCCATGCCAACACCCCTAGACACTGTGTTAACGTGCGCCCGCTGTCGCTGTCGGTGCGTATCATCACGGTGAAGTCATGAGGCCGATGCAGCCATGTCCGTGCCGCATTAGGGCCGGATCGAGGATCGGCCAGCATTTTCCAAACTGCTGCGACGAGAATCCGGAAGACGCCCCAACTACAATCCGCGTAAAATTAATCGAGTGGCCCCGTAGCTCAGATGGCCCCCGGTCCGCCAAGGGCCGGATCGAATATCGAACAGCAGTTTCCGAAACTGCTGCGCGTAAAATCTTAACGATGGCCCCGTAGCTCAGATGGATAGAGCAGCAGTTTCCTAAACTGTAGGTCGCCTGTTCGAATCAGGCCGGGGTCACCAGCCTTCGCCCGCTATCGCGGGCTTCGGCTCGGCGGGCCAGTTGAGTGGTCAAGGCTATCGCGCCGCAACATAAATGAAGGCGCGACTGTAAGTTTTCCTCTTTGACTTCGCGCGACGAACCCGCTATAAAGTTGATGTCATGGAAGTCGTTTCCGTGACATCACTGCTGCAGCCCTACGTTGTAGCTCCACTCATCATCGAGATCGCCAGGATGTTCGGGAAGGCGGTGAAACTCCGCCACTGCCCCGCAACTGTGAGCGCACCTGTTTTGCCCGCCGTCGTATAACAAGCGCGGGAGCTAAGCAGGATTTCAGCCTGGGTGTTCCGCTTTTCGCGGAACCCGCAACGAGCCACTGAAGTCGAATCCAATTGGATCGGCATTGGGAAGGCGGCTGAAACGAGCGCAAGTCAGGAGACCGGTCCTTTGGCGCACCCAACCGCTTTCACGTTCCGAGGGGAACGAAGGAGCTCTCATGCCGACGTCCAATTTCCTGCGCTCAACTTCCCGCCGCGCCTCGTCTCGTGCTCACCGCGCCCTGCCTCGCGTATTCGCCGCCGGATTCCTCGCGCTCTGGGCCACACTCTGTTCCGCCGCTTCCATTCGCGGCGTGGTCACAGATGCCACTGGCGCCAAAGTTTCCGGCGCAGCAGTCTCGCTGGTCTCGAAGGGCCAGGTCGTCGGCTCGGCGGTTTCCGTGGCCGACGGCAGCTTCCAGATCACAATCGGCTCTCCCGGCCGATTCTTTCTCGTAGTCTCTGCCAAATCGTTCAGGCAGCTACAAACGCCCGACTTCTACGCCGGGCAGTTTGATTCGATTGAGCGCGACGTTGTGCTGGAGCCGGCATGGGTGCGCGAGTCGATCGTGGTCACCGCGACCGGCACGCCGATTCCGCAGCCGCAAACTAGCGCCGCCACCACCGTTCTCGGTCCGCTCGACCTTGCGCTCCGCGACGATCTTGTCAGCGTGCTTCGCCTCATGCCCGGCGCCTCCGCTGTGCAGTCCGGCCAATACGGCGCGGCAACCTCGCTCTTTGTCCGCGGCGGCGACTCCGACGACAACAAAATGCTCCTCGACGGCGTCGACATCGGCGACCTGGGCAATCAATTCGACCTTGGCACGCTCTCCACCACGGCCATCGAAAGCGCCGAGATCTATCGCGGTCCCGATGCGAGCCTCTACGGCGCGGGCGCTGACTCGAGTGTCGTCAGCCTCACCACGCCTCACGGCACCACCAGTTTCCCTTCCATTCTTTTCCAGGGCGATGCAGGCAATCTTTTCACCTCGCGGGAGCAGCTTGAACTTGCCGGCGCGCGCAAGAAGCTTGACTACCTAGGCGCGTTCAGCTGGATGCAGACATCGAACAATCTGCCGAAGGACGAGTACCACGTGGCCACAAGCGCGGCCAACCTCGGCTGGGCTCTCAACGGTACAACGCAACTTCGCGCCACTCTCCACTACGGCGTCGATGCGACAGGCGTGCCCAATGCATGGGACTTTTATCACATCGCCGACGACTCCACCGAAAAGGACCAAGACATCTTCTTGAGCGCGGCGATCGACAACCAGACCACGGCAAGCCTGCACAACGTGATCCGCTACGGCCTTACGCGCAAGCGCGAGCAGGATGATCGCTGGACCACGCCGGGAATCTACCAGTCCTACAACAATGACTGCTTTGGCACTGCGTACCTTGGCAGCATTGTCACCATTAATGGAGCGAATGGCTATTCCGCAACCGGGCAGGCTGTCCTCGATTGCTCAACTTTTCAGGTTCAGTATGTCTCCAATCGCGACCAGGCGAGCTATCAGGGCGACATCACCATTACTCCGCACCTTGCCGGTCTCGCCGGGTTTCAATATGAAGACGAGCGCGGCGCCGAACCAGGCAGCACTTACTACACGCCAGTTTCGCGCATCAACTACTTCATCCCGATCGCTGTGCACGGCGATTTCAAGGATCGTTTTTTCTACACGCTGGGCGGCAGCATTGAGCACTACTCTTTGTTCGGGTTCCAGACTTCGCCGCGCGCCGGTCTCAACTATTACATCCTTCGTCCGCGCAGCGGCGTCTTCAGCGGCACCCGCGTTCTCTTCAACTATGGCGAAGCGGTGCGCGAACCCAAGCTCACCGACCAGGACGATTCGCTTTATAACTTCCTCGTGAACAATGGCGCCCAGTCTACGATTCAGTCGCTCAACATCAGCCCGCTTTCCGCGCCCGCCATGCGCACCTACGAGAGCGGCGTCGAGCAGTCCTTTCTCTCGCAGCACATCATCTTCAAGTCAAGCTACTTCCACAACGAGTTCGGCAAGGAGATCGAATACGTCGGCCTGGATCTTATCCCCGAGCTTCTACCCAACCTGACGCCCGCCCAGCAGCAGACACTCGAATCGATCCTGCAAGCGAACTTCGCCTACGAACTGACCATTAACTCCGAGGCCTTTCGCGCCCAGGGAATTGAAACATCGGTCGAATCCGGGATCGGCCCCAACCTGTTTCTTCGCGGCGGCTACACCTATCTCGACGCCGTGATTCAGCGCTCCTTTACCAACGACGACGAGGCTCTGCTCGGCCCCATTCCGACCTGGCAGAACATTCCCAATGGCATTGAGATCGGCCCTTATTCGCCGCTCGAGGGCGCTCGTCCTTTTCGCCGCGCGCCGCACACCGGATACTTCACGGCGACCTACGCGAACAAACGAATCACTGGAGTCTTCAACGCAGCCTTCGCCAGCCGCAGCGACGACTCAACCTACCTGGAAGACGCTGACTCCTCCGGCGGCAACAGCCTGCTCCTTCCCAATCGCAATCTCGACTACGGCTACGCAAAGCTCGATCTCGGCGGCAGCTACCAGTGGTTCAACTGGCTCGACGTCTATGCGCAGGCTGAGAATCTTATCGGCAGCCGTAACATCGCGCCCATCGGCTATCCCAGTTTGCCTTTGACGCTTCGCGCCGGCTTGCGCCTTCGCTGGGGCCCGGGCAGCGGACATTGAGAGCAGCAGCGGGTACCGTCACCACGCCAACAGGCACTGCCACTTGCTTGGGCAGCTCGCCAAACTGCGCGTATGAGCTCTACACCGTCCATGGCGAGTCAAGCGACAAACTCAGCGTCGTTTCTGAAACAATTGGCAGCAACTGCATCGTTGAAATGTCGATGCATTTCACTTTTTAAGCGTCGGTCAGCGGAGCGGCAGGAACCTGGGTCTTCTTCAACCTGTCAGACTGAGGCAATTCAACAAAACGCGATGGCTTCTGCCGACGCGCTGTTCTTTCCCAGGATTGGCGGCTTGAAGCACAGAGCCAATGCCGCTGTCAACCCGAACTTGCTTCCTGGTTCGCCCGGGTTGCGCGATTTCTGGTCCTTTGGGGAATGTCAATTCCCCTTTCCGATACGGTGTACAACCCACTTCCGACGCAGGCCCAGACCCTTGATCTCGCCTCCCCGCCGCCAAGTTGCCAGATTGCCTCATCTTCCAGGCCGGAAATAGCTCCGTCGGCTATTTCACTAGCACAACATTGATTTTCATATTATGAATTCAAATGTTACTTTCGTGCATATTTTAGTGATTAATCAAAATTGTTCTTGTTGAAATCTGATCCCTAATTCCGCTATGTTAAATCACTCCCTCAATTAACTTTTTGGGAGTTCCGATCTTTTCGGATCTCCTGAGGTGTAGAAATGATCTGTCCTAAGTGCCAATCTGCCGCCGTCTCGGTTGTCCCGGCAGAAGTCCGTCTGTATCGCAATAGTCCGCGCACACTGAGTCATCCCCCCATGACGCCTTCCCCTGACATTCGAGTTTGCCTGGATTGTGGCTGGTCGGAGTTCGTAATTCCCCGTGCATGGCTTTCCGCTGGTTGGCTGCGCTCGCTGCGCCCGCAACCCACGGTCAACGACGCAGGAATTGCAGCCGTCACCGCAACTGTTGCAGTGATGTAGTGCGGAAACAATTCGCTTGACCCGGCCCACGGATTGGACCGTTTGGCGGCATTTCAGCAAGTGCACTGCGCCGCGATTTCTATTGCGCGAAAAAGGCCCCCAGCTCACGCTGGAGGCCTTTTGCTTTATCTGCTTCGAATCCACAGCCGTCAATTCAGCAGTTCCCTGGCTGAGAACCGTGAACTGACAACTGTGAACTGTCCTTAGTACATTCCGTCCATGCCGCCGCCGCCATGACCGGCCGGCGCCGCAGCCTTGGGCTCGGGAAGCTCAACCACCAATGCTTCGGTGGTTAGCAGCAGCGCCGCGATCGACGCCGCATTCTGCAGTGCCGTCCGCGTCACCTTCGTGGGATCGATGACGCCGGCTTTCACCAGGTCCTCGAACTTGCTGGTCAGCGCGTTGTAACCGAAGTGCGGTTCCTTCGACTCCAGCACCTTGGCCACAACCACCGCGCCCTCTTCGCCGGCATTGGCGACGATTTGGCGCAGCGGCTCTTCGAGCGAACGCAGCACGATCTGGGCGCCGGTCTTCTCGTCGCCTTCGAGCGTGGCAATCAGCTTTTCCACCGCGGGAACACAGCGCACCAGCGCCACGCCGCCGCCCGGGACGATTCCCTCTTCGACAGCCGCGCGCGTTGCGTGCAGCGCGTCCTCAACGCGAGCCTTCTTCTCCTTCAGCTCGGTCTCGGTTGCCGCGCCCACCTTGATGATGGCCACGCCGCCCACCAGCTTCGCCAACCGCTCCTGCAGCTTTTCCTTGTCGTAGTCGCTGGTGGTCTTTTCGATCTGGCCACGAATCTCCTTCACGCGGCCCTCGATGTCGCTGGCCTTGCCTGCGCCGTCGACGATCGTGGTGTTGTCCTTGTCGATGGTGATGCGCTTCGCCTTGCCCAGGTCCTCGAGCTTCACGCCTTCCAGCTTGATGCCCAGATCCTCGGTAATGGCCTTGCCGCCGGTCAGAACCGCGATGTCGCCCAGGATTGCTTTTCTGCGATCGCCGAATCCAGGAGCTTTCACCGCAGCCACGTTCAGCGTGCCACGCAGCTTGTTCACCACAAGCGTTGCCAGAGCTTCGCCTTCAACGTCCTCGGCGATGATCAGCAACGGCTTGCCGCCGCGAGCAACCTGCTCCAAAAGGGGCAGCAGATCCTTCATCGCGCTGATCTTCTTCTCATAGATCAGAACGTAAGGATCTTCCAGGATCACTTCAAGCCGCTCGGCGTCCGTCACGAAGTAGGGGCTAAGGTAGCCGCGGTCGAACTGCATTCCGTCGACAGTCTCAAGGCCGGTGTGCATGGTCTTCGACTCTTCGATCGTGATGACGCCATCCTTGCCAACCACCTTCACAGCTTCGGCAATAATCGCGCCAATCTCTTCGTCGCCGTTGGCTGAGATCGCGCCCACCTGGGCTACCGATCCCTCGTTCACCGGCTTCGACAGCTTGCTCAGCGCGCCATCCTGGTTCCACTTGCCATCCTTGTCGCGCGTGCCGTTGATTACGGTAACTGCCTTCTCAATGCCGCGCTTCAGGGCCGTCGGGTTCGCGCCCGCCGCCACCGTCTTCACGCCTTCGCGGAAGATCGATTGCGCCAGCACGGTCGCCGTCGTCGTGCCGTCGCCGGCCACGTCGCTGGTCTTCGAGGCAACCTCACGCACCAGTTGCGCGCCCACGTTCTCCATCGGGTCCTTCAGGTCGATCTCTTTGGCCACCGTCACGCCGTCCTTGGTGATGGTG
>CAYYKV010000162.1:0-7165 GCA_964468605.1 uncultured Occallatibacter sp. | reverse complement strand
GGGCAGGCCCATCCTGATACACTTTTTTCTTGGAGTCTTTATTGTGCGTTTCGTCCTTCCGGCCGCATCGGGCAGTGTGCCGCCGGGAACCTGCTGCCGCGGCGCGACTCACCCGGCGCTGGCCAACCGACGGTCCGGCCCTGGCCTTCGGCAGGTGCGGTGATCGCTCATTCTTCTATTCGTTTCTTTTCAAATCCGTTCCGCGGTTCTAAGGCGGGACGGGGAGGATTCATGCGGCGGTTCTTAACGCTTGTTTGTTTGCTTGGCCTGGCCTTACCGGCCGGAATTTCAATCTCCGGATGCGTGCGCAATCCTGCGGGCAATTATTGCAACGGCCTCGGCTACGGGCCAACCCTTAGCCAGTTGACCAATCTCACGCTGCAGCCCCAGATTGCTGGCATTTCGCTGGCCTATGGACAAACCACCCAGATTTCGACTCCGACCGCAACCACCTGCAAAGGCGACACCGCAACGATCCCCTCCGGAGGGCTCAGTTACGGCACCAGCAACAATCAGTTGGTTGATATCTCCCCCACGGGCAGCATCTGCGCCGGCACTTGGAACCGCAACAGCGGCGGCGGCATCGCCGACTACACGTACTGCAACTTCCCCAATCCCTTGCCTTCGACGAACGGCTTGCCCTACACCATCGGCTACATCACGGCAACGGCCGAATCAGTCACCTCCAATCCCGTCACCGTCTACATCCACGCCCCGATTTCCAGCGTCAGCCTCGTCACCACCCCCAGCTCCGGCTCCTCTCCGCAAGGCTGCTACTCACAGAATCAGCAGGCAATTCTCGACGCCGAGGAATGTTATGTAAGCAACGGGACGCAATATGAATTCTGCGCGCCGCCTTCGCTGTCGCCCGCGAATTATTCATGCCCCGGCAAGCTGGCGCCGGGCATTACTGCGGTTCCCGAGTGCACGAAGTCCACCGGTACGCTCAGCTTTCTTACCGGCAATTCCGCGGTAGCGACCATCAATTCCGCCACCAATGTCATCACCGCGCAGCAGCCTGGCACCACCGTGATCACCGCGACAATCACGCAAACCTCTTCCTCGGCCGGTTACTTTTCCACCTGTCCGCCAAAATCGATCGGTCTTACGCTTGCCAACGGCAGCACCAGGGGCGTCGTTACGCAGGGCGTTTCACAGCAGCTCACCACTACGGTCACCGATACCCTGGGTAATTCCATCACGGGCCTTGCCCTGAGCTACGAATCCACCAATCCGATCGATATCGCAGGGTCCGGCGCCATCGCTCCGTCTTTCCCGGGCGTCGCCACGTTGACCGCGTTCTGCAAGCCGCCCGGATGCAATCCGGCGCCCATCAACGAGATCGGTTTGAATGGGACCGGATTGTCCATCGCGTCCAACCCTGTCGACATCATTGTTCCCGGTACCACCAGTGACTTTGTCTGGTTCGGAGCGCCAAATCAGTCGCAATACTTTTCTTCAGTCGAGTTGCTAACCGGCACGCCCGGCTCGACTGTTCGCCTGCCCTATGTACCCAACTCCATGCTGATGGATCAGCAGGGCCAGAGTCTCTACTTTGGCTCGTCTCACGAGTTGATGGTCTACTCGACCTCAGGCAATTCCTTCACAAAACAGGACCCCTCGGTCCCAGGTGTGGTTCTTGCAGTTTCTCCCAACAGTTCCAATCTGTTGATCAACGATCAGATTCGCGGCCTCTTTTACCTGTACAGTTCCTCCGGCGGCATCGTCTCCACCTTCGGCGGCCTCGGAGCCGCTGCCGAATGGACGCAGGATTCCAATACTGTCTATATCGTCGATAGCAAGGCGCTCGGCGGCAATCACACGAACACGCTCTATGTGCACGACTCCAACACCGGCTGGAGCACCTACGACCTGAGCGCCTCCGGCGGCGCGCAGAATCTGACCGTTACTGTTCCCGGCCTGGGCGCTTATCTTGCCGGTAATCCAACCGTTGTGCACACGTGGTGCCCTTCCGGCACGGTCGGCAACAACGCCACCATCCAGCTCTACCCGCAGAGCGATTCCGTCAATCTTTTGAGCAACATCCTGGGAGCCACCGCGGACGGTGAGCACATTCTCAGCGCATCGCTCAATGGCTCGAGCATCACGCTCAATGACATCGGCGTCAGCATTCCGCCAACACTGGCCTATCCCGCCGCTGAATGTCCGGTGGCCACGGCAGGCACGACGCAAACTCTGTCGCCGCTCTCCACCAACCCCACGCTCAACGGTTCGGTCAACCTGACCGGCGTAACCGATGCCACCGCCATCAATCAGATCGTCACCGGCACGGCGCCAACCACGGCTTCGGTGACCATTGCCGCGCCCATCGCCTTTGTCACTTACAACACCCCGGTCACTTCCACAACGGCCGCCGAACTTCCTTTCTATCTGCCCCAGCCGAGCGGCATCGGACCTGTCGGCTACGTCACCTTCGCCGACAGCACGTCTGCTACTCCGCCCACGGCGCCGCTCACGGGTGCATTCTCGCCCGACCATTCCATCTTCTTCGTCTCCACTGCGGGCGACAACGAAGTTCATTTCATCAGCATTCCCACCAACCTAAGTCTTACTTCTCCGCCCACCGATACGCAGCAATTGAGCCCCACTTTGCCCGCCTGCACACCGGTCTCCGCGGGCGGCAACGATGCGGGCTGCCTTTATCCGGCGGTTCCTGGCCCAACCACCGTGGTTCCCGCAACGTTCATTGCGGTCAAGCCGCGCTCCGTCACTTAGTCACAAGTCTTCCCTTGGCGCTCGCCCCCTTGCCGGTTCTCCCATGTCCCGATTTTGGGACATGGGATGCACGCAGCCCCTGCTGATTCCCCACCTCGCGAACCCGCCAACTTGCGAACTCGACAACCCGCCAATTCACGAAACCCGTTGTCTTGGTCCCTGTCCTTCTGATCCCTGACCCCTGTTCACTGTCTTCTCGTTCCCTGTCTTCTCGTTCCCTTGTTCCCTCGGTCCCTTGGTCCCTGTCTTCTACAATCGATTCATGATCAAGGGGATCTCTTTTCTGCGACCTGCGAGCAGTGCCGCGGCCTACGACCGGCTGGCTGGCTTTTTTGCCGCGCTGGGTTTCGCGCCGGGCAAGGGTTGGCAGGAAGAGGGATCCCGAGGAGCATCGTTTCTCGCTCCGCTCGGCAATCTGGAGTTTGTCGACGGAAAGTTCCCATCCACCGCCGATATCCTCATCGAAGTCACTTCGCTCGACTCCGTTCACCAGGTCGCGGACGCCTGGCTCCGTGCCCATGCGCTTCCGGGCCAAAGCGCTGACCAGGCTGCCTCTTGGCTTTCACCCATCGCTGAGACGCATTGGCGTTCGCGCCTCTTCACTGTCGAGCCCGAGCCGGGCTTCCGCTTCAGCTTCTGGGCGTGGACTGATCCCGTGAAGGGAAAGCCTGTTGCCGTGGAGGGCGATCTATCGGCCGCCGGAATGAAGTTCGCAGTCGTGGTCGCGCGCTGGAATGCCGTCGTCACCGACCGTCTGCTCGATGGCGCTCTCGACGCGCTCCTGCGCAGCGGCGCCGACCGCTCTGATATCCAGATTGTGCGCGTTCCCGGCGCGTGGGAGATTCCTGCCGCCGCTCGCACTTGCGCCGCCGGCGGTCGCGTCCATGCTGTCGTCACTCTGGGTTGCCTGTTGCGCGGTGAAACCGCTCACTACGAAGCCATCTACAACGAAGTGGCGCGCGGTATCGGCCAGTCCCAGCAAGAGACCGGCGTTCCCCACAGCTTTGGCGTGCTCACCTGCGAGACTCTGGAGCAGGCGCTCGACCGCGCCGGAATCAAGAGTGGCAACAAGGGATTTGAGGCCGCCATCGCTGCCATTGAGATGGTGAGCCTGCGCAGGAAACTCGAGCAAGGTGGCCCCGCTTGACCTCGCGCCATCGCCGTAAGTCCCGCGAGTTCGCCATGCAGATGCTGTTTCAGGCCGACATCGGCCATCAGACTCCCGACGAAGTTCGAGCTACGTTCTGGAAGGCCGGCGATCCCGTCGAACCCGAAGTGCGCGACTTTGCCGAGGAGCTTTTTCGGATTGCCAACGATCAGCAACCGAAAATCGACGGCCTCATCACCGAGCACTCGAAACACTGGCGGCTGGAACGGATGCCCGCCGTCGATCGCAACCTGCTGCGCATGGCCGTTGCTGAACTGATCGGCGTCAAATCCACGCCGTTTCCCGTGGTCATCAACGAGGCGCTTGAAATCGGCCGCCGCTACTGCGCTCCCGAGTCGGTCAACTTCCTGAACGGCATCCTTGACTCCATCGCACGAAGCGTCATCGTAGGCAAGTAGGAATGAGCAGCAGGCGTCCCGCGGCCGATCGGCCCTCGTCGTCACATGCAACCCCCTCCGGCCCTGCTATCCTTGATCTCGTGATTCCGCACCAATCCC
This sequence comes from uncultured Occallatibacter sp., assembly GCA_964468605.1. Taxonomy (GTDB): domain Bacteria; phylum Acidobacteriota; class Terriglobia; order Terriglobales; family Acidobacteriaceae; genus Telmatobacter. The sequence continues at coordinate 2,764 of CAYYKV010000162.1, read as the reverse complement.
ACAAGAGAATGTTTGCGCTGGTCCTGCTTCCCGCTCTGGCATTCGTCGCCTGCCATAGGGAAGAGCGGGCCGTGGTAAACGTGGAAAAGAGCGCCGAAAAGGCCGAACATCAGGCGCAGGTCAAGGCGATGGAGCGCGATCAGGAACGCGCCGAGCTCGACCAGATCGCGCTGCCCACCAAGAGCCTGTACATCGATATCCACGACCCGGCGCAATGGGTCAATCCGTTTCTCTCGGTTGGACCCGAAACAATCGGCTTGCGCATCAACATGGCCGATGCGAATCCCAGTCCGGTGGGGCAGGGAACTCTGCTCCGCCCTGCTGCTGCGCGCCGCCAGGAACTCGAATTGCGCCTCTCCGACCTGGACGCCGCCGTGGCCGCAATTCCCGCTGGCGCCTGGCCTTATGGCCGCGTGATTGCCGTCGCCGAATCTCCGTCTGCAGAAGCCAAAGATCGTCCCATGGTCCGCCGCAACGTTGAGGCCGTCATCCGTCAGCTCAACGACCTCGGCGTCGTCGTCGAAGAGTGGCCGTCGAGGTAACCGCGCCGATCCCGCCTGTTATGCCGCGATTGAGCCGCCGCGTCGACGCAGGCGTCAGCCAAACCACTCTCACAGTTTTCTCCCTCCGCGCGCTACCATTGCAGCGTGAGCTCCTCCACGTTTGCCATCCTCTCCAATCTCACACCGCTCGACCATGAGCAGTTCTCGGCTCACCAGGAGCTTGAGGCGCTGCTAAAGAAATCTCTTCGCGGCCCGGCTTCCTCCGATCTTGTGCGCTTCGATCTCGGCTCGCGTGCACTTTATGCTGCGGATGCATCGAACTACCGCCAGCTCCCGATCGGTGTCATTTTTCCGCGCGACGCGGCTGACGTTGAGGCTGCGCTGGCCGCCTGCCGCGTCACCGGCGCTGCCGTTCTTCCGCGCGGCGCTGGCACCAGCCTCGCCGGCCAGTGCGTCAACGTGGCCGTAGTCTTCGATTACGCGCGCCACATGAACGCGCTCACGTCGATCGATCCCGACGCCAAAATCGCCCGTGTTGAGCCAGGCATCGTTCTCGACCGCCTTCGCGACGCGGCAGAACTCCATCAGCTCACCTACGCCCCCGATCCGGCCACCCATTCCCGCTGCACGCTTGGCGGAATGATCGGAAACAACAGTTGTGGCGTTCATGGTTTGCTCGGCGGCAAAGTCGTTGACAACGTGGAATCGCTCGACATCGTTCTGTACGACGGAACCCGGATGACCGTCGGCGCAACCACGCCCGAGCGCCTCGATGCTCTCATCCGCGCCGGCGGACGCATCGGCCAAATCTACTCCGGTCTCGCTCGTATCCGCGACCGCTACGCCTCTCTCGTTCGCGAAAAGTTTCCCCGCATCCCGCGTCGTGTCTCCGGCTACAACCTCGACGAGCTCCTGCCTGAAAACAACTTCCACGTGGCCCGCGCCCTGGTCGGCTCTGAGGGAACCTGCGCCAACGTCGTCTCCGCCACTCTCAACCTCACCGCCAGCCCGCCCTTCCGCGTGCTCACCGTGCTTGGCTTCGACGATCCCTTCCTTGCCGCCGACGCGGTCCCGCTCGCCCTCGAGCACAAACCCATCGGGCTTGAGGGCTTCGATTCTTTACTGATCGATTTCATGCGCCGCAAGGGCCTCGCGCTCCGCGAGCTCCACCAGCTCCCTCCCGGTAATGGCTTTCTCCTTGTCGAAATGGGCGCGTGGTCAGCGGAAGAGGCCCAGTCGAAAGCCGAGGCGCTGGCGCGCGCATCGCAGTCGTGGCCGTCGCCGCCGGTCGCTCATATCTGCGCGCCGGACGAAGCCAGGGCTGTGTGGCATGTTCGCGAATCCGCGCTCGGCGCAATGGTCTTCGTGCCCGGCGAGCCCGATCGCTGGGAGGGCTGGGAGGACGCGGCCGTCCCTCCGGCACGACTTGGCGAATATCTGCGCGCAATCACGCGGCTTATGGCCGAATACGGCTTCCGCAGTCCGCTTTACGGCCACTACGGGCAGGGCTGTGTCCACATGCGCGTCAATTTCGACTTTCGCAGCGCCGCGGGCATTCGCATCTTCCGCGAATTCATCGAGCGCGCCGCCGATGTCGTGCTCTCCTTCGGCGGTTCGCTCTCCGGCGAACATGGCGATGGCCAGGCCCGCGCCGCGCTTTTGCCAAAAATGTTCGGCCCCGTGCTCGTCGAAGCCTTCCGCGAATTCAAAGCGCTCTGGGACCCCGGCAACCGCATGAATCCGGGCAAGCTTTCAGACGCCGCGCGTGTCTACGACCCCACGGAAAACCTTCGCCACCCTCTCACAGTGAGTGCCCCATCCATCCGGCCGAGTGCCCCATCCAGTTTGTCCGAGGTGGGAATCCACCCCGGACAAATTGGGTGGGAACCCTATTTCGCATTCACCAAAGACAACGGCTCCCTCGAACGGGCCACCGAGCGCTGCGTGGGTGTCGGCACGTGCCGCAACACTGTGGACGGCGTGATGTGTCCCAGCTACCGAGCCACAGGAGAGGAGCAGCACTCCACTCGCGGCCGGGCTCATCTTTTGTCGGAGATGCTTGCCGGAGCCCTACGCGACGAAGGCTTCCAGAGCCGCGCCGTCGACGAGGCCCTCGACCTCTGCTTGAGTTGCAAAGCCTGCAAATCCGAGTGCCCGGTGCAGGTGGACATGGCCGCTTACAAGTCCGAATTCCTCGCGCAGCGCTACAAAGGCCGCCTGCACCCGCTGCACCACTACATCTTCGGCTTTGCCGACCGCCT
>CAYYKV010000161.1:0-7257 GCA_964468605.1 uncultured Occallatibacter sp. | reverse complement strand
CGCAGCGCACCGTCATCATGGTTCAGGTGGAGAACGAGACCGGCAACTGGAAGAGTGTCCGCGATTTCTCATCGGCGGCACAGAAGTACTTCGAGGCGCCTGTGCCGCCCGAAGTCCTCAAAGCGATGCATGCACGAACAAACGCCGTATCACCGAACTGGCGGCAGGCGTTTGGTCCCGATGCGGACGAGTACTTCAACGCATGGGCGACAGCGAAATACGTGGGCGAGGTTGCAGCGGCGGGCAAGGCTGTTTATCCACTGCCATTGGACGTGAACGACGCGTTGCGCAACCCATTCACTCCGGGTCCTCCCGGAGAACCAGGAGCGCCCGGCGCTTATGAAAGCGGCGGCCCCACAGACAATGTAATTCCCATCTGGAAGGAAGCGGCCCCGGCCATTGACATCTTGGGCCCAGACGATTATCAGGGCGACCCTGCCGCGCTTGTGAAGGTGCTGCACCTCTATAGCCGCGACGATAATCCCCTCTTCCTGCCAGAGAGCGGCTGTTTCGAGTGTGATCCGGCCAATGGAGACTACAGCCGCTATTTCTTCACGGCGCTCGATCTTGGCGCCATAGGATTCTCGTTGTCGGACACCGCCCCCGATCCGGTTCTGGCAAGAAACTTCGTGCTGGTGGCTCCGATGCAGCAGGACATCGCGCGGCTCATGTTCGACGGCAAGCTCCAGGCCGTAGCCGAGCCGCCGCACTTCACTGGAGGAGACCAGGGTGACCCCCGGCAGATCCTGCACTTCGGAACTTGGGACGCGGTGGTGAAATATGGGTCAGCCCGCTTTGGTCCCGCCACAACCGCATGGAACACAATCCCTGAGGGACGCGCTCTGGTGGCCCAGCTTGGGGAGAACCAGTTTCTGGTGGCCGGATATTTCTGCACTGTCGACTTCTACCCGGCCGGCACTGAGGAGCAACAGAAGACGGAGCATATCGTGGACGGAACCGGACAGATCCCCTCCGCTTTGATCGACGGCAAATGGCAGCATCGGCAGTTCATGCGCGTTGAACAGGGAGTATACGAGAACGGAACCTTCAGGCTGCTGCGCAGCCAGAATGGGGATGCTACGGACTATGGGTTACGGTTTGACGAGGAGCCAACAGTGCTGCGCGTGACGCTCGGATCCTATTAGCCCGTCGAGAGAGTTTCTATTTCCATTTTCTGCGGCAATGTCAGCAAGCCGGGCAACATCCGCGAGACGAAAACGAATACAACGTGGCACGCATGACAACTTGCCGTGTCGAAGAATCAAAAAGGAGTCATTTATGCGAGTGAGGAGGAATGCGCTAACCACACTCGGCCTGCTTGTGTGGATTGTCGCTTCTACGATTTCGGCCGAGGCGCAAGCGGATAATGGCGTCCCGCAATTGCGCAAACAGGGCGCTGCCATCCAGCTGATCGTGGATGGCAAGCCGTTTCTGGCTCTGGCTGGAGAACTCACCAATAACGCAGCGACCAGCCTGCCCATGATGGAGCCGATCTGGCCAAAGCTTGTCGCCGCCAATCTGAATACCGCCCTTGTAGGCGTCTCCTGGGCGCAATTTGAGCCTGAAGAGGGCAAGTTCAATTACACCCAAATTGATGGCGTAATCACCAAGGCCAGAGTGAACAACATGCACCTGGTCATTCTCTGGTTCGGTTCCTGGAAGAACGGCACTTCCAGCTTCGCGCCGTACTGGGTGAAGAAGGATTACAACCGCTTTCCGCGCATTCAGATCGGCAATGGCAGTACCGTCTCGATCTCGGGCCCCCTGGAGCTGCTGAGCACGTTTGGCGACGCTACACGGGATGCGGATGCTTCCGCTTTCGCGGCATTGATGCGGCATATCAAGGAAATCGACGGCGCCCAGCACACCGTTTTGATGATGCAGGTGGAAAACGAAGTAGGTGCGCTGCGGGATTCGCGCGATCGGTCTCCGGCGGCTAACCGCGCATTTGCCGGGCCGGTGCCGGCAGAGTTGATGAGTTACCTGGAAGCGAATAAAGATACGCTCATTCCGGAGTTCCGTGCGGTGTGGGCGGCAAACGGCTACAAAAGCTCAGGAACCTGGGAAGAGGTCTTTGGACCCGGCAAGCCGCCTAACCTGGAGATTCCGATTCAGACGACGAGCCCGCCCATGAGCGCGGATGAACACGAAGTCAGCTGGAGGCAACTCCACTGGCCTTCCGACGAGATCTTCATGGCGTGGAACTATGCGCGTTTTGTGGAGAAAGTGGTTAAAGAAGGCAAGGCCGCTTATGACATTCCCATGTACGTGAATGGGTGGCTGCAGCAGCCGAATCACGCCTGGCCGGGAACATACCCCAGTGGCGGTCCCATGCCTCAGGTGCACGACATCTGGCGGGCCGGAGCTCCTCACGTTGACATCCTCGCTCCGGATCTTTACTTGCCTTATTTTGACGAGATCTGCGAACGATTCAGCCGGAACGGGAACCCGCTCTTCATCCCTGAGACGGGAACCAATGCGGCAAATGTGATTATGGCGGTCGGAAAACACAATGCGATCGGCTTTTCTCCGTTCGGCGTTGACGGAGGAAGACCGATTCCGCAGGACCTTGCAGCCACGTATGAAATGCTCAACGAGTTTGCGCCGTTGATTCTGGCACATCAGGGGACTGACACCATGACCGCGGTTCGGATGGTTCAGGGCGACCCGCCCAAGCAAGTCAAGCTGGGCAATTACACCCTGACGTTTACCTACACGGGCCGGATCATGCGCCTCGCCCCGCAGGCCAAAGGCGGAGTATTGGCTTCTCCGCCTCCTCCAAAACAACCCGGAGCAGAGGCCGAAGAACCCCTCCCGCCGCTGGAAGCGGCCACAGTTGTGATTTCCACCGGTCCCGATGAGTACTACTTCGGGGGAGGTGGTTTGCGCGTCGACTTCACGCCCAACACACCCGGACCTCCGAACGTGGGACTCGGCGTCGTACAAACAGGCAGGTTTGTGGACGGAAAGTGGGAACTCACCCGTTGGATTGAAGGCGACGATGACGCCCAGGGGGAGATCCTGGTGCTGAATCCGGGCACGATCGTACGGGTCCAGCTTTACCGCGTTCCATAGGTTGAGAGTTCCAATGTCTTCGCGGTTTCTCCATTGCCGGGTAGATTTGTTGCATGTGCGCAATCGGTATGCATGCGAGACAACCCGTCCTGGGCGCAAGTATTTTGACAAACTCGCGTGCAGATCGCGGAAGAAATGAGGATTGAAGACGATGAAAACCTCGATCATCGCAGCCGTTTTGGCTGCATCGAGTATTGGGTTGGCATTGCACGCGCAAAGGAAAGAACGCCCCATTCCTCGCATCGTCGAGAACGACGGGCGCTATGCCCTCTTCGTTGACGGCGCGCCCTTTCTGATGCTGGGTGCGCAATCGAACAACTCCAGTGACTGGCCGGCCACGCTGCCCAAGGTGTGGCCCGCCATCGAGTACCTGCATGCCAACACGCTCGAAACTCCGATCTACTGGGAAGAATTCGAGCCCAAGCCGGGTCAGTTTGACTACTCGCAAGTCGACTCTGTTATCGCGCAGGCGCGCCAGCATCACGTCCATTTGGTGCTGCTCTGGTTCGGCACATGGAAAAACGGCAGCCAGCACTACATGCCCGAATGGATGAAGCTCGAGCCAGAGCGCTACTTGCACGTGATCAACAAGAACGGAGAACTCATCGACTCGCCCTCCCCATTCGCGACCGCGTCTCTCGAAGCGGACAAACGCGCATTCACCGCCTTCATGCTGCACCTCAAGGACGCCGATCCGGAAAGAACTGTGCTGATGGTCCAGGTGGAGAACGAAACCGGCACGTGGGGAACTCTGCGCGACTACTCTCCAGAGGCAAACAAACTCTTTAACGGTCCGGTCCCTGCCGAAGTTCTGAAAGCCATGCACCAGACGGCCGCTACGCCAGGCGCGAGTTGGGAGCAGGTTTTTGGTCCTGAGGCGGAAGTCAATTTCCATGCCTGGGCGGTTGCCAAGTACGTCGGGCAAGTTGCGGCTGCGGGCAAGGTCGTGTACCCGTTGCCGCTTTATGTCAATGCCGCATTGCGCGATCCGCTCAAGCCGGGGTCCCCGGGTACTTACGAGAGCGGAGGCCCTACTGACAACGTGCTTTCCATCTGGAAGGCCGAAGCGCCCGCAATCGATGTCCTTGCGCCTGATATCTATATGTCCGACACTGCGGCTTACCTGAAGGTGATCGATCTCTATCATCGCACCGACAATGCCTTGTTCATCCCGGAAACCAGCGGCGCCGTTCATGAGGCCCGTTTCTTTTTTTCTGCCCTCGGCCTTCAGGCCATCGGCTACTCACCCTTCGGCCTGGATTACACGCGATACCGTTCTGCCCAGCCCGGCGATCCGAATGCGCAGAATGCGTTTCTTGAGCCCACCGCGCAAAACTACCGGCTCATTGGTCCCATGATGCGCGATATTGCGCGACTCAATTTCGAGGGTAAACTTCAGGCGGCATCGGAAGTTGAAGGCGAACCTAGCCAGATACTTCACTTTGGGAACTGGGACGCGCTGGTTTCATACGGCTCAGGAGGCAGGGGCGCCGCCAAAGGAAATCCCGAGCCCGTCGGGCGCGTCCTGGTCGCGCAACTCAAGGACAATCAGTTCCTCGTTACCGGATACGCTTGCCGAGTTGATTTCCGTCCGGCCGGCACCGAGCAGCAGCGGAAATCCGGAAACATCGTGACGGGAGCGGGACAGACGCCTTCCGCGCAGATCGACGGCAAATGGCAGCATCGGCAGTTTCTTCGCGTTGAAGAAGGCGTTTACGAAATCGGCGCCTTCAGATTTCTCCGCATCCTGAATGGCGACCAGACGGACTGGGGACTCAACTTCACTTCGGAACCTGAGGTGCTTCGGGTTTCGGTCGCAACCTATTGAAAAAGGAGATTCTTCTTTATGCAACGGTCCAGTACCGGTATCGCACTTATTGCCGCCTTCACACTGGCTGCTCTTTGCTCACAGGCGCAGAACCCCAGCCAGCGCCTGGAACTCGACCGCAAAGGCGAGACCATTGTGCTTGAGCCCTACGCGCCCAATATTGTGCGCGTCACCCTCAGCTTGCAGCGGGAATCCGCGCTGGCCGCGCCCGGCTATGGAGTTGTGGCTGCGCCTGACGACGCCGGCTGGAGCGAAAGCCAGACCCAGGAGGCCGACGTGTACAGTTCGTCGCGGATGGCGGTCACGGTGGACCGCGAGCAGCCTGCCGGACCGCCGCCGCTTCAGACCATGGCCGACATAGCCAAGTACTTCAACGGCTCCACTCCGGGCGCGCACATCACTTTTCGAACACCCGAGGGCATAAAGCTGCTTGAACTTACCGACTGGGCCCAGGACGTCCTTAATCACAAGGCCGGCACGGCCAGCCTGGAAGCCGATCGCCGTCCCACCGACCCGCAGTTCTACACCGTAGGCGCGACCTTTGCCTCGCCCGCCGACGAGCACTATTACGGGCTGGGGCAGAATCACGAAGGCAATCTGGACCATCGCGGACACCCGGTCCATTGCTGGGCAGATTACAATGCTCCTGCCGCTCCCAGTTTCTGCGTGCCATTCCTGATCACCAACAAGGGTTATGGGCTCTTGTGGGACAACCCCTCAAAGACCACGATCGAGCCAGGATTTAACGAGCAGACCCGCTGGGCCTCCGAGGTGGGTACCCGCGTGTCCTTCTTCGTGATTGCTGGCGCCACCGCGGACGAGATCTATGCCGGTTACAGGCTGCTCACTGGCCCCACGCACATGCTGCCCAAGGCGGCTTACGGTTACATTCAATGCAAACAGCGCTATGCCAGCCAGGAAGAATTACTATCGGTTGCAAGGGGCTATCGCGATCGCCATCTGCCGGCCGACGTGCTTGTGGTTGATTGGTTCTACTACACGAAAATGGGACAGATGGACTTCGATCCCCGGTTCTGGCCAGACCCGTCGGCTATGAACAAGCAGCTTCATGACATGGGTTTTGAAACAATGATCAGCGTCTGGCCGCGCTTTGTGCGCGATGATCGCTTTTACGCCGAGTTGCTGAAAAAGGGGTGGTTCATCCATCTTGCCGACAGCACGCCCATTGACGGGTTGCCATACGACCGCGCTGGTTCCGACATCGACACTACGAACCCCGAGGCCGCCGCGTGGTACTGGAACACGATCCGCAACAACATCATCAGCAAGGGTTTCGACTCCCTTTGGGCTGATGAAACGGAGCCAGATCTGCCTCCCAATGGCGCCTACTTCCACATCGGTCCCGGCACGGAGTTCTTCAATGTGTATCCGCTTTTCCATACCGCGGCTCTATACGACGGCTTCCGTAAAGACGAACCCGACCGGCGCGCGCTGATTCTTTCGCGGGACGCCTACGCGGGAGCGCAGCGCAATGGAACCATCTTCTGGTCCTCCGACATCTATCCCACCTGGGATACGCTGAAGCGCCAGATTCCCACCGGGCTTGACGTTGCGGCCTCGGGGATCGCGTACTGGTCCAACGACACAGGCGGTTGGCAGTATCTTCCCGAAGTGCATCATCCGGCCCACCCGCCGCTCCTGGACCCGTCAGATGCCCGCGACAACGTGGGCGGATACGATGACTACCCGGAGCTCTACACCCGGTGGTTTCAGTACGCCACGTTTCTTCCCATTTTCCGCACGCACGGCAGCCGCCGAGCGAACGAAGTGTGGTCGTATGGCAAACAGGCCGAGCCGATTCTGGAAAAATACCTGCGCTTGCGCTATCAACTGATGCCCTACATCTACTCGCTCGGCTACCAAACTTGGCTGACCGGAGCTCCATTCATGCGTGCGCTGTTCATGGACTTCCCCAATGATCCACAGGTCTCCAATTTGCGCGACGAATATATGTTCGGACCGGCCTTTCTGGTTGCGCCCGTGACCGACCAGGGCGTGACCAGCCGCGAGGTCTACTTGCCAGCCGGAACCGATTGGTACAACTTCTGGACCAACAAACGCGTGAAGGGCGGCCAGACGATCACTGTCGATGCTCCTATCGACACCATTCCCCTGTTCGTCCGTGCCGGTTCCATCGTTCCCCTGGGAGTCCCGGTCGAAAACACGCATCAGCTGCAGGCGATTTCGCAAGTCAGAGTCTATCCTGGCGCCGATGGCAGCTTCACGCTCTTTTCCGACGACGGCACGACCTATGCCTATGAGAAAGGCGTGGGCTCCATTACTCGACTCCATTGGGACGACGCAAAGCAGATGCTGACGCATGACGGCGCCGC
>CAYYKV010000160.1:0-7286 GCA_964468605.1 uncultured Occallatibacter sp. | reverse complement strand
AGGAGATCTTCCTCAACCAGATGTCCACCGGCGCGGGCAACGACATCGAGCGCGCCACTGAATTAGCGCGTTCCATGGTTTGCGAGTACGGCATGAGCCGCCTGGGTCCGCTCACCTTTGGCAAAAAGGAAGAGCAGATCTTCCTGGGACGCGAGATTGCGCAACATCGTGACTTCAGCGAGGAGACGGCGCGGCAGATCGACCTCGAAGTTCGCCGCCTTATCGACGAGGCCTACCAATCGGCGCATAACCTGGTGGAATCGAACGCGGACGCCATGCACCGCATTGCCGCCGCGCTGCTGGAGCGTGAAACCATCGACGCCGAGGAGCTCAAGCTTCTGCTCGAGGGCAAGACGCTGCCGCAGATGCGGTCGTCGCTTGCCGGTGGCGGGGACTCCGACGGTACCCCGCAGCAGGTCCTCAAACCCGAAAGCCGCGGGCCTGGCACGGGCGGCGGTTTGCCCGAGGGCTCTCCTTCGCCGGCGTAGCTCGAGTTCACAGTTCGTAGTTCTCCTTTCGCAGAAGGGCCGCTCGAGAGCGGCCCTTTTTGCTGCTGGGAATGTCCTGTGTTTACATTGTGCGCACAATCCTGTATACTGATTGTGATCACAAAGGAGGATGCTCTCATGGGATCCGCCACGGCTGAGCGCAAACTGCGTGCCGAGAATATTAATCTTCGGGCGACCAGGAGCCAAAAGGCATTGATCGATCGCGCAGCCTCCGCTCTTGGCCGCAATCGCTCCGATTTCATGCTCGAAGCCGCATGCCAGGAAGCTGAGTCAGTATTGCTTGATCGGCGTTATTTTGCGCTGCCCGAGGAAGATTTCAAGCGATTTATAGCGATGCTGGATAAGCCGCCTGCTCCCAATCCCCGGCTGGAGAGATTGTTGAGGACCAAGGCGCCGTGGGACAAATAGAACGTAATCCCCTTCGGTTCTCTACCCTGGAAAAACTGAGTCCTTCCCACGATTTGTCACGGTTTGAATGCGGAGAACCCGCTCTCGACACCTGGCTCAAGCGCCGCGCACTTCAGAACGAAGAGAGCGGCGCTTCGCGGACCTATGTTGTACGGGCGGGAGATCATCTCGCCGGATACTATGCTCTCGCGGCCGGCGCCATCGCACACGCGGGCGCAGTTGGACGGGTCAGGCGGAATATGCCCGACCCGGTGCCCGTCATGATCATCGGGAGGCTCGCTATTGCATCCAGGTTTCAGGGCCATGGAATCGGGAAGGCGCTTCTCAGGGATGCTGTTCTCCGCACCGTTCGAGCCGCCGAAATTGCTGGCATTCGCGCGATCCTCGTCCACGCGATTTCCGAAAGTGCGAAAAGCTTTTACGAAAAACACGGGTTTGTGCAGTCGCCGGCCGACCCCATGACGCTGATGATCGATGTGAACGAAGCCGCGAGGATTTTCGCCGGGAAATAGAATCTAGTCTTTTCATAGCGCGCTTCATATACACTTCACCCGCGACGAAGACCTGTTCGCTTGTGTGCTTAAGAGTTGCGGCCGGGCGCATTGAACAGGGCCACTCGCGAGAGCGGTCTTTTTCCGCCCCGAAAAAACCTCCCGCCTCGTTGAAAGCAGACGGCCAGCGTCAACCCTGACCCCGAACCACTGCGCACTTTACATGCTTTGCGGTTCGCGGTCCACGACTCGTGTATACCCCGCTGTGCGTTGATGGCGGTCGCGCCTGGGTGTCTTTAGAAGATTTTGTAGCTGATTCCCACGCTGCCGCCGTATGGATAGAGTGTGGGAGTCAGGTGCCACTGCTGATATTCGAAGTCGATGGCGCGCAGCGTAAAGCGCCGGGTCAGCCTGTAGTCCACTCCGCCCCCGTAGTCGAGGACGAATGCATTTCCTCCCATGAGAAAATCGGCGCTGCCGAAGCCGACGAGAAACTTGCCATACGGCGTTATCCGGTGAAACGTGACAATGGGAATCCGCGGGCCGATCAGGTAGGTGCTCTCGCCGTTGCCTGCCGAATCACCTGGTTGATGGAACTGGTTGTAGCGCATCCAATGAGCTTCGGCTTCCACTTGCGCCCAGCGGCTGAAGTGGACGTCTACGAAGGCGCCAGGGCCATAGAGCCGGTTGGGACTGGTATAGGCGAAGCCCAATCCGTCGTAATCAGGTTGGAACGTTGAGCCCAGCGCGCCGGCGGAAACGCTAAAGGTGTGCGAAGTTGCCGCAGGCACAACCTGCCCATGCGCGGAAACAATGGCGAGAGAAGATACGACGCAAAAAAAGGCCAGAATCAGTCTCTTCATAGAAGCAACGCGCATCCACTTTCTTTGAATCTTCGTTTCAGCGGGCAACTCGCCGTGGGCCCATACTTTGCGCCGGCTTTGGTGCGCTCGATTGAAACGGCGCACCGTATCCGATCTCCGCGGAAATCATTTTAACTTACTGCTGCGGGCTCTGAGCTGCGGCAGGTTGCTGCGGCGGCGTTGTGCCGCCTGCCGCGGTCTGCTGATCTGGCGCGGCAGGGGGCGAACTGCTCGAAGCAGCCGGTGGAGCAGGCTGGGTATTGTCGGGCGCTGCGGCTGGCTGTTCGCTTGCTGGCTGAGCCGCGGGCGCGGCCACAACCGGCGCGGATGCGGGCGGTTCCACGCTGGCGTCTTCATAGTGCTGCAGCTTGTAGAAGATCGGCGTCACTTCAAACGGCATCTTGTCGCGGGCGTTCATCGGCGCATAGCGCTTGGCGCTCAGCATGTGCACCGTGTCGTCCCAGGGGTCGGTCTTAAGCCAGCTTCCCAGCGGCAGTGCCGGCGTCTGTGCCAGGTCGTCCCAATTCAGCTTGGGAGCTTCGTGCTCCAGCGCGGCCATCCACGGCGTGCCATCCGGTTTCAGCAGCGAGTCGCCGAGCATTGGCGTATTCAGCGCCTTCAACTCCTTGGCCCGGTCCGCCAATTGCTCGTAGTAAAGGCCCGCGTTGGCCAGCCGGTCCTTGTACATCGAGTTCTCCAGATACTCCACCGCTTTCTTCGCCGCGGTATCGTTGTCCACATCCGAGTGGTTCATGTTGATCTTCTGGAAAGTGGCTGTGTCGGGAAAGAGCAGCCGGTCGTTGAAGGCATAGCGGGTGTCGATGTGGTGGCCCATGGCGATGTGAGCCAATTCCATGGAGATCACCGAGGCAATCGCTTCTTCGCTGGGCAGCGAGTCGATCAGCCCCTTGCTCAGCAGGATCGTGTTGCCCACGCTCGTGGCTTCCACTGTGTCGGTAAGAAGGACGCGCGTGTGTAGCTGGTCGGTGAAGGCCAGATTGTTGGGCACCACCAGGTTGATCACGATCTGGTCCAGAACCTTGTTCTCATATCCGCCGGCATCGAGCGGCGCCACCAGGCCCGCTTCCACCAGCCGGTCGATCACGTTGTTCTCCGCCTGCGTGATCCACATCCGCGAAGCCTGCAGCGGACCCACATCCTGCGAGTCGTTGCTGTTGTCGACGGCCTCGTCCACCTTCACGCTCACGTTCTCGCTCTCCCGCGTGGGCAGCTTCAGCGAGTAGCCCCAGAAGTGCGTCTGCGCTTTCAGGCCGACTTGCCTGTCGGACTCGGTGCGCTGCGTCTCCTCGACGTAAACCGACACCGGCAGCCAGATTCCGGGCTGCACGTTCATGCGCCAACTGTCGAAGTGGAAGAAATATTTTGAGGCGTCCTCTGATGTGGGTCCGGTGTAGGTGCCGTTGAACCGCACCACGTTGCCGCCCTCATCCTCGATCCAGATGCGCCCGTAGAAACGGCCGATGCCCTTTACGTCGGCCTTGGGGTGCACGTCGTACACCCAGGTGCGCACCGTGCCCAGAAACTCGCGGCGCACAAAGCTGAAGACATAATGCTGCTGGTCGAATCCCGACGGGTCGATGAACATCATCTCCATAAATCCGTTGGGATTGTAGGTGAACTTCTCCAGGCCCAGCGCCTTGCTCAGTCCCGACATGGCCAAAAATGAGCCCTTGAAGAACCCGTGCTTGCCCTCTTCCTTCGGCTCATAGGACTTGTCGAAAAACCCTTTGCTGAAGTCCACACGGCTGAGCATGTATTGGTCGTCCGTCGGCACTTCGTAGAGCTTCACGTCCGGCCGCGTGTCCTGGATGTAGGTCTCCACCAGCGGCGTCCGCAATTGGATGTTCTTGATGAGCACCTTTTCCTGCGCGACGGCCCTTTGCACCAATGCAGCCTGGTCGGCGGTGAGCTGGCGCGCCTGTTCGTACTTCGGCTCCTTCTTCGCGTGTGCGCAAGCAACACTCATGGTCAGAATCAGGAGGGTTAGGGGGATCTTCCGAAACGTCATTTGTAACTCCTGTTGAACTTTGTCCGGCTTTGTTCCCGGCCTGCTCGCCGTTCCGGGCGCGGCGACTGAGTATCTGGCCATTTTCTTCCTTACCATGGTGATGCTACGCCATTTGGGGTGCGATGCTACGCCAACTGGAAGGTAATGGTAATCTTCGTCGTTACGTCCACGGGCTGGCCATTGTTGGTTGCCGGGCGGAATCGGATTTGCTCCGCCACGCGCTTGGCTTCTTCATCAAGCCCGTGACCCAGTCCTTGAAGCACGCTGTGCACGACCACCTGTCCGTTGGCCAGGAACGTCACGCTCAGGACCACATCTCCTTCGACGTGCAACTGCCGCGCTTCGTTTGTGTAGCGCACCGGCGGCTTGGAAAGAACTTCCACCTCCGTCGAGCGAACCACCTGTGCGTTCATCTTTGGCGCCGCGGCCACCTGCGTCATGCCCGGGATCCCGGCCGTCGCCACCTTCCCATAGTTAGACGTGGTTCCGCTGCCCGACGCTCCGGGAATGCCGGCCGAGGCCACTTTACCCAGGTTGCCGGCGCTGGAGCCGTACTTGGTTCCATTGCCAAGCCCGGTAGAGCCCACGATTCCATGCGGCGCCACGGCGGGGCCATTCATGCCGCCATAAGGGTTCCCGATGGCGGCCACCGTGGCCGGACGTGTTGCGTTGGGATTGGGAGTTACACCAAAGGTCTGGCCCAGATGCACGGGCGCCGTTGACGGCTTGACCGTCGAATTCTGCGCAGGCATTGCGGCCGCCAGAGCTGCCTTGGGCTGCGGCGCCAGGATCACCGTCTGCGGCTTCGGTTGCACCGCCGGCAGCGTCACCTTGGCTTCCATCTGGATCGGCTTCGGCTCGGGCTTTGGCTTGGGCATTTCGATCTGCCGCGGCTGCAGCTCCACTTTGGGCGGCTCTGGAGGCGGAGGCAGCTCCTGCGGGGGTGGCTGCTTGATCTTCACCGGCGGCGGCGGGTTGTTGGGGACCACGAGTTCCGTCATCTCGTAGTGCTGTTGAAGCACCTGTTTCGCCGTCATGCCAATCACAATGGCTGTCACGGCGATCAACACGTTGATGCCACCGCTCATAAGGAAGGCTAGCGGACGGCCCTCGGGCTCGGGCAGCAAACCGAATGTGCTCTGTCCACTGGTATACGATGTCGGCATCTCTCAAAACCTCGCTTGCGGCCGCCGCTCCTGCGGAGGGCAAAATCAAAAAAAAACGGCAGTATCGGGGAACGCAAACCATCAATCCATTCGGCTTATGCGCCCTTCAACTTCTCTTTCCTCATTCATCAATCAATCGAACTCGTACTGCGTCCAATAGAACCCAATCTGCGTTTGCCACCCGGTCGTCAGCGGAAGAGTCGATCCCGTCGCCGGCTTAGAACGATGGGCCGCTCAGCGCCACCTGCTTCTCATATTTCTATATGGATGCGCCTAACCCTTCCATCGCTTTCTGGGCCAGATTCCTTGAGCGAAAAATGGAAAGATTTCATTACCATTATACGGAGCAGATGGTTACTCGCAGATCACCCAAATTGTGTAGGTACTGGTACCAAGGGAACAGGGGAATCCGCTTGAATACCCACCCAAGCCGGGTTTGCCCACGGACATTCCGTTCCTTTACTTTATCAATCCAAGGCACTTCAAAAGGAAACGGCCGCTGATCTCGCGACTGAAGATGCGCTCCTGGAATACCAAATCGGAACCTCACGAACGGCCCAACCAACGTAGTCCCATAGCGCCGTGTTCGAGCTCCCGGCGTAGCAAACGGCACAAGCGGAAGATTCAGGCCGAACGGTCGGATGGCCGCGCGGTCGAGCTCTATTCTTATAGACTCAAGGTAAACCAAACAAGTCGCGCGAGGGTAGTCTTTTTGTGAAGATTTTTGTTACGGGCGGGGCGGGATACATCGGAGGTACTGTTGCGGGCCTACTTTCCGAAAAGGGCCACAAGGCAGTCGTTTTCGACAATTTGAGTCACAGCCGGCGCGATTTGCTGCCTGCGGGGGTGGATTTCATCAAGGGCGAGCTGGCCGATCGCCAGGCTCTCGAAGACATCTTTACAGCGGCCCGGATTCAGGGCCAGCCCTTCGACGCCGTGCTTCACTTTGCCGCGCTCATTGAGGCCGGTGAGTCGATGGTGCGGCCCGAGATCTTCTTCCGCAACAACACCGCATCCACTCTGTCGCTTCTTGAAGCGATGCTCGCTTCCGGGCCCAGACGGCTGGTCTTTTCTTCCACCGCTGCCGTGTACGGTGAGCCGGAATCCATCCCGATTCAGGAAGATGCGCGCCTCGCCCCTTCCAATCCTTACGGCCAGTCCAAGCTCCTGGTGGAGCAGATGCTGGCCTGGTTCAATCGAATCCACGGGCTGCGTTACGCCTCGTTGCGCTACTTCAATGTGGCCGGCGCGCACGAGGGTCCGGCGGGCATCACCCGCGGCGAAGCGCACGAGCCCGAGAGCCACCTCATTCCGCTCGTCCTCGACGTCGCGCTCGGTCGCCGCCCCTCGATCCGCATCTACGGCGACGATTATCCCACCCCCGACGGCACCTGCATCCGCGACTACATCCATGTCACCGACCTGGCCGACGCGCACCTTCTTGCGCTCGCCGCTCTCGATTCAGGACCCGAAAACCAGGCCCCTCTCATCTATAACCTTGGGAACGGTCGCGGTTTTAGTGTGCTGGACGTGATTGAGTCGGCCCGCCGCGTCACTGGTCATCCAATCCCAGCGGAGATTCATCCCCGGCGTCCGGGAGACCCCGCCGTTCTCGTCGCCGGCTCCGAAAAGGCCATCCGTGAACTGAGCTGGAAGCCGCGTTACACCTCACTCGATGAGATCGTCCGCACCGCGTGGATTTGGCATCAGAAGCGCTATCGCGCGTAATGGGAACGTCACTGAGGAAAGGCCGATGCAACGCATCTATTTGCTCTCGACAGGTGGAACCATCGAGAAGGTCTACTCCGAGCAGAGTGGCG
>CAYYKV010000159.1:0-7395 GCA_964468605.1 uncultured Occallatibacter sp. | reverse complement strand
TCTGCCAAGCCGTGGGTGCTCTATGTTGTGGTCCATTTGCGCTCAACAAAGCGCTGGGTTTTCGGACGGCGTGGAGTGCCGCTCCCTGAGGAGTTCACCCCAATCCCCTGTCAAGGCCTTACTCGCGCCCGCCGGGCCCCAACCCCTTGAAAACATTCCTCCAAATTTTTTCCCCAAGTTTGCCGATGATTTCCCGCTTTTGGCGCATCCTCAAACTATGAGCACCAACGCAAGACACGCCCGGCCCGCACGTTCGCCGGAACTTGATTCAGGTTTTACAGGTGCTGGGAACTCAGCGAACTCCGCCGAATCGACTTGCTCCGCTGGCACGGCCGAGGCCAAGAATAGGGGAAGGGGTGATTTTATACACTCTTAAACCCAAAAAGCTTCCATAACTCCTTTATCATCAACAAATATGCCTCAAAATCCGCTTCGATTTTTTGCGATTTTTTGCGATTTTTGTGCGCAAAACGACCCAAATTGGCCGCGATTTCATGGTCTCTTGGCGCGATTGCGCCGGTCCGAGAAGGCGATCCCGATGCGCGCGCGCACATGCTCGAACCACGTTGCAGCCCGGGGTCTTAAACCGGAGAACGGGCGCACAGGCACCCGCTCAGTATCGCTTTGAACGTAAACTTCCGGGCAAGTTTCGGATTTCTGACCGTACGATATGAAAGAAAGAGTGAGTCCCTTAACGTCGGAGTCAAATCACTTCGCGTCAGGAGAACAGGAATGCGCGCTCGGCTCCTCACCCTGTTTGCGCTGTGTTTTTATTCTGTTGTCCTGGCCGCTCAGGTTGGGCCTTCCGCCAACTACCAAATCTTCGGCGGATTCACTTCTCTCTCCAATTCTTTCAATGGAGTTCCCGGGTCCCGCCAGCCCTTGTTTGGTTGGCAAGCGTCCGCCGCTTTTCCCGCCTGGCATCATCTGCGGCCAAAACTTGACTACTCAGCTTTCCGCGGATCCAATCTCGGCGCTCCGCAGCATGCCTTTTCCATCATGGTAGGCGGCGAGTACGAGCACGATCTCGGCAGGGAGAGGCTCTTCGCCGAGGCCCTGTTTGGCGATGTGGGTCTGAATCAGAATTGGGGTGCAAACGGTATCCCCGGAGGCACCGCATCCTTCTCCACTTTCTTCGGTGGTGGTGCTGACACTCCGGTCAGCAAGTCATTCGCGATTCGTTTCGAAGGTGGGTACCAGTACACGAACTTCGCTTTGTACCAGAGCCTTGCTTATAAGATCCCCTACCGGATTCCGGGGCTGCCCAGCAACTTCGCTCGGTTCTCCACCGGACTCGTTTGGACTCCTTATCTTAAATCTGCGTCCGGCGACCACCATGAACGCCGGCCCGTTGAAAGCGAGTTGGTATACCAGGACATCGGCTCGTTCGGTCACTTCCACATCTTTGCCAAATCCTGGTGGAGCGATCTCCACCTCGCGGGTCTGGAATATGACCGGAACTCCTGGGGAAGGTTCCTCGGAGCGCAAATGGACTATGTCGCCGATTTCCTGCCGCTGGCCATTCTCACCCAGCCCAGTAAATCCGACGAGTGGGGAGAGCCGCTGACAACGGGTCGTGAGCACGTTCCGGGCTTGGAGATCTCGCCCATCGGGTTGCGCATGATCTGGAGAGACGGCAAGCGCATCAAGCCTTACTACCTGATGAAAGGCGGAATGATCGGCTTTACAAAAAAAGCGCTCACTGACAACGGGTCGTACGAGAACTTCACGGTTCAATGGAGCCTGGGTGCTCAGTTCAAACTGACGGATCGATGGGATTTTCGTGCCGGGTTCCTTTTCCTCCATTTTTCCAATGCGTGCATTGTGCCAATTAACCCGGGGCTCGACTCGATGACCTATAACGCCGGGCTTAGCTACCACCTGGGGAAACAGGGGGCCGGCCGATAAAGCATAAGCGCGAAGTGAACCGCAAATCAGATCGAGCGTGCGGCGGTTGACCGGCAGTGTGGCCAGCCATGCTCTCTGCGCAGCTTTCCGGCTTTGAACCAGCCGCCGAACAGCGCAGCCAGCACCGCTGGAAAACCTGACAAGCGCAACAACGGCGACAAGGATGGCTGATTTCTCTAAGCTATTGAATTAATTGGCGTCCCCGACGGGATTTGAACCCGTGTTATCGCCGTGAAAGGGCGGTGTCCTAGGCCGGGCTAGACGACGGGGACGACTGGGAGAGCATTGCGCAGAGGTGAGATTGGCCGCGGGTGCCCTTATCAACGAGGCTATCAACTCGGCAACAGCGTGTCAAAAAGAGATGGCCCAGGCGGAGCGCGGTGAATCGCTGGAACCGCGCAGCAATCTCACGCATCTATAAGGAACGTCTCGCCGCAAGGACCGTTTACGGGCGGCGCAAGCCGGAACCACAACCGTCACCAGCGCGTAGCGATGTTGTGCGCTATCCTCGATGAAGATTCACATCGAAGCGGACGCTGCTACGGACGGCGCACGCTGTTTTTGCGTCAATTACCCAGATCCGTGTAACCCATTTTCCAGGCGAATTTCAAAACGAATCATCGCGAAGACGCTTCAGGGCCTGCCCGCCCAATTGAGTCCTTCACAGAGCGCGGCGGTCACGGTAGACAGAGGAAGAATCGAGTGACCCAGATCAGATTCCAGCGCACTTATACGATCGGTTGCGTGATCCTGGCGGGACTGGCGGCGACAGGCTGCCAGAAAAAGCCCGCAGCGGGCGCAGGTGGGCCGCAAATGCAGGCCTTTCCGGTACAAACGGTTACGGTGACGATGGCGCCGGTGGCGCAAAGCAGCGAGTATGTGGCCACCATCAAGTCGCGCCGGTCCACCGCGCTGATGCCGCAGGTGAGCGGGCAGCTGACCGATATTCGAGTCCACTCCGGTGACTCGGTGAAAGCCGGCCAGTTGCTGATGGAGATCGATGCGCGGCAACAGCGAGCCACGGTGGACTCATTGCGCGCAACCGAACTGCAAAAGAAAGCGCTTGACGATTACGACACCGTAGAGGTGGAACGGCAGCGCAAGCTGTTCGAGGCGGGTGTCACCAGCCGCGACGCGTACGAGCAGGCGCAGCAGGCTTTCGAGAATGCCAAGGCGGACTATCAGTCGGCAGTGGAAGCGCGCAAGGCGGGAGAACAACTGCTTGGCTACTATGCCATCCGAGCGCCCTTCGATGGTGTCGTGGGCGACATTCCGGTCCACGTGGGCGACTACGTCTCTCCGAATCAGTCGCCAGCTACGATTCTCACGACAATCGACGAGAACAGCCATCTTGAGGCGTATATCTACATTCCCACCGAGCGCGCCGCCGAGGTGCACCAGGGTCTGGCGGTGGACCTGGTCGACAACAACGACAAGGTGCTGGAGAAGACGCGGATCGACTTCGTTTCATCAGAAGTGGACAGCACGCTGCAGGGGATACTGGTGAAGGCTCCCGTTGTGGCGGGGCCGGAGATGCTGCGCAACGCGCAGATCGTCAATGCCAGGGTGATCTGGAGCACGAAGCCAATGGCGGTAGTTCCGGTGCTGGCGGTGACGCGTCAGGGTGAAGAGAGTTTCGTGTTCGTGGTGCTGAAGCAAAATGGAATGGCCGTTGCGCACCGCACTTCGGTTGTGCTCGGCGACACTCAGGGGAATAACTACTCCATCGTTTCAGGGCTGAATGCGGGCGACATCGTGATCGTTTCGGGCACGCAGTTCCTGGTGGATGGCATGCCCGTGATGCCGATAGGCGGACCGCCGCAGGCCGCGCCCTCGCAGGGAAAAGGCAGCGGACCGCACGCGAAGGCAGAGGGAACGCATGCAGGGAGCGGGGGCGCGCCCCGCAATGCTGCCTACCATCCTCATCACAAAAAGCATCATAGGGCTCGGGCAAGCAACAGCAAACACAAGCAGCCCGCGACGGTCTCGTAGGAAAGAGGGCTCACTAGTGTTTGTCGACTTCTTCATTCATCGTCCGGTCTTCGCCACGGTTTGCGCCCTGCTGATCATTCTCGCGGGAGCCATCTGCATCCCCAATCTTCCTGTTGAGATGTACCCTACGCTGGCGCCGCCAGTGGTCTCGGTAACCGCCAATTACGTGGGCGCCGACGCGGAGACGGTCGAGAAGGCCGTCACGATTCCTCTGGAAGAAGCGATCAATGGCGTGGAGGGGATGCGCTACATCAGCTCGACGAGCACGAATGACGGCAGCTCCGAGATCGACATCACGTTCCAGACCGGATACAACCTCGACATCGCTGCAGTGGACGTGCAAAACCGCGTGGCCAGCGTTGAGGGCCGTCTTCCCGGCGCCGTTGTTTCCACGGGCATCAGCGTCCTGAAATCCAATTTCAACTTCGTTTTCGGCGCGGGGTTCTATACGCTCGACGGGCGCTATTCCAGCGAATTCATCTCGAACTACCTCGACATCTACGTCGTGGACGCCCTCAAGCGCGTGCCCGGCGTGGGCGACGTTGTGAACTTCAGCGCGCGCAAGTACGCCATGCGTGTGTGGCTCGATCCCGTTCGGATGGCCGCCCGCGGCTTGACTGCAACCGATGTCGTGAATGCGCTCGAGGAGCAGAACGTCGAGGTTCCGGCAGGGCAACTCGGGCAGCCGCCTGCAGACCAGAAGCAGGCCTACCAGATTCCGGTGCGCGTGGTGGGCCGTCTTACGAGTCCGGAAGAATTCGACAACATCATTGTCAAGAACTCGCCCAATGGCCTGGTGCAGCTAAAGGACGTGGGCCACGCGGAAGTGGGCGCCGAGAACTATGGAACCGCGCTCAAATACTTGGGCCACGATGCAATGGGGCTCGGAGTGGAGCAGCTATCGAACGCGAACTCCCTCGAGGTGGATCGCAACGCGAAGGCCGCCCTGGAACAGCTCTCAAAGAGCTTCCCGCCGGGCCTTCACTACGCGATCGCTTTCGATTCCACGACTTCGGTCGGCGAGTCGATTCGCGAGGTGCTGAAAACGCTGGCTGTGGCGATCGTCATCGTCATCGCGGTTATTTTCCTGTTCTTGCTCGATTGGCGCGCAACGATCATTCCCGCTGTAACCATTCCGGTGTCGCTCATCGGGACATTCGCATTCATCCGGATATTCAATTTCTCCATCAACTCGCTCACGCTCTTCGGTATCACGCTTGCGACCGGCCTGGTGGTCGACGACGCCATTGTGGTCATCGAGAATGTCCAGCGCCACATTCACATGGAGCACTCGAACGCGCGCGAAGCCACTTCGCGCGCCATGAGAGAGGTGACCAGCGCCGTGATTGCCACTTCACTGGTGCTGATCGCTGTATTCGTGCCGGTTTCGTTCTTTCCCGGCACCACCGGAATTCTCTACAGGCAGTTCTCGCTTACCATCGCGTTTTCCATTGCCATCTCGGCATTCAACGCGCTCACGCTTTCACCGGCGCTATCCGCGATGTTCCTCAGGGGTGAAGAGGCTCGTCCACATCAGCTGGATTTTCTCCACATTGGACTGGTTTCGCGCGCTTTTGCCGCATTCATTCACGGCGCCGATGCATTCATCGGTTGGCTGGCCGGCACGTACGCGCGCGTGATTCACGTGACGCTGCGTTTGCGCTACGTATTGCTGCTGGTCTTCTTTGCCGGTCTGGCTGCAACGGTGTGGATCTATCGTTCGGTTCCCACCGGCTTCATTCCACAGGAAGATCAGGGTTATTTCCTGGTGATTGTGCAGGCGCCGCCGGGCTCCTCGCTGGCTTACACGACTGCCCTCGCCGACGAAGGAGCCGCGATCATTGCGCAGAATCCCCATGTCGGTGGATTGTTTCAGATTATCGGATTCAGTTTTGCCGGCAGCGCGTCGAACGCAGGCATGATGTTCGGGATCACAAACCCAACCAACGGCCACGAAAAGCCGTATTCGACCGCCGATCTCATCAAGGATATCTCTCCCAAGTTACAAATGCTGATGTTCGCCCCCCATGGCGGACTTGTGGCCGCAGTCCAGCCGCCGGCGGTGTCGGGCGTGGGCAGCTTTGGCGGGTTTCAATTCATGCTGCAAGACCAGGGAGGCAACACCCTGAGCGATCTGGACCGTGTGGCACATCAGATTGTGAATACCGGCGCCACTCACAAGGATCTGACTGACCTGTTTACGACTTTCTCCGCCAACGATCCGCAGGAGCTGGTGACGATCGACCGCGAGAAGGCCAAGGCAATGGGGGTGTCGATCACGCAGATCGCAACGACGCTCAATGTGTTCATGGGATCGGAGTACATCAACGACTTTGACTACAACAGCCGTACCTATCGCGTTTACATTGAGGCCGACCAGCCC
This sequence comes from uncultured Occallatibacter sp., assembly GCA_964468605.1. Taxonomy (GTDB): domain Bacteria; phylum Acidobacteriota; class Terriglobia; order Terriglobales; family Acidobacteriaceae; genus Telmatobacter. The sequence continues at coordinate 1,112 of CAYYKV010000159.1, read as the reverse complement.
TTCCGCATGAAAGCCAGCGACCTGCACAGCTACTACGTGCGCTCCGACTCAGGAGAGATGGTTCCGCTCGATAACCTGGTGACCGTCGCCGATAGCGCGGGGCCGCCAGTGATTACGCACTACAACCTCTTCCGCGCAGTGGAGATCGACGGCTCGGCCGCTCCCGGCGTCAGCTCCGGGCAGGCGCTCCAGAGCATGGAGAAGCTGGCCAAAGACAACATGATGCGCGGCATGAGCTTCGAGTGGACAGGACTCACTCTCGACGAGCTCGAGTCCAGCGGCAAGGCCCTCATCATCTTCGGATTGGGCATTCTGGTCGTTTATCTCACGCTATCGGCGCAATACGAGAGCTTCGCGCTGCCGTTCATCATCCTGCTGGCCGTGCCGATGGCAGTTCTGGGCGCTTTGGGGTTGGTCTCGCTGCGCGGGCTCGCCAACGACGTGTATTGCCAAATTGGCCTCGTGATGCTCATCGGACTCTCGGCGAAGAACTCGATCCTGATCGTCGAGTTCGCCGAGCAGCTGCGACGCAAGGGCCGAACCATCGCCGAAGCCGCAATTGAAGCCGCCGAGTTGCGCTTGCGGCCTATTCTGATGACCTCGTTCGCATTCATCATGGGCGTTCTGCCGCTGGTGTTCGCCACTGGAGCCGGCGCGCTTGGCCGTCAGTCAGTCGGAACAACGATTGTTGGCGGCATGTTGCTCTCCACTGTGCTGAATCTCGTTTTTATCCCTGTGCTCTATGTGATCCTGAGCCGCTTGCTCAGGCGTGGTGATGTGCAGCAGACGGAAAGCTAGCCTGGTTCGCTGCTCTACGGCTGCTTGACCACCTGCACCGGGCCCACCTGCGAGGCTGTGGCCGTGTAGAGATGGCAGCTGTCCGCAGTTTCCTTGAATCGGAAATACGGGTGGAGGAAGAGCGCGGCCCGCGCATCGCCCGAGCCTTCGGCCAAGTCGGTGAGCCAGACACCGTCGGGACGCGGCTGATTATGAATGTGCAGCCACAGGCCCTTGTGCACATTGGCCACCAGGCCGCCCCCAATCTTCAAATCGGCAACTGAAGTCACGTTGATATCGATGAGTTCGCCTGTCTGCTCGTCAATCGAAACTTT
>CAYYKV010000158.1:0-7402 GCA_964468605.1 uncultured Occallatibacter sp. | reverse complement strand
AGCGACCTGGTCATCATGGCAAGCTACGCGCCTCTGTTCGTCAACGTCAATCCGGGCGGCATGCAGTGGGCGCCCGACCTCATTGGCTACGACGCGCTTTCGAGTTACGGCTCGCCCAGCTACTGGACGCAGGTCATGTTCTCCACGCATCTGGGAACCGAAATTGTGCCCGCTGAGATGGTCAACGCGCCGCCGCGCGTCTTTGCATCGGCCACGCGCAACGATGCAACGCACACACTATTCGTCAAAGTCGTCAACGCGACCTCAACCGCGCAATCGTTCGCCATCGAACTAACCGGCGTCAAAAAAGTGGCTGCACAGGCAACACTCACCACCATGAGCGCGAAAACTCCCAACGCGACGAACAGCATCGCTCACCCTAGCGTCGTCGTCCCGTTTACGCACCCAGTCTCTGTCGCAGGTCCCAGGTTCACCCAGGCCTTCGCGCCCTATTCGGTCAATGTGCTGGAGCTGAGCTACTGATTCCCGCATCCGCGCGAGAATGCATTGCTCAAGACTGCTTTCCGTCCTCGCGCAACTCGGGTAAAGTAAGTTCATTGTGATTGTCGATTTCGCCAGGCGCGCGCATGACCATAACTGGGAGATGGACCCCATTACGCGCTCCCTGCTCGACACCGATTTCTACAAGCTCCTCATGCTCCAGTTCATCTGGAAGAATTTCCCGCGCACTCGTGCCACGTTTACCCTTATCAATCGCACCGCCTCGGTGCGCCTGGGAGACGTGGTTAACGTGGCGCAATTGCAGGAGCAGCTCGAAGCCACGCGCCGCCTCCGCTTCCGCAAATCCGAGCTTGTCTGGCTTGCCGGCAACACGTTCTATGGCCGCCGCGGCATCTTTGAGTCCGAATTTCTCGATTGGCTTGAACACGACTTCCAGCTCTCCGAGTATGAACTCTCCACTCACGATGGCCAGCTGCAGATTCGCTTCGAAGGCCTCTGGTCTGGAACCTCGATGTGGGAGATCTACGCCCTGTCGGAAATCGGCGAGCTGAAAACGCGCGCCGCGCTGAAGCCTTTAAGCGAGCTGGAGCTCGACATTCTCTATGCGCGCGCCAAAACCCGCCTCTGGGAAAAGATGGAGCGCCTGCGCGGCGTCCCCGGCCTCAACATCAGCGACTTCGGCACGCGGCGCAGACACAGTTTTCTCTGGCACGAATACGTCGCCAATTCCATGCGTGACACGCTTGGCGAAACTTTTTCCGGAACCTCCAACGCCTTTCTCGCTTACAAGCACGACCTTGAAGCAATCGGTACCAACGGGCATGAGTTGCCCATGGCCATGGCCGCACTCGCCCGCGACGACGAGGAGCTACGCAACTCACAGTACGCACTGCTCGAACTTTGGCAGCAGAGCTATCAGGGTGAGCTGCTCATTTTGCTGCCCGACACCTTTGGCACCACGCAGTTTCTGCGCGGCGCTCCTGATTGGGTGGCCAACTGGACCGGCCAGCGCATCGACAGCAAAGACGCCTATGTGGCCGGTGACGAATACATTGCGTGGCTCGAGCGCCACGGACGCGATCCGCGCCAGAAGCGCCTCATTGCCAGCGACGCCCTCGACGTCGAGCAGATTCTCGGCCTGCACGCCTATTTCGCCGGATCGCTGCTCAACGGCGCCACGCCCGACGACTTCCGCTCCGCCAGCGACTTCCATGATCCCCGTCGCTGGAATCCGAATCGCCGCATTCGCTTCAGCGCCGGCTGGGGCACCCTGCTCACCAACGACTTCCGCGGCTGCAATCCTCGGGGCAACGACGGCTTTAATCCCGTTGGCCTGGTGTGCAAGCTCAGCGAAGTCGACGGCAGGCCCGCCGTTAAGCTCTCTGACAATTTCTCAAAAGCCCTGGGCGATCCGAAGGAAGCCGAGCGCTACCGGCGCGTCTTCGGCGTTGCAGGCGTGGCCGACGTTCCCGTTCTGACGTGACGCTTTCAGGCTCGTACGCGGCACGGCTTCGGCAGGAACTGGCCCTGCGCAACCGGGCCTACGCACGCGGCCGCGCGCACGTCGAGAGCTACGGCAGTGCGCCGGTCATCGTGTTCGAGCCGGAAAACGGCCGCCACGGAAACTTTTTCGATGCTGCCTACGCCGCCATCGCCGCAAACCCCGATTGGATGCGCCGCTTCGACAAAGTTCACGCTCAGGCGGCGCGGTCGCTGCCCAGAGCGCAAATCGACCCAGCCCGCCGCTGGCGCGAACTCGACTCCTCCATGAGCTCCGACGCACTGTTGATGAACATTTTCTGCACGCCCGGCGTCGCCGACTCCCAAGCTGTGCGCAATGCGCTCGGCGTCGACGCCGAGGCCGCACCTATCTTTGGCTGGAAGGCGCGCGTGCCCCTCGCGAACGGTCGCTTCGACCGCACAGAGGTCGATATGCGCTTCGGCACATTGTTAGTCGAAGCCAAACTGACCGAGGTAGGATTTCAAACCCGCACCGCCGCCATCGTCGAAGCCTACCGCGATTTTGACGCAGTCTTCGACCGCGATCGCCTTCCGCGCACCGAAATCCCCACATCGCGCTGGATGCGGGCCAGCGAATTCCCTGAGAACAACTCGCAGGAATTCGAAAGCATCGTTGCCGATCCCGACATCGTCTCAAGTCTGGTCTCGAGTATTGACCCGAGTTTTCGCCCGCCCGGCGAGCCCGGCTACTCCGGCTATCAACTCATTCGCAGCGTCCTGGCCGCTTATTCCGCTGATTGCAGCTTCTGCGTCGTCCACGACGAACGCCGCCCTGACCTTCGCGAGGAATGGTTCGAGATTATGGCCGCTGTCAAAAGCGCTCCATTGCGCGTGCGCCTGAAGGTTCTTACCTGGCAGGAGCTGGCCGCGCTTCTTCCTGCCGCGCTCCAGGAATTCCTCGACGTAAAGTACGGTATCGTTGCGCCGGGAAAAACGCCTTCGGCCATCGGCGAGCCGGCGGAGCTTGCGGACTGATCCGCGTAAGGGTCCTCACAGGCCCAGAATCTTCCGGTTGCTCTCCGCATCCGCCTCGCCGCCGGCAAAATCGTCGAAGGCCCGATCCGTGACGTGAATGATGTGGTCGCGTACGAACTTCGAGCCCTCCGCCGCGCCGTCCTCCGGATGCTTGAGGCAGCACTCCCACTCCACTACGGCCCAACCCGGATAGTCGTACTGTGCCATCTTGCTGAAGACCTGCCGGAAATCGATCTGCCCATCGCCCAGCGAGCGGAAGCGCCCCGGACGGTCGATCCAATCCTGATAGCCGCCGTAAACTCCCGACCGTCCGCTTGACCTGAACTCCGCGTCCTTCACGTGATACGCCCGAACGCGCTCGTGATAAAGATCCAGAAAGGCCAGATAATCCAACTGCTGCAGCACCATGTGACTTGGATCGTACAAAATGTTCGCGCGCGGATGATCGCCCACCTCAACAAGAAAGCGCTCGAAGGTCGCGCCGTCGTGCAGGTCTTCTCCGGGGTGCAGCTCAAAGCACACATCCACTCCTGCATCGTCGAACGCATTCAGAATCGGCAGCCAGCGCCGTCCCAGCTCCTTGAACGCTTCGTCGATCAATCCCGCGGGCCGCTGCGGCCACGGATAGAAAAAAGGCCACGCCAGTGCGCCCGAAAACGTCGCATGTGCATTCAGTCCCAGGTTGCGACTCGCCTTCGCCGCCCACCACAACTGCTCCACGCCCCACGCGGTTCGCGCCCTCGCATTTCCCTGGAGCTCCGGTGGCGCAAAGCCGTCAAGCAACGTGTCGAATGCCGGATGGCTGGCCACCAGTTGTCCCTGCAAGTGCGTCGAAAGCTCCGTCACTGCGAGCCCCGCACCCGCGGCAACGCCCTTCACCTCGTCGCAATACGTCTGGCTCTCGGCGGCGCGCTCAAGGTCGAAGAGCCTCCGGTCCCAGCTCGGAATCTGGATTCCCACATAGCCATGACCCGCCGCCCACTTCGTCATGCCCTCAAGCGTGTTGTAGGGCGCCTTGTCGCCGGCAAACTGCGCCAGAAAAATCCCCGGTCCCTTGATCGTTTTCATTGTTCCTCCTCGCGACGTCGCGCAAGGTTCTAGAATTCCACCCAACCTTCCCGCTTGTTGCTCTCAATCACGCGCTCCATGAACCGCATCCCCCGCACGCCCGCGCGGATCCCCGGCAGCGTGGCCGGCAAAGAATTTGCTTTCCCTTCCTTCCACGCGATCAGCGCGTCAGCAAACTCGCGATACAGCACTGCGAAAGCCTCGAGATACCCCTCGGGATGACCCGCCGGTGTGCGCGCCGCAGCCTTTGCATCGCTGCCCAGATAACTCGCCGCCGCATGGTAGATCTCCTCCGGCTTGTCGAGCCACTTCACCGTGAGCCGGTTCGGATCCTGTTGCCGCCACTCCAGCGACCCTTCCTCGCCATAGATGCGCAGGAGCAACTCGTTCATCTCGCCTGCTGCCACTTGCGAACAGGCCAGCGTACCAGCCGCGCCGTTATTCATCCGCACAAACGCATTGCAATCGTCGTCCAGCTTGCGCCCCGGCACAACGGATCGAAGTGTCGCGTTGATCGCCGTCACCTGCAGGCCGCTGACATATTCGAGCAGGTGAAACGCATGCGTGCCAATGTCGCCGATCGCGCCGCCGGGTCCATTGCGCGCGGGATCGGTCCGCCACTCCGCCTGCTTTTGGCCACTCGCTTCGATCGGCTTGCTCAGCCATCCCTGAAAATACTCGACAGCCACTTTGCGCGTCTTCCCCAGTTTGCCCGCCGCGCACATCGCCCGCGCCTCGCGCACCATCTGGTACCCCGCATAGGTGTGCGTTAATCCGTAGGGCAATCCTGCTTTCGATACCGCGGCCTCCAGCTTCAGCGCTTCCTCATACGTCGCTGTCGCCGGCTTGTCGCTCATCACCGGAATCCCTGCCTCAAGTGCAGCCAGCGCAATCGGCAAGTGCAGATGATTCGGCGTCACAATGGCAACAAAATCGATCCCGCCCACCCGATTCCGTTCGGCCTCGATCATTTGTTTGTAATCCGCGTACGCGCGCGCCGGATCGATGCGAAACTTCGCGCCCGCCTCACGCGAACGCTCCGCCGATTGCGAAAAGGCTCCTGCAACCAGCTCGATCTTTCCGTCCAGCTCAGCCGCGATCCGGTGCACGGGCCCAATGAACGCGCCCGGCCCCCCGCCCACCATCCCCATGCGCAGCTTGCGCTCTTCCGCCATCGCTCCTTCTTCTTTCTGGCCCGTCAGCGGCTGATTTTCGTCGCTGGAGTCGCCCGGGCCTTTACTCTCTCGTTCCCTTGTTCGCTTGGTCCCTGTTTTTCTACTCCCTTTTGGCTACTCCCTATTCGCTGCCTTCAGCTGTTCACGCCGCTCGCCAGGTATCCGCCGTCCACAGCAATCACTTCGCCGGTCACAAATCCCGCAGCCTCCGATGCCAGAAAGATCGCCGGTCCCACCACCTCGCGCAGCTTCCCAAAGCGATGCATCGGCGTTCGCATCAGTTGCTCCTCGCCACGCTGTGTTCCCTTCAGGAATGGCGCACTCATGTCGGTCTTGAATACGCCCGGTGCAATTGCGTTCACATTCACGCCTGACTCCGCCAGCTCAATCGCTAGTGTCTTGGTCAGCGAGGCCACCGCGCTCTTGCTCGCCGCATAAGCCGCCAAATGAAACGACCCGCGAAATGCCGTCAACGACGCAACGTTGATGATCCGTCCATAGTGTGCGTCCGCCATGGTGCGCCCGAAGATCTGGCAGGCGCGCATGGTCCCGGTCAAATTAGTCTCGATAATCTTCGACCACTCGGCTTCGTCCTCGTCAAGCGTTGCCGCCATCTTCGCTTTCCCCGCCGCGTTCACCAGAATGTCCACCTTGCCAAACGCCGCGATCACCGCATCGTGCAATCGCTGGATTGATTCCCGCTCCAGGACATCGCACACCACGCGCAGAGTGCGACGGCCCCGTGCTTCAATTTCCGTGGCCGCCGCTTCCGCATGCTCCTTCGTCCGTGAGCTCGCCACAACATCCGCGCCGGCTTCGGCGAATCCCAGCGCAATCTCGCGCCCCAGGCCGGTCGTCCCGCCGGTAATCACCGCAACTCGCCCGGTCAAATCGAAAAGCTCCTGCCCCTTCAATCGTTCCTCCAGCCGGCCGCGCCCGGTTGTCATTCTTCACCGCGCAACCCGCGGCGTCCTTTCGCAACTTCAAACACACCTAGCCTAAATGATGCCTGCCGCCACGGTCTCGCGCGCCGTTCTCCACTCACCGCTCCCGCCACGGTGAGCTAAAGTATTCATTGACCATGAAACCGCTCTCCATTCTCGATTCCACGCGCCGCTGGGACTGCCTCAGCCTCGGCGAGGTCATGCTTCGCCTCGATCCCGGCGAGGGCCGCATCCACACCGCGCGCCAATTTCAATTGTGGGAGGGCGGCGGTGAGTACAACGTCGCACGCGGCCTGCGCCGCTGCTTCGGCCTGCGCGCCGCCATCGCTACCGCGCTTGCTGACAATCCCGTCGGCCGCCTCGTTGAAGACCTCATCCTTCAGGGCGGCGTTGACACTTCTCTCATCCGCTGGGTTCCTTACGACGGCGTCGGCCGCACCGTCCGCAACGGCCTCAACTTTACTGAGCGTGGCTTCGGCGTGCGCGCCGCTGCCGGCTGTTCCGATCGCGGCCATACCGCCATCAGCCAGGTCAAGGTGGGCGACTTCGATTGGGAGTCGATCTTTGGAAACGGGAACGGCACGAGGTGGTTTCACACTGGCGGCATCTTTGCAGCGCTGTCCGCTTCCACTGCCGAAGTTGCCGTCGAAGCCATGGACGCCGCCCGCAAATACTCCACGCCCATCTCCTACGACCTCAACTTTCGCGAATCGCTCTGGAAATCCATCGGCGGCAAAGCCAAAGCACAGGAGGTCAACCGCGAACTCGTGCGCAAGGTCGACGTCCTGCTCGGCAACGAGGAAGATTTCTCCGCCATGCTCGGCATCGCCATCAAAGGCGTCAGTGAAGACTTCGCCGAGCTTCCCATCGCCGGTTACGAGGAGATGCTTCGCGAAGTTGCCGCCGCATACCCCGATCTCAAGCTCGTCGCCAGCACGCTGCGCACTGTGCAATCCGCCAGCCGCAACGCCTGGGGCGCGATTGCTCTTTATGATGACAAGATCGTTCACGTTCCGCAGCGCGACATCGACATTCTCGATCGCGTCGGCGGCGGCGACAGTTTCGCCTCCGGCCTCATCTACGGCCTGCTCGCCGGCAAAGGCATCGATTGGGCGGTCAAGTGCGGCGTGGCCCACGGTGCGCTAGCAATGACCACTCCTGGCGACACCAGCATGGCCACGCTCGCTGAAGTCGAACGCATGATCAAAGGAGGCTCCGCGCGCATCGCGCGGTAGAAAGTTGGTTCCGCGAATTGCG
>CAYYKV010000157.1:0-7481 GCA_964468605.1 uncultured Occallatibacter sp. | reverse complement strand
TGCTGAGGCCGCCGCTGCCTCCAATGCTGAGTCCGCCGCTGCCCCCGATGCTGAGGCCGCCGCTGCCTCCAATGCTGAGTCCGCCGCTGCCTCCAATGCTGAGGCCGCCGCTGCCCCCGATGCTGAGTCCGCCGCTTCCCCCAATGCTAAGGCCGCCACTGCCGCCGTAGAAGACGCCGGTGGTGCGGTACGAGATCTCGTTCGCCAGGGCTGCGAGCTCGCCGCTGGCAGCGCCTACCTGGCGCAGGTCGAAGCTGGTCACGTCGTCGTATCCCCGCAAGTCGGAATACTGCGCGCCGTCGAATGTAATGTTCTGGTAAGGGCCCCACGCCGGAGAGATGGCGTCAACAGGCCCATTCACACGATATCCCGTATCGCCAGTGAGCGGTGTGCCGTCACAATGCATCGTGGCGGGGCTGGCTGTTGTGCTGGGCGCCGTCGGAGTGTACCAGGACGAGCTTGAGAACGTCGCACGATTACCGAAGGCATCGGTTAGATCAACCACCGAACCAAAGGGAATCGTCGTAAAGTTCGGATTGGCGGTGGTACTATCACCAGCCAGGATCAAAGGCGTAGTTAATACGCCTGGTACGGCCTGCGGTTCGCCGTAAAGCGCTTGGTTCGAATATGCAATGGCCGCGTTCGGCCCCAATCCGTCGATCTGGAAGAGGTAATTCATCGTGCTCTGGAAATTCGGCTTGCAATTGGCTTCAAAGGTCGGGACGTAGCTGCCGGGCGTGTCAAAGTAGAGGCCGCCGTGTGTCAACCCGAGCGTGTGGCCGATCTCGTGAAACAGCGTGCCGGCCACCACGGTGGCCGACTTACTCATGTCCTGAGCCGGAGCCGTCGCCCACGCCCCCAGGCTCACCACGGAATCGGAACCGCCCAGATCGGAAAAACCGGACATGGTTGTCACTGTGCCGGATGTCACGCTAATTGCCGGTTCAGCCAGACCGTTGGAAATGGTCGAGCTATAGCTCCAGTTGGGGACACCCACTGGAGTCGAGAAATAAATTGTTGTCAACCCGCTGTCGCAAGTCAGGTTGTTGTAGTTCTTGTCGTATATCCCGTTGAGGTTCGGGTTCCCCTGCACGCCGGCGACTGTGATGCGGGTTGGGCAAGTCGTTCCGAGGCCCTTGGTAACGATGGACCCGGACCCGCCACTGTTCGCGGTTGCTCCGCTCACCGTTATTGACGTAATGGATCCACTTCGTGTGGTCCAGGAAGGTATCGCGACAGAGTAACCGAACAGGACGTAGTGATAGCTGTCCTTCTGGCCATATGGGAAACTAGGCGCGCAATTGGCGGGCGTCGGGTTCCCAGTGCAGGCAGAATAATTGGCTGGCAACACCTTCGCGAGTTGCACGCTGCTATCCCAGGCGACTACTCCCGGCTCGTTGGGGAACAAGCATAGCTGCGGTGGATTGTCGGTACAGGTGGTCTCGAGAATCGCGTTTCCGGGCACGAGGTGCAGGTGTATGCCAATGTTGGCATACGCCTGCGTGACCATCGCCAGTGGGTCGTTGCCCTGGGCGTCCGGTGAGGGGTACAGATTGGGCTTGGTGAAATCGCACACGTTGTATGAGGTTAAGGCGGAGCACATGTAATCGAATTGAACGAAGAGATCCTGCTCGCCGAGCGTCGCGCCCGGCAACGGCACCCATTCGCCGGTCTTCACGTCGGTATAGCCTTGCGCGGTTTTCCATGCGTCCAGAATTCCATCGCTATTCATGTTGCTGACGGGCGTGCTGAAAATGATCGCGGCGTAGGCGTTGCCAGTACCGGTGCCCGGCGTCTGATTGCCGGGAGTCAACGTCTCAATGTATTGGTTCGAGTGCACGGGCAACGCAACGGGACCCGAGCTGTTGTTCCAGCTTCCGCCGCTGGTGGAGAGGATGGTGTTCTCTCCCGTAACGTTGGGCAGGAGGGCCGAATCATAGAATCCCTGCACTGCCTGAGGTATGGGCCCGGCGTTCAATGCAGCTGGTACGATCGAGCCGTCGTAAATGACCACGGACTTGAGGGGGAACAACGGGGACAGCACACGATAGATCACTACGAGGCTCGCACCCTCAGTGATGGCTCCGCCGCCATTGGGCAAAGTGACGGTAAACGTGCCTGAGCCGAGGCGCGCCCCGTTCCAGTTCGACGGCACCTGGAAATAAGTGTTGACGTCGGCGCGATACACACGGAGCGTTCCCGTATTCGTGCCGTCGCTATAGTTGGGCACGTCGCTCCCGATCTGCTGTCCGATGATGGAATAACCCAGAAAGGTTCCGGCACTTCCTGAAGGTGACGCAGAGGTCTCCACAGTTGTCCAGTAAAGGAAACCATCAATAATGTCGGCGCCGTCGGGAACACCCGGACCACAATTCGGGGGGGCGCAAGGACTGGGATCGGGAATGGTGATGGTTCCGGTCCCGGTCGGGCTGCCAATTAGAGGAGTGGCCCCTGCGGAGGCATAGTCGCCAGTGACAAAGTAGTTATTCTCGAGCGTAAGCTGGTCTGCTGCGGGCGGCACGCCGTTTGAGACGACGAGGTTAACAGACGTTCCGCCGTTGACGTTGGGCGGGGAGGTCGGACTCTGGCTGATGACATTGCCGGAAGACACTGTGTCGCTGTATTGGGTGGTTACCGTTCCCACGTTCAGACCGGCGCCAGTGATGGATCCTTCCGCATTCGCTTCCGTCTGCCCTACAACGCTTGGCACAGGCACGCCGCTTGAGATGGCAACGCTGACCGACGATCCAACCAGAACTTGCGCACCAGCGGTCGGGACTTGGCTGATAACCTCGCCGATGGGCACGATGCTGCTCGTTTGCATCGTCACAGTGCCGAGATCCAGACCCACGCCCATCGCGGTCAGGAGGCTTGAAGCTCCCGATTCGGTCTGACCCACGAGATTGGGTACGTTCACCTCGGGTGAAAGACCGTTGCCCTCAACCAAAATGCTCTGCGTTGCACCCGGACTGGCGTTGAGCGCATTGTCCGTAAGGCCAACGGCCTCGATGAGCGGCGTCCCGTTCGGCGGTGCACCGCCCACGGTCGGATCGAATTCAATGGTCAGAGGGCAAGTTTGGCCCGGAATGAGCGAGGACTGGGCCAGGCAGTCGTTTTCGTCCCCCACCTGGGGAAAGTCCATCGGGAAAGAGATGGACGAAAGGGTCAGATCTGCGTTGCCGACGTTTTGAACTTGCACCGTCTGCGGGCTGTCGACGGGGGTGATGCCCACGGTTTCGGCTGTGAAGCTGAGCGACGGCGGCTGAGAGCCCTGAATCTCCACAATCTGGTTGTTACCGAGCTCCGGGATGAAGATATCGCCCGCAGCGTCGACCGCCACGCTGACGAGTGGGTATCCGAATTCGCCGGCCGTCACGACGGTCGTCTGAGTTCCCCCGGGCGTGCGTTCCAGGACATTGGCGCCAGAGTAATTTGCGACGAAGACATCGCCGGCGCCGTCCACCGCCACACCGATGGGGTCACTGTTATCCAGTCCGGTGAATGGCAGAGGAGTTTGCATCCCGTTCGCCGTCACTTCCACGACCCGGTTGTTTCCGGAGTCAGCGATGAAGACATCGCCCAGCCCATCCACGGCCACGCCTTGCGGGGCATTCAGCCCGCTGCCCACAGTGATCTGCGGGCCGCCCCCTGCCGGGAGCTCGATCACCTGGTTATCCTGATAACCCGCAATGAAAACATTCCCAGTCCCATCCACTGCAACGCCTGAAGGGTTGTTCAGCCCGGTGACCAGCGTAATCGGCGTCCCGCCGCCAGCCGGGATCTCGAGCACCTTCCCGCTGCTCTGGTCCGCGGTGTAGACGTTGCCCGCTCCATCCACTGCGACGCCCTCAAGGGTATCGCCCCCTTCGTTGAGGAGGGTGGTTTGCATGTCGCCGCTGATCTTCACCACACTGCCGTTTGTCCAGGTTGCAATGTAGAAGTTGCCCGCTGCGTCTTCGGCAATACTGTACGGGCTCGTGAGTCCGCTGCCCACCATGGTCTGGGTGCCGGGACTAAAAGCAATCGCCGGGCCCTGGCCGATGCCATAAATCAGAGTCGTCGCCAGCGGGGCCCCGGATCCGAAGAGTGGCGTCACAGCCGGAGTGACCGCGGACCCGAACAGCTCTACAGCCCCTTGGCGCAATCCTGGCGCTCGCGGCGTAAAGGTGATATTGGCTGTGCACACTCCCGCCGTCACATAGGTCCCGGTACACGTCCCCGAACTGGCCAGCGAGAAGTCGAGCCCGGAAACGCCTTGCGTGAGAACGCTGACAGGGTTGACAGAGTTGATGGTCGTTCCTGCCGGGACGCTGAACGTCACCGGAATCGTGTTGCTGCACGGCGCCGGTCCGTTCTGTCCCGACGGGCACACGTTAATGTCGCCAAAACTCTGCGGCGTAAAGGTCCAGCTCAGGATGTCGTTGTTTTCAACACTGCCGCCCGTCGCGCCAGTAAAGCCGGCGTAGGCCGTATTATTGGTCAAACCAATCGAGGTCATATTGAACGCCACGCCTGTCGGAAACAGGTCGGTGCCATCCAGAACCACATCCAGGCAGGGCAATGGTGCATTTGTTACGGGCGCATAGCAGGCCGATTGTGCAGCGGTCGGTTGCAGCGCGTAGGTAATTGTCACCGTGTGCACATTGCCGTCGGCGAGACAAATGCCCGACCCTTCACAGTCAAAGGAATTCGGTGAGCTGTCCGCGCCACTCAGATCGTTCTCCGCGATCACGCAGCTCACGGGAGTGGTGGTTTCTGGGATGACGTCTCCCATTACATCGACGCAGTTCGGACCGGTTCCATTGCTCGCAATGAAAACGCTATCCGGATACGGGAGACCCGTGCCGCTGTTAAAGGTCTTGAACCCCACCGCCACGCTGTTGGTGATGCCGCCGGCGGCATTCACGCACGCATTGCCGTCCCCCGAAGGGTCATCGCCGAAGCCGAGCCCGCAGCCATCCGAGCCGGTTGGTCCTACAGTATTCGCTCCGCCAGACGAATTCTGGATTACGAATGCGAAGCCATCGGCGGGCGGATTGCCGGTGCCGGTCAACTGAAACGTAAAGGTGGTTGAAAAAGAGCTGCCGACTGGTTGTGGGGTGTTGTACCACGCATAGCCCCTCTGCTGTGGGCTGTTTGGGGTGATTTGCAGCAGTCCGGACTGGAAACTTGCATTAATTTGCGGAATGCCGATGCCGTTGCCGAGCAGCGTCATGCAACTTTGATTCGAGGTGAAATCCGGCGAATAGCTGGGGGAAGTTGGACAGACCGGCGCCGCCCAGGAGACGCATCCCGAAATCAACGTCAGGGCGACGATCGCCGCCGGCGTCATCCATCTCGCGCTTCCGGGCCTTATCATCAGCGCCGCTCGAACGCGGGCCACACCTCGCGCCCACGCGCCGCCCCGTTTCGATGTTTCGATCAACGGGTTGCTTTGCTCATCGCGAGAATTGATGGAAGGAATGGATGGTACTGCGAAACACGCACTGAAAGCCGAGCCAGCGGACTGGGTCGTCATGTTCAAGATCTCCTGGGGAAATATCTGAGCTGCAGTGAATGACCCGTGCTTGGCCCAGCTAAGCGCAATCCGGCGCGAAGTAAATCAGAGGCGTCTCAACGTTGTGCTCTGGACTTGACTACCTTAAACCATTTTTCTGTTTTTACTTTGTTTACCAGGGAAGCATTTGCCATCGAGGTCGGGGGGACACGATGAAATTGTATGTCGATCAGGACGGCGTCTCTCGAGCAAAAAACCAAAATGAGAGTTGAAAGGTAGTGTAGCGCCTGACTGGCCATTTGAAAAGTGAAAGTTCACGCAGTAAATTGGTGCAATGCCCGTGGTAACCGGACCTGGTTACCGGTGCCTCGTCAAGCGCGATGAATGGTACAGACTCCAGACCGTACATCTATCGGTCCGCCCTTGTGAAATGCAGAGTACACCGCGTGAGCCGCTCTTAAATCCTTGCCTCACGACCTGGTCCTACATCCAGTCAACCCCGGCCGCTACGGCCGAGCATTGCCCTCAAGAACCGGCTTGAACGTAGCCGCTGCGGCGGCGGACGCGGACCCTTTCGCTCAACCCCTTGAAAACTGGCGGCCTGGTTGGTTGGCAATGGAGCGGGAGGCCAGCCCGCGGCATCTCGAAGCTTCGCGGCAAACTCGGCACTGACAATCGAGAAATCCGGCATTCCTGTTTTGAAATTCAGTCCACCTTTGGCACGTCTCTCATGAGATTCCGTTCGTTTGATGTCCTGATCTCGAACATTGCGTGGGAGCATGAGACACGAGCACATAACAACTCACCGGCCGTGGATCGAAGCGCGCCGGTTATCGTTCTCGCGAATCGGCAGCGGCCCTCGTGTTGCCGGTGACGTACGGCTTGGCTGCGGCCGTAGCGCTGTTCGGTAGCAATCGGTTGTCGGAAACCGCACACGGAGCCCGCACATGAACCGCAAGTCTGACCTCTCCCGCCGCACGCAGCATCCAGAAAATAACCAGCATCGATCTTCATCCCTTGCGCCGCGCTCCGCCCGTGTGGCGTGTTCCGTGTTGATTGAAGGCCAAAGTTGCGCAGCGGCGCTGGCGACGCTGCTGTTTGCCAGCGCGATGAGCCCGGCGCAGAGCGCTTTCCCCGCAACAGCAGTGGGCTCGCAGGCCGCGCAGCAGGCGGTGATCGTGGTCGCGCAGGCCGCGGGAACGGTCGACCATGCGACGGTTCTCACTCTGGGCCAGCCGCTACTCGACTTCGCTATACCGGCTGTTCCGGCATCGAGTTGTGCCGGCGTCACGTTGACAGTGGGCGGCGCAACGCCCAGTTGCAGCCAGTCGGTGGAATTCAAGCCTACGGCGCCGGGCGTGCGTCTGGGCGCTGTGGAGCTTTTCGATGCCGATGGCGATCTTTTGGGCGAAACGCAGATTTCCGGGACAGGTGTTGGCGGCCTGGCAGTGCTGGTTCCCGGCAATGTGCTGCCGATCGCGGGCGATGGGAATTACCTCGACCCGGTGGTGGATGACATCCCGGCACTGGACGCGGAGCTCTATTCTCCAACTGGCGTGGCGAAGGACGGAGCGGGCAATCTTTACATCCCTGACAGCAGTCACAACCTCATTCGCATGGTGAATGCCGCGACCGGGCAGATTTCCACTTTTGCGGGAACGGGCACAGCGAGCTATACCGGCGACTATGCGGCTGCCACGGCCGCGACACTCAGCACGCCCTCCGGAGTTGCTCTGGACGGCGCGGGGAATCTCTACATCGCGGACACCGGCAACAACGCGATCCGCAGGGTGGATGGTGTTACTCACGTCATCACTACCGTCGCCGGCAATGGCTCCGGTCTGCCGGGTTTCGCGGGCGACGGGTCCCTGGCGACTTCAGGGCCGGTGCTGCTCAATGGTCCCCAGGGCATCGCCTTGGATACGGCAAGCGACCTCTATATCGCCGACACCAACAACGAAGTAATTCGCGCGGTTTTCGTCGC
>CAYYKV010000156.1:0-7621 GCA_964468605.1 uncultured Occallatibacter sp. | reverse complement strand
GGAACTCGATGTGCCGCGGCTGCTCGATGAACTTCTCCATGTAGAGCTCGCCGTTGCCGAACGCGTTGGCTGCTTCGGTAAAGGCTGCGTGAAACAGGTTGGGCAGATCCTCGGCGTCGCGCACAACTCTCATTCCGCGCCCGCCGCCGCCCGCCTTAGCCTTCAAAATAACTGGGTAGCCAACTTTTTCGGCCCACTCGCGCGCATCATCCGCCGTCGTCAGAATCCCATCCGACCCCGGTAAAATGGGCACTTTCGCCTTCTTCATCGCCTGCCGCGCTTTTTCCTTTTCGCCCATCAGCCGCGTCACTTCCGGCGGCGGCCCAATAAACTTGATATTCGACGCGCGGCAAACCTCGGCAAAGTTCGCGTTCTCGCTCAGCAGTCCGTATCCGGGATGGATCGCCTCCACGTCGGCAATCTCCGCCGCTGAAATCACGGCCGGCACATTCAGGTAGCTGTCCGCAGCCCTTGGCGGCCCAATGCAAATCGCCTCGTCGGCAAAGCGCACGTGCAACGAGTTGCGGTCGGCCTCGCTATACACGGCAACCGTACGAATCCCCAGCTCCCGGCACGCGTTCAACACGCGTAGCGCGATCTCGCCTCGATTGGCAACCATTACCTTACGAAACATTCAGTTCCTTTAGAGCATGGCGAGCGGTCTCAGCTTGCCTCGCGGGGTTCGTTTCATCTTCAGGAAGTGCGCACCAATTGAAGCTTGTCATCCTGAGCGGAGTCCGCCGTGGCGGACGGAGTCGAAGGATCTGCGGCTGCTTTTCGAATGAACCACCTCACCGCTAGCTCCGCTAACCCCGCTGTCTTTCCTCAACTCCGCTCGCTCCGCTAACCCCGCTAACTCCGCTCCGCACAGCTATGCGGTCCGGACCGAAAACAGCGGCTGCCCAAACTCAATGGCCTGCCCGTTCGAAACCAGGCACTTCACCACTTCGCCCGCCACATCCGATTCGATCTCGTTCATCAGCTTCATCGCCTCGATAATGCCAATCACCTGGCCTTTTTCCACGTGATCGCCCGGCGTCACAAACGGCGCTGCTCCGGGAGATGGCGAGCCATAGAACGTGCCCACAATCGGCGACTTCACCATGTGCAGCCCGGCATCCGCATTCGCGGCCGGCTCAGCCGTTCCGGCGCCCGGCCCCGCATGAGTTGCCGCTGCAGCCTGCGCCACAGTTTGCGGCGCTGTCTGCAACAGCCGCGCCAGGTCGCTCAGCCCTGCCGGCCCGCTCTCCTGCGGATTAAACTTCAGTCGGATCTTCAGGTCGCCGCGGTCCACGTCGAATTCCGACACGCCATGCGACTTTAAAAACTCAATCAGTTGCCGCAGATCCTCAATGTCTTGTTGCTTCATTCGTTCCTTCAATTCCACGTCCCTCAGTGAAAGCAACCATCCACCACACTTCAAAGTTCAATCAGCGCCTTGGGTGCCGGCGTCAGCACCTGCCCGCCGCCGCGCGTTACAGCCACCATATCCTCAATGCGAATGCCGAACTTTCCCGCCAGATAAATGCCCGGCTCAATGGTGATCACCATACCCGGCTGCAACCGCGCCGTCTGCCCCGCTCCAACCCTCGGTGGCTCATGAATCTCCAGCCCCACTCCATGGCCTGTCGAGTGTGTAAATGCCTCGGCCAAACCCTCCCTGCGCAACACGCTGCGCGCGGCCTCGTCCACCTCCGCGCAACTCACGCCCGCGGCCACGGCGTTGACTGCATTTTCCTGCGCCTCCAGCACCGCTTCGTAAGCTTTTCGCTCCTCGGGCTTTGGCTTGCCCACGAAGACGGTACGCGTCATGTCAGAACAGTAACCCTTGTGGATTATACCGAAGTCCATCGTCACAAACCCCCGCCGCGGCAGGGGCGCACCCGTCGCTCGCCCATGCGGCATCGCCGACCGCAACCCCGACGCCACGATGGTTTCAAACGACATTCCCTCGGCGCCCAGCATCCGCGCCCGATGCTCCAGCTCCGCGGCCACTTCAACCTCGGCCATTCCCGGCCGCAGGACGCCCAGAATGTGCTCAAACAGCTTGCAACCCGTCAGCGCCGCCTCGGCCATCAGCGCCAGCTCATCCCCGTCCTTCACGGAGCGTAGCTGTTCCACCAGCGGCGCGGGCACAGCCTGAAAGAACCCTTTGCGGATCCGGCTCGGCAGCTCGCTCTTCCACCGCGCCAGCTCCGCCACGGTGGTCTTCGCCGCGTCGAATCCGGCCATCGCCGCGCCCGGCTGCGCAGCGAGCCATTGAACCGCCGACACTGCCGGCGACCCCGGCGCAATCTGCACCTGTGCCGCCCTTACTTCTTCGGAGGCCTGCGCCGTGTAGCGTCCATCGGTAAACAGGCGCGTGCCTCGACGCGTCACCGCCAGCGCGGCGCTCGAACCCGTAAATCCGCAAAGATAGCGAACGTCTGGTGGGTGTGTAACGAGGAGTCCGGGAAGCCCTGCGCGACTCAGCTTGCGGCGCAGCGCGCCCATGCGGCGGAAGTGGTCCACGCGCTCAGTTTTATCACGGCGCCCTTCGCTAAACTGCCTCTCGCTGCACCGGCTTCTTCTTGCTCGCGTCCACTTCGCCGCCCGCCTGCAAATCGCTCTGCCGGTCCATCCACTCATCCAGCCGCGACCGCTTGAACCGCCAGCGATTGCCGAGCTTGAACGCCGGCACAAACCCATCTGAAGCGTACTTGTAGAGAGTGTCCGCGGAGATGCCAAGGTAATTCGAGGCCTGGCGAATGTCCATGACCTCGCGAACTTCAGGAACCAGCAGGTTGGAGCGGGCTGCAGCGTTGCGCATAATTGCCTTCCGATAAAGCGGGATCGAAAGCGGTGTTCTTGCGGCAAAACGGGCCGGACTTCTGTATTTAACCCCACTTGATCGGTTCATTCAAGGAATTTCCGTAAGTTGCAGGAATTTCACGGGTTTCGCCCATCTCTTACCGCCCGGCATGCCTGGGGAAAAACCCCATCCCCTTGTGCTCCCCGCAAGGCCCCTACTCAACCTGTAGCGCCCGTGAAGCAGATGGTCCCGCACAATCTCTTAGCCCCTCGGTCCCTTGGTCCCTTGGTCCCTGCCCTCCTCACATTTCCTTCCGCCACCACGCCGTCTTCTCATCGCTCAGAAACTTCGTCTTCTCCCCGCGCGACAAATGAAAGTCCAGCACATCGCTCTTCTGGAACGCGGCGCAGTCGGGCCAGCTCAAATCCTTTTCCAGATGCGTCTCCGTCTGATGAACATCCACCAGCGTGATGTCGCCTGGAGTGCACTCCACCACACGCTGCGCATACATCCAGAACGTGTACCCGGAGGGCGGCTCGGCCGGCGTCTGGTTGGCGATCTTGGTCAGCAGCAGGATGAGCACAAATACGGCTGCGAAAGCGGCAATCTTTTTCATGGCACGCGCACGCCACAAGTATAGTGAAGCTCAACTCCGCTGGCAGCTCATAGCAGCCCGCACACGCAAAAACGGCTTCCCTCCTCGGGAAGCCGTTCTGCCTTTCTGATCCCTGACCCCGGTCCCTTGCTCCTTTGGTCCCTTGGTCCCTGTCTTCTCAGTTCTGATCGTCGCGCCGGTGCAGCGTTGGCGGTCCGTCGTCTCCGGAGCTGTCGCCGCTCTGCGCACTGGTCGAGCTTCCCGAGCTGCCCGAACTGTCCGTCGTGCTCGCCCTGCGCAACGACGGCTTCGCGCCATTCTTCGTATCGACCAGCCGCCGCTTGTCTTCAATCCGTGCCAGCCGAGCCTTCACGTCCTCGAACTCCGACGTCGTCACCAGGTAATCGGACCTGGCCGGGAGAATGCGCGCAATCTCTTCCTGCGTGTGCAGAATCCGGTCCGGCGTCTGCGGATGGTCGCTGAACGCCTTGGCCACCAGTCCCGGCTTGCGCTTCTCCAGTGCCTGCACCTTCTCAAAGAAAGTGATGAATGCCTGCGGATCGTAGCCCGAACGGTACATATATTGAACGCCCAGATAGTCGGCCTGCGCCTCGAAGTCGCGCGAGAATTGCAGGAACGTAATCGGAATGGCGAGTTGCGCCGCTTCGTAGATCCCGTATCCGGTCCAGTCGTACGGCAGCAAAATCATCAGCGGCACCATGCCGATCTGCGCGTAGTTCATCCGCGTCATCTCGCGCGCCGCGTGGTGCGCGCACACATGAGCCGTCTCGTGCGCCATCACGCCCGCCAGCTCCGCCTCTTCGTCCGCCGCCAGAATCAGCCCCGAGTTCACGTAGAAAAACCCGCCCGGCAGCGCCATCGCGTTGATCTCGTCCGAATCGATCACCTTGATCGTAAACGGCACCTTGCAGTCGGAGTTCTTCACAATGTTCTGCCCGATGCGGTTGACGTATTCGTCCACCACCGGATCGTTGATGAACTTCGTGCTCTTTTCAATCTCGTCGGCGTACTGCTTGCCCATCTTGATCTCGCCGTCGGTCGAGTACCAGTTGCCCAGCCCGCGCTTGCCGATCTCGCGGTTGCCCACCGCGCTCACGTCTTCTTCGCTGCCCGGCTTCACCTTGATCATCTCGCTGCCAGGGTCAACCACCTTCGCGACATCCACCGTTTGGGCCGGCCCGGAGCAATCGCCGCCCACCGGCGTCGTACCCGGCTCGGGATCCTCGCTGTCCTTATCGCTCTTCTTGTCTTTCTTCTCCTTCTTGTCTTCGGCCTTCGCCGTCTCGCAGGGAATCAACTGCGTGTTGCTCGCAGTCGTCGCCGTCCCCTGACCCGCAGTCGTCCCCGCTCCGCTCGTACTCGTATTCGGCGCCGTCCCCTGGTTCGAACTTTGTCCCGAACCTTGCCCCGGCTGGTTCGCGGGCAGCGGTGCATCTCCGCCCACCGGCGTGGTGCCGGCAGCAGGTTGTGCTGGTTGCGATATCGTAGGGCCCCCGGCTGGAGTCGTCTGCGCGCCGCTGTCGCCCGCCGGCGCATTCGCCGGAACCTGTGCCGCAGGCGCACTCGCCGAAGCAGAGACACTTGGGGAATTGCCCGCCGCAGGCGCGCTCGATTGCGCCCACACTCCAGCGGTCACGGCCATAGCCAACCCTGCCAGAACCGCCGCCCTCATCACCACGCGATCCATTGCCCTCATGACCTCACCTCGACTTCAACGCACCGGGCCGCTGCCCCGCTTCTCTCTATCACTTAGACGCAAGTATGTGCCACTTTGGCAACAAAGGCAAAGCCACATTTTTCCTTTCCCCTCCTGCCTGCGCCTCGTCCCTGCTCCCTCGTTCCCTTGTTCCCTTGTTCCCTTGGCCCCTGTCTTTCCAGTACATTGAAGAAAACAGTCCCTGGGAGGCGCTTTGCGGCTCAAGTTTGTGACAGCAGTCTGGCTTGTCGTCTGCGGAACAGCGTTGCTTGCCGCCCAGGCCGCGCCCCCGTCCCCAAATCCCGTCACCGCGCCCGCTAAGCCTCACATCCGTCCCAAATCCACCAAGCTCTCCGCGCCGACAGTGGCGCCTGCCATCTTCGACGCGACCAGCATCGGCTCTCCCATCGCCCTCAACAAGAGCTGGCGCGTCGGCATCACATCCGATCTCGCTGCGTCTTTGCCAACATTTGACGACTCCAAATGGGCCGTCCGCGATGCCAAACCCTCCATCGGCGAAGTCCCCGACGAAGATGTAAACGAGCCCACTCCCACCGCAAAACCGTCCGTCGGAGCCTCGATTGCCTCAACACCGGCAGCCCCGGCGCGCCGCTACGCCTGGTTTCGCCTTCACGTCCAGCTCGCTCCCCATCACGGGCCGCTCGCACTCCTCATCGAATTGCCCGTCACGCACGGCACCTCTCTCGAATTCGGCTCGCCCGGCCTCAGTCCCGAGCTCTTCGTCAACGGCAAGCAGATCCAACCCGATGGTCCGCATGGCGACACGCCCGAGGAATTCCAGCCCATCTCGCGCGTCTACAATCTGAACCTCGATCCCTCCCAGACCTCCCTCACCGTGGTCGTGCGCGTCATTTACTCCGCATTCGGCAATGACGCCTACACCGGCTTCTTCGCCACGCGCACGCTCTTCCTCGGCAACCCCGTCGATATTCAGCGCGAGCTCAATCTCTGGTCCGATCGCATGCTCTTCGAGCGCTTGCCCGAGCTGGTCTACTCCATCCTCCTCGCTGTGCTTGCCGTCTTCCTCTTCGCGCTCTACTTCTCTGAAAAAGGTCACCCCGAATACCTCTGGCTGGCCCTGCATGAGCTTGCTGCCGCACCCTTGGGCTTCATCGAACTGGCCGGCAGTTCCGGGCGCTTCAATGCCCTCTGGTGCGCCACCTTTGTGCTCCAGCTTTTGCTCATCTCCGCCTATCTATTCTTCGAATTTCTCGTTGCCTTCCTTTCTCTCAAGCGGCGTTGGTACATCCTCGGTCTGCGCTACACCGCGCCAGTCCTGGCGGGCGTCGGCCCCGCACTGCTTCTCCTGTTTCACCGCGGAGCCATCTTCTATCTCGCTGCCATCTTCATCTCCTCCGGCCTTTGGATGCTCGGCTGGTGCATCTTCATCTTCGGCACTCTCATCTCCGCTACCTTGCGCCGCAACTTCGAGGCCGGCCTCTTTCTCGTTCCGCTGGGGTTCAGCATCGTTGCCATCGTTGACGGCATCGTCGGCTCCGTCCTGAACAGCGAAAACGGCACCTCCTACGCTTCCCCGCTCACCATTCAGGCCGGCCCCATCCCCATTCACGTCTCCACCATCGGCGGCTACGCAGGCATCCTCGTCATCGTGCTCATCGTCTTCTTCCGCTACCTGCGCGTGCAGCGCGATCAGGAGCACGCCACTAACGAACTGGCCGCCGCCCGCGGCGTGCAGGAACTCCTCATCCCCCGGGAAAAACTGGCCACGCCGGGTTTCGAGGTCGACTCCGTCTACAGCCCCGCCAGCGAAGTCGGTGGCGACTTCTTCCATGTGCAGACTGTCGGCCGGGAAGGCATCATCGTCGTGATCGGCGACGTCGCCGGCCACGGCCTCAAGGCCGCCATGAACGTCTCCCTGCTCATGGGCGCATTGCGCAAAATGCCGGATCGCAGCCCGGCGAGAATTCTCGAAGGCCTCAATCGCGTCCTCTCCGGAACCGACAGCTTCACCACCTGCCAGGCTCTCTGGTTCGGCGCCAACGGCGAAATGATTATCGCCAACGCCGGCCATCTGCCGCCCTATCTCAACAGCCAGGAAATCGCTTTGCCCGGCAGCCTTCCTCTCGGCGTTCTAGTTGAAATCACCTATGAAGAAGCTCGCTTCTTCCTTCATCCCGGCGACCGCGTGCTCCTGCTCTCCGACGGGGTCGTCGAGGCCCGTCTCCCCAACGGCGAGCTTTTCGGCTTCGACCGCGTCCGCCAGTTCAGCCAGGAGCCGGCCGCTTTCCTCGCTGAAGCCGCCAAATCCTTCGGCCAACAGGATGACATCACCGTCCTCACCGTCCGCCGCGAGGTTGAGGCCGCAATCCTGAACCCGCCAAGTGATGTGCTATCTTCCGCTATGTTGTGAACTCCTTGAAAAATCCCTCCGCGCAAACCCAACCCGCGAAATCCGCGCACGCACTCTTCCTCACCCTCGAAGCCCTCGCCTTCCTCGCCCTCATCGCCGCCCTCGTCTATCTCTTCAAAACCAATC
>CAYYKV010000155.1:0-7708 GCA_964468605.1 uncultured Occallatibacter sp. | reverse complement strand
CTCCGGCCAGCAGCAGCTTCCCTTTGGAGATGAACCCGATGACGATTGAGACCCAGTTCGATTCCAACTATCGCAAGGTATTGGTAGCCGCACGGCGCGCGCGTCAAATACAGAACGGTTCCCAGGCTCTGGTCCCCACGCGGTCCAGCAAGGCATGCCGGATTGCGCAGGATGAAATCAACGCCGGGAAGATTGCCTACGTCAAAAATGAGGTCGAAGTGACAGAGCCACTCGTTGAAGGTCCGGCAATCCCTATCCTTCTCAGCTAATAGCAGCGGTCAGAGATCAGGTGTCAGGGTTCAACAAGGCCGCTGATCCCTGTTCCCACATCCCTGACCCCTGTTCACCGTCCGCCGTCCACCGCTCACCGTCCACTGCTTTCTGAACTACAATCGAGATATGAGAGTCGTCGTGGGCGTCTCCGGTGGCATCGCTGCTTATAAGGCAGCAGAACTGGTGCGCGTCCTGCAACGCCAGGCCGTTGAAGTGCATGTGGTGATGACTGCGTCGGCGCAGAGATTTGTGCAGCCGCTCACCTTTGCCGCGCTCAGCGGCCACAAGGTCATCACCAGCCTTTGGGACGAAGGCGACCCCGGCGCGGCCGCACCGGAGCAGAACGGCATCGATCACATCGCGGAGGCGCAGTGGGCCGACGCGCTCGTCGTTGCACCCGCCACCGCCAATATCCTGGCCAAGTTTGCTCATGGCATCGCCGACGATTTTCTCTCCACGCTATATCTCGCCGTTGCTGCGCCGGTCATCGTTGCGCCGGCAATGAATGTGAACATGTGGAACCATCCGGCGACGCAGGCAAATCTTGAAACTCTTCGCCAGCGCGGCGTTGCCATTGTCGATCCGGGAACCGGCGAGCTGGCCTGCGGCATGGTAGGCGCCGGCCGCATGGCGGAGCCGGAAACGATTGGCGCCGCGGTGATCGCTGCGCTTGGTCGCCGCCGCGACCTCGCCGGAGAAGTGGTGCTGGTGACCGCCGGTGGCACGCGTGAGGCGGTCGATCCTGTGCGCTTCATTGGCAATCGTTCCAGCGGCAAGATGGGCTACGCGCTGGCCGAGGCTGCGCGCGGCCGTGGCGCCAGAGTGATTCTCATCAGCGGGCCGTCGAGCCTGCAAGCTCCCGCGCATTGCGAAATCATCCGGATCACAACCGCGGACGAAATGCGAACCGCGGTGCTCGCCAGCATGAACGAGGCTACGCTGGTCATCAAAGCCGCCGCCGTGGCCGACTATCGCCCCGTCGCGGTCTCCGCGCAAAAGCTCAAGCGTACCGGTCCACTGACCCTCGAGCTCGCGCCCACTGAAGATATCCTTGCTGAAGTCGTGCGTCGTCGTCGTCCGGGGCAGCTCATCGTGGGCTTCGCCGCGGAAACTGAAAATCGCATGGAGAACGGCCGCGCCAAGCTTCTGGCCAAGGGCGCCGACGCGATTGTAGTGAACGACGTTGCCGGCGAGGGCGTTGGCATCGACTCCGACACCAATGCTGCCACGTTCCTCACCCGGGCCACGGCAGTGGAGCTGCCGCAAATGCCCAAGCGCCAATTGGCCGACCGCATCTTCGACGAGATTCTCACTCTCCGTCGTCCGCGCCATATGGTCGAGGAGCTGGACCCCGAGCGAAATCTCGACGAGCGCGATGTGGAAGCGCGCAAGAAGCAGGCCATCCAGAGCCGCGTGCTCGACGAGAGCGTTCCCGTCGGTGCTGGCCGGCGCCACCTCATCGTGGAGTAAGCTGCTTGCCGCGCGCACTCGATTCCGCCACTCGCGACGCTCTGGCCGAGCGGCTCAAATTCTACCGCGATCTCGGGCTCACCGACTTCTATCGCAGAGATGTGGAGCCGGCCACCGCGGTCGACGACCCCATTATGGGCCGAAGCGTAGCTGAAGAGCTGGCGGAACGAGAAGCGCTCTTGCAGGCTGCGATTGCAGATGCGGCAGACGCCGATTCAGGTGCGGCTGTCTGTGCCCCATCCATTCCGCAGGCCGCGCAGGCGGCCTCGGAATGGGTGGGATACAGCAATTCCTCGCCAGCCCAGGCGGAAGCCCCCGCCTCCGACATTCAGCCCAACTTTTTCCAAGAGGAACCCACGATCAAACCTCGCAAAAGCTTTTCCGCGCCTCCGCAAATCGCCGCCGCCGTTCCTGTCGAGGATCGCGCCGCAGCCCTCGAGCTCATCCGCGAAGACCTCGGCGACTGCACGCGCTGCGCGCTGCACACCGGCCGCCACACCATCGTCTTTGGCGTCGGCAATCCCGCCGCCCGACTGATGTTTGTGGGCGAAGGCCCTGGAGCCGATGAGGACGCGCAGGGATTGCCCTTCGTGGGCCGCGCCGGGCAGCTGCTCAACAACATGATCGCCGCCATGGGGCTCAAGCGTGAGGAGTGCTACATCGCCAACATCGTCAAATGCCGTCCACCGGGCAACCGCACGCCGGAACCCGCCGAGGCCAACACCTGCTCGCCGTTCCTCTTCCGCCAAATCGACGTGGTCCGTCCGCAAGTCCTCGTGGCGCTGGGCGCAACGGCCGCGACTTATCTGCTCGGCGCGCGGCAACCGCTCGCCGGGCTGCGCGGGCGCGTGCACGCCTTTCGCGGGATGAGCTTGATCGTCACTTATCACCCCGCGTTTTTGCTGCGCGATCCGCGCCAAAAGAAAGAAGCCTGGGCCGACTTGCAGATCGCGATGAAAGAGCTGGGCCTGAAGGCGCCGAAAGGCGCATGAAGGGCGCGCTTCAAAGGGACCGTTATTGACGAGGATTCGAGGTTGGTACGGACAATGTTGAGCGAACGTTATGGAGTGCGATCTGAATTGATCCTTCATCTGTCAAAACGACGTTGGAAAGAACTGTCCCGCCGCGAATGGCAATTCCAGCTGGATACTGATCGACATGAAACGCACTTAATTCCGCGTCCGGCACAATGAGTAACGGGACGCCGCGCGGCAGGTGCTGGCTCATTTCACGGAGCGCATTCAGAAGCTGAGGCGAGGCAGCATCCCGACCACCTGAATTCGCGCTCCAGCTCGTAACTGCGTAGAGGCGAATGGTAGGGGCAGCAGCAGCCAGATCACGGATCATTTCGTCTGCGCTCGGTGACCACAAGGTAAAAGGTATGATTACAATTGCGCCGCGGTTCAGCGCAACGGGGCGTGGAGCCACGACTCCAGTCCCACTTAGCTGATGGGCGTGCAGCGTGGGCAAAGGGACGGCCTCTCCGATCATCTGCGACCGCGCCAGGGCTTCTTTCATGGAAAACAGATCGGCCGTATGTTGCCAGTTCTCCTGCTCCACGATCTCCGCTAGCTGGCGCGAAGCCGAGTCCAGTGTTCGATCGTCAGCATATCGAGCGAGGGTCGTGCAACGCAGCGCATCGGCGTAAATCCTGGCAGGTGAAATTGACTCGCCCTTCCCGGCGAGCGACTTTCCTTGCAAAAGCAGCGGCAGGGTGGCGTCCAGTTGCCTCTTACAAATGTCCTTTATGTACCAACTCATCATGGGGTCTGTTTTTTCGCAGGCGCTGAGAGCATCGTCAGCAGCGATGTGGATCTGGGCGTCATAGGGGTAATCACGGAAGAGAGAAAGAACCTGAATGGTAGCTGAACCCGGCGATTCGAGGCCGACAAATGCTCGCACGAGCAGCACTAAAGCAGCTTCACGATCTGGCGGTGAAGGCAGAGCAAGATAATCGACTAACGCGGATCGAGCTTGTTCATATTGCTGTCCAAATATGCAGAGTCTGCCTAAGGCAAGCTGTTCTGTGGGATTCAGCGTCGCGTGCTGTGGTGCTGTCGTCAGTGCTAGGCAGTCTTGCGCAGCGTGTGTCATGCCGAGAGTGAGGGCCAGCTTGTCGGCTTCTGTAAGATCGCCTTTCTGTGAGCGCGCCTGAATAAAAGGTCCCATAGCCGAGTCGAGTGCCTCGGATGGCGAGAGCAGCGGCTGCTGCTGCGCTCGCGTAGGAAGCGTCGACAAGAAAAGAAAGCAAAGGATGCAAGCATGTGCCGCTGAGGCAGGCCGGCGAAGATATCCGAAAACTTGCGCGCGCGGCGTTTTGACGAGACGATATCGTCTCCAGACTAAACCATTCATAAAGTCGCACCGATGAGGATTTATCTTAGTTTGACTCGATACACTCGCATTTGGATAGTGGGCTATTTCATCGTTTCGATGGGTCAACCGTATCGGAGTCCGCCGCATCCCCTACACTGAATCTTGTCTCCCATGCCCGCATTCTGCGAAGTCGCGCTGCCTGTGCCGCTGGATCACACGTTCACCTACGGCGTGCGCCCGGAGCAGCGGCCGCAGCGCGGCGCGCGCGTGATTGCGCCCTTCCGCAATGAGAAGCTCATCGGGGTGGTCACGGCGATCGACGCCAAGCCGCCCGCCGACGTCGAAGTCAAGTACCTCGAGGCCGTGCTCGACGAGGAGCCGCTGCTCAGCGACCATTTGCTCGAACTGGCGGAGTGGATCGCGCAATACTATCTGGCGCCGCTCGGCGAGGTGCTGCGCGCCATGCTGCCTTTGACTGCGGAGGTCCGCCGCACCGTCTACTATCGCCTCACCGATCTAGGCCGCGACATTCTCGCGCGAAGCATGGACGGCGACCAGGGGAAGGGAATCGCGCCGCAGGTCCGTCGCCGCGCCAAGCTCTCCAATGAAGGCCGAGACATGGAGCGTCGCGTACTCGAACGACTTTCGTCAGGCGAGCCGGTCAAAGTGTCGACACTGAGAACGGCAACCGCCGCCTCGCTGCCGCTTTTGGCTGGCATGGCGCGCAAAAAGTGGATTGCGCGTGAAACAGCCGCCGCCGAGCGCGATGCGCGCCGCGTAGCGCGCTTCGCCGTCCTGACCGGCGAGGGCCGCCTGCCTGCGCTCACTGAGAAGCAGACGGCAATTCTGGCGGAGCTTGCCGCCAGCGGCGGCGAACTGCCCTTGGCAGAGCTGCGCCGTCGCGAGCTGCCGTCGTCTACTCTTCAAACGTTGGTCCGGCGCGGCCTTGTTCGCATCGACGAGCGGCCCGAGGCGTTTCGGCTCGGCGGCCTCACTCCTTCGTCCGAAGTGTTCAGCCTGAACGCTGCGCAGACCGATGCGCTCGCCACGATCATTGGCGCGATCGGCGCGTTCCATCCGTTTCTTCTCTACGGCGTCACCGGCTCGGGAAAAACTGCCGTCTATCTCGCCTCCATGCAGAAGGCGCTCGACCGCGGTATGACGTCGATCCTGCTCGTGCCTGAGATCGGCCTTACTCCGCAGATGGCCGGTCTGCTCGATCAGGCATTCGGACAAAAAGTTGCGCTGCTGCACTCCGCGCTCACGCCCGAGGAGCGCAGCGAGCAGTGGCGGCGCATCCGTCGCGGCGACGCGCCCATCGTTGTCGGCACGCGCTCGGCAATCTTTGCGCCCGTGCCGAATCTCGGCTTGATCCTCGTCGACGAGGAGCATGACCAGAGCTACAAGCAGGAGGAAACGCCGCGCTACAACGCGCGCGACGTTGCCGTCATGCGCGCCAAGCTCGCCGGCGCCGTCGTGGTCATGGGCTCGGCCACGCCCTCGCTTGAAAGCTGGCAGAACGCGGAGCGCGGCAAGTACACGCGCATCGAACTGCGCGACCGCGTGATGAACCGCCCCTTGCCCGAGGTCGAGCTCGTCGACATGCGCCGCGAGTTCCAGGAGTCGGGCCAGGACCACCTCTTCTCGCGATCGCTCGTCGAGCAGACCAAGGCTGCGCTCGAGCGTGGCGAGCAGGCGCTCATTCTGCTCAATCGGCGCGGTTACTCGTTCGCCGTCATGTGCCGCTCCTGCGGAGAAAAACTCGAGTGCCAGAACTGCGCGATAGCACTCACGCACCACAAATCGCAATTGGACTCGAGTGCCGAGGCCCGTGCGGGCCAGCGCCTGGAGTGCCACTATTGCGGCTATAAGCGTACGGTTCCGGCTCACTGTCCCAAGTGCGACAGCGAGCACCTGTATTATCTCGGCGCGGGCTCGCAGCAGGGCGAAGAAAAACTCGCGGAGATCTTCCCCGGCGCGCGCATCGGCCGCATGGACCGCGACACCGTCCGCGGCCGCTACGATCTTGAGCATCTTCTTGCGCGCCTCCACTCGGGCGAGATCAATCTGCTCGTCGGCACACAGATGATCGCCAAGGGCCACGACATTCACTCGGTCACGTTGGTTGGTGTCGTCGGCTGCGACCACGCGCTTTCCATGCCCGACTTCCGCGCGGCCGAGCGCGTCTTTCAACTCATGACGCAGGTCAGCGGGCGCGCCGGCCGGGGCGATCTTCCTGGCCGCGTGGTGGTGCAGACCTACTATCCCGATCACTACGCCATCCTCGCCGCCACCACCCACGACTACGCCGCCTTTGCCGAGCGCGAGCTCAAGTACCGCCGCTGGATGCACTACCCGCCCTTCGGCGCGCTGGCCAACGTGCTGGTGCAATCGCAAAAGCTGGAAGAAGCTGCGGAGTGGTCGTCTGTGCTGGGCAAATACCTCGTCCAAAACCAGAACCGCGGAGCGGCCGTGCGTGTCCTCGGGCCCTGCACCGCGCCCATTGCGCGCATCAAAAACGTCTACCGCTTCCACATGATTCTCAAGAGCGCGAACCGCAAGGCCCTGAATGAAGCGCTGCGCGGCATGCTCGCTCACGCGGCGGAGAAGGACGTGCCGCGCCGCAATCTGATCGTCGATGTGGATGCGCTTCGCCTGATGTAAGAGAGGTTGTCGATAGCGGCTGGTGTTTCAAGAGAAGCGTAGACTCTGTTCCTGAGGTGAATCATGAGGATTCTCGTTGCAGCAGTGCTTCTTGTGATGTGTTCCGTGACTCTGATCCACGGCCAAAAGACACGATTCGGGCAGAAGACGGAACCACCCAACCCAGCCGATTTCACCCTTAAGCTGCATATCTCCGCGGCACACATTCTGCAGGCCTGTTATGACATTGGGAATCAGGCGACCTGTAGCAATCGACTCCGTGCCGACGCGATTCTGAACGGAAGGAAGATTGAGTTAGATGGCGTACCTGTGAATATTGAGAAGCACGGCGCGATGATGATTCCCGGCGATTATTCTGCCCGGCTTACAAAAGACATTCATAACGCTGACAGTAGTGCCATCTATCAGGAATACGATCTTCTGCTGCCGGATAACACCGTATGGCATTGCTCCACCAGTGGAATTTCCGAATAGCGCGCCGAACGCCAAATTATTTACTTGCTGAAAATCGATGATGGCCGGTATGATCCGGGCCAGCTTCCGCACGGTCACGAGTATGCGCGATCTGTGGACTCTGGAAGCGGTTCATCGGCAGATCGCAATCCTTTCCCCGCAGGCGTTGGCGCAGCAACGATCAGGGCGCCGGCCGACTGCATCATGATTGAACGAGTCCCGGACTCCGAATTGCGTGAAGTTCTACTTCCCCAGGAAGGGACAAGAGCTGCATGCCACGAGTCGGTTTCCGGCGATTTGAGGATGAGAACATGCGAACCTTTACGAAATTGCTTCTCGCTGGGATTCTGCCGGCGGTTCTGCTGTTCTGCATGCTTCCGCAACTGGCGAGGCCGCAGAGCCGGGCGAACTTCTGGTTTCTGAACAACACTGGAAAACAACTAAACAACTTATATGTTTCGCCGCACTCGCAGAATTCCTGGGGCGCGGATGTGCTGGGGCGTTCGGCTCTGCCTCTCGGAATGGGAACGTT
>CAYYKV010000154.1:0-7740 GCA_964468605.1 uncultured Occallatibacter sp. | reverse complement strand
GAAGGGCCTTCTCTGATGCGCGTCACGGTCATCGACTATAAGGCCGGCAATCTCACCTCGGTGCTCAAGACGCTGCGGCATCTCGGCGCGGAGACGGTCGTGACCGACGGAGATTTGTCGCTGGTTGAGTCGGCGGAACGCATCGTGCTTCCCGGCGTCGGCCATTTCGCGGCCACTGAACGCCTCGACGCAACGGGCCTCACGGGCTCGATTCGAGAGGCGATTGCGCGCGGCGTGCCGTTCCTCGGCATCTGCGTCGGCATGCAGTGGCTTTATGCGGGATCGACCGAAGCGCCGCAGCAGACGGGGCTCGGCCATTTCCCGGAATTGTGCACGCGCTTTGCCGAAAGTACCGAAAAAGTTCCGCACGTCGGATGGAATTCACTCGAAGTGCGTAACAACTCGCGACTGCTCGCAGGCGTCGAACCCGGCGAATTCGTCTACTTCACGCACTCGTATAAGGGACCGGTCACAAACGACACCGCGGCAGTGACCGAGTATATTGAGCCATTTGCGGCCGCGGTCGAGCGAGGAAACGTGATGGGCGTGCAGTTTCATCCGGAGAAATCGGGCGAAACGGGGCTGAAGATTCTGCGCAATTTTCTCGCGTGGCAGCCGAGGGGAGCCGCATGCTGACCAAGCGCATTATTGCCTGCCTCGATGTGCACGCTGGCCGCGTGGTGAAGGGCGTGCAATTCGTCGATCTCATTGACGCGGGCGATCCGGCGACGCAGGCGGCGCGACACGCGCGCGAGGGCGCGGATGAGATTGTGCTTCTCGACATTACAGCAACGCACGAGGGGCGGCAGACGCTGCTCGATACGGTGCGGCGCACGGCGCGCGAGCTGTTTGTGCCGTTCTGCGTGGGCGGAGGAATCAAGTCAGCGCGCGACGCGGAGCAGGTGTTCGAGGCGGGCGCGGACAAGGTGAGCATCAACTCGGCGGCACTGGCCGACCCCACGCTGATCAGCGCCATCGGCGCGAGCTTTGGCGCGCAGGCTGTCGTCGTCGCCATCGATGCCCGGCGTGACCCTGCCGCCGCCGACCCGGTGCGCGGCGCGCAAGTGCATGTGCACGGAGGTCGCCGCCCCGTCGGCCGCACAGTCGTCGAGTGGGCACGCGAAGCGGAACAGCGCGGCGCTGGCGAGATTCTGCTCACTTCAATGGACGCCGACGGGACGCGTGCTGGCTTTGACTGCGAGCTCACAGCTGCAGTCAGCGAATCCGTCAGCATTCCCGTGATTGCCTCGGGTGGCGCGGGAACCGTCGCGCACTTCGCCGATGTGTTCGCGCGCGGCAAGGCCGATGCGGCTCTCGCGGCCAGCATCTTTCATTTTGGTGTATCCACTTCCCGCTCACTCAAGGAAGAACTCGCCCAGGCCGGCGTTCCGGTGAGGCTACCATGCTGATTCCCTCGATTGATCTCATGGGCGGGCGCATTGTCCAGCTTGTGCAGGGCGAGAAACTGCGCCTGGCCTTCGACGATTTTGAATATTGGATCGAGAAGTTTTCCAAATTCCCAATTGTCCAGTTGATCGACCTGGATGCGGCAATGCGGCAGGGCGACAACTCCGCTCTTGTCGAGCAGCTCGCGAAGCGGCTCCCGGTCCAAGCGGGCGGAGGAATCCACTCCATTGAGCGCGCCCGGCAAGTGCTTGACGCAGGCGCGAAGCGCGTGATCATCGGGTCGGCTCTTTTCTCGGCGGAGGGCGCGGTCAATACGGCGTTCGCCGCGCAGCTGGCCGAGAGTGTGGGCGCGGAGCGCGTGGTGGCCGGGATCGACACAAAGAATGGGCGCATCGCTGTGAAGGGATGGAAGGCGCAGGTGGAGCTTACGCCGGACGAAGCGATTCCGCAGCTCGAGCCCTTTGCTGCCGCTTTTCTCTACACGCATGTGGACGGCGAAGGATTGATGCAGGGCTTTCCCATCGAAACAGCGGCGCGCTTGCGGAAGTTGACGCAGCGGCAACTCATCGTGGCGGGAGGCATTCGCAGCCAGCAGGAAGTGGACGCACTCGACTCGATTGGCGCCGATGCGGTGGTTGGGATGGCGGTGTACACCGAGCTGCTGGCAGTTTGATCGCATTGGCCCCTGAGCTTTCGCAAAGGAATGCGGCCGAAATCGGCGGGCGCGGAGCCGGCTCGACTCACACGGAATCGATAACCTCATCGGCATCGCCGATGGCGCTGCTGGTTTCAACGCGCGTAGCGCGGAGCAGGCGCGCAATTTGCTTAAGATGGAGCTGGACCGCGTAGGCGCGCAAAATCTCAGCCTGCGAAAAGCCAATGCCGGTGTGGCGAACTTCATCCATGCGGGATTCCAGGTCGGCGATATCCTGCTCCAGGTTGATTCCCTTCGCCGGCACGCGGAAGCGCCACTTGTGAGTGCAGCTGGCCAGATAATTGAAGCCGGTGCGAATGTCGGCTGCAAGATGCGAGAGCGCCGGCTCCAACTGCTGCGCAAAACGGTCTTCGTGGCTGTCTTTTACCGCAAGCTCGAGTGCAACCAGTGCATCGTAGAGAGAGCGTCCAAATTGCGAGAGCATGCTCAGACCCTCGCGCCAGCCGGGGCCGCTCGGTTCGTTGCGCGCGGCTTCGAGCAGCTGGCTGTTGCCGCGGAGCAGAGCCAGCAAATCCTCGCGCAATGCAGGCAAATTCTGCGAGGTCGCGCCGCGAAAGCCCTCGAGAATTGCCTCGAAAAAGCTGCCGAGAAGCAGGAATTCCTGCGCCAGTCCATCGCGCAGCCACAGGCGCGCGCGGTCAGGGAAAACAAGCGTGGTGACCGCGAGCGCAACGACAATTCCAAGCAGCACCTCGCCTACGCGATCCAGCGCCAGCTCCCATCGTGAGCCGGAGTTGGGGACGAGCATGATGATGGCGATGGTGACGGCAGCAAGACGCGAGCTGTTGCGAAGACTGAGCAGGCCGCAGACAACAATCGCGAGCATAACGGCGAGTATGAAATTCCATGGCGGCGCGCCGAAGATTGAACATGCAAAGCCGAACGCAGCGCCCATGAATGTTCCCAGCAGGCGGTCGCGCGAAGCCGTTACCGTGGCCCCGACGTTCGATTGCAAAACGATGATGGCGCTGATGGAGCCCCAATAGCCGTCGTGCAGGCCGAATCGCAAAGCCAGCCACCAGCAGAGAGCCGCGGCCAACGCGGTCTTGGCTGCGTCGATCAGCAGGCGGCGCCGCTCGAAGGTGAGCAAACCCTCCTTATCGCTGCCTTCCACGCGCAGTTTCGCTGAGAGCTTGTGTTGGGACCACGTCTTTTTTGCTTTCAAGCGCATCGATGCGATGCGAGCTGGAGTCTTCTCGCTGTTTCAGGATAGATTGCGGCGCGCTTTGCCGTGAAAAGTTTTGCGCTTCCGGCCGGCGAGCGCCAATGAAGGATGGCGCCATGGACCTGGCAGGGCAAGGGCTGGGATACGATGGATTCGAGGAGCGCGCAACCATTCGTGCGCAAACAGACCGCATGCTGCGAGTCGGATACCCAGCCACTTTACCCGCTGAGTTGTTCCGCGATTTCCCCGAGGGAATCGAGCTGATCCCGGTGTCGGACAAGATGGACCACGACGTCGAGATCGATGTCTGGATTCCCGATCCCTATTCGACGAAGGCGATACGCGCGTGGCCGCGGCTTCGTGGCGTCAAGCTGGTGTTGGCGATGATGGCGGGGACGGAGTGGATTCCCGGGACGGTGGGTCCGCACGTAACGATTTGCAATGCGCGTGGAGCGCACAACTTTTCCACGGCAGAATGGACCTTGTCGGCAATTCTCACGACGCTGAAGTACTTTCCGCTGTATCTCGACATCCAGCGGTCGGGCGTGTGGAAGCGGCGAACTGAGGCCAGCGCGCACTACGCCGAAATCACCGGCAACACGCGCACAGTCTATCCGCCGGTACTCGCGGAAGAGCTGACCGGCAAGGCGGTGCTGCTGGTGGGGTACGGTGCAATCGGCAAGGAGATTGAGCGCATGCTGGCTCCCTTCGATGTGAAAATGTTGCGCGTGGCGCGCAGCGCGCGCATCGACCCAGAAGTACACGCTGTGAGCGAATTGGACAATCTGTTGCCGCGAGCTGAAGTGGTCATTTTGATTCTGCCGTCGACCGCGGAATCGCGCGGGCTGATTGGCAAGCGGCAACTCGGGCTGCTGCAGCAGGGCGCGCTCCTGGTGAATGCCGCGCGCGGACCGATTGTGGATACGGATGCCCTGGTAGAGGCGCTTAATTCGGGGCGGATTCGCGCCGCGCTCGACGTGACCGATCCCGAGCCATTGCCTGAAGGGCATCCGCTGTGGAGCTGCCAGAACCTGCTGCTGACGCCGCATATCGGCGGATCGACACCGCAGTTTGCGCCGCGTGCGCTGCGCACCGTGGCCGATGAGTTGCGGCGGTATATGAAGGGCGAGCCGCTGCACAACGTGGTGCAGGCAGCGGTCTAAGCATCTGCTGCCGCGCAACGCCAGTCGCGCAGGCCGAGGACGGCGAGAGGCACAAAGGCCGCATAGAGCAGCGCCGTTGGCCACAGGTCCTTGTAGATGTATTCGCCGACGTAAATTGCATCCACGAGAATCCATAGCCACCAGTTTGCGATGTGCTTGCGCGCCTGCCACCACGTGGCCACGAGGCTGTAGCTCATCAGCATGGCGTCAAGATAGGGCAGTGCGGCATGGAGACGCTTGGCCAGTGTTCCCAGCGCGAAGCTCCCAACTACTCCCAGGACCAGAGCGATGACCAGGCCTGACTTCGACAGCGGAACCACGCGGACATCGCCTTCTACGCGCACGCCACGCCACCAGTGCCACCAGCCATAGAACGTGAAGACGACAAAAAAAACCTGGAGCAATGCATCGGAAAAAAGCCCCGCGCGAAAGAAAACCACCATATAGAGAAAAATGGAAACGAGGGTGATTGGCCAGCAGATGAGGAGGCGCCGCGTAGTCAGCCAGATTCCGAAGGCCGCCGTGACGGCACCCGTGAGTTCCAGACCGTGAGTGGTGAGGTAAGTGGAGATTTCGGTCCAGATCATGGCTGAGCCGCTCCTTGTCTGCGGCGTGCCGCGGCGCGGCGGCGGATTGCGTCCAACAGCCTGAGGCCCGCCCGGCTGTGGAACCAGCGGGCGTGGCCGACAAGCCAGCCGTCGTAGGCCATGGCAGCTTTTTCTTCCGAACGCAGAACGCCGAGAAAGTAATCAGCCTCAGAAAGCGCAAATTCGGCGTGGCAGAGCGCGGTCATGGGCGCGAGGGCCGACGATTCTTCGCTCGAAAGCGGGCGAATGGATTCGTAGCCGTCGAGAAGCGCCTCGAGATGATCGAGGTGAATGGGCACATCGTCTGGGTGGGCGGGATCGTTGACGAGAGCGAGCCACTCGACGATGTTGCGCTCGATGGCATGAGCGATGTCGTGCACGGCGTTCGTGCGGTCTGCGAGGCCGAAGTCGATGACGGCGGTGGCGTAGGCGGTGAGATTGGCGCTTGGCCCCGCATCGCTCCAGAAGAGATTGGACGCATGGAGGTCGTTGTGCGTCCAAAGCGGGGCCAGTGCGGGTAAGTGCGGCGCGATTTCGGCGTAGAAGGGGTGCAGGAGTTCGAGCGATTGCTCGGCGCAGGCTCGGGCGGCTTTGTGCGCGGCGAGAGAGGAGCGAGCGGCGAGGTATCGTTTCATCGCGGCGGCTGGATCGCCGGCGGCGAAGATGGTGAAGCTGGCGACGAGGGGGCGCACCCGGCGGGGCGAAGCAGTGAAGTTTCGGGCAGCAAGATGAAGACGCGCCAAGGCGCCCCCTGCGGAGTGCGCATGGCCAGCGCTGCGGAAAGGCGTCCAGGAGATCGCGTCTTCGTAAAGGTCGATGCCGGGCGGAATCTCGTGGGTCTCGTAGGTCCATTCGCCCGTTTCGATGACCGTCTTGCCGGCCACGGAAGCAAGGACACGCGGCACGGGCGCGCCATGGGTGAGCAGATGCGACAAAAACCGGTGTTCCTCGAGGAGTCCTTCGCGATCGCGCACGGCGTTGTGATGGCGTTTGACGAAGACGCGGCTGCTTCGCGTGGCGACGACACCAGCCGCTGAAAATGGGCGCGGACTGACGGAAAGAATGTGCGCGGGATCGCCCAGGTCGGGGAATTGAGCAAGAAGTGGGCGCAGCTCATCGAGCGTGAGTGGGGGCCAGTCGGGCTCGACCAGCGAGCCGTCCATGCCGTGTGCTCTAGCCGTCTCGCTCGTCACGATTGCGTCCTTCATCGGTCCCATTGGATCTAGAAAGTGTAGTGGGCGTCGAGGCGTACCGTTGGTGGCGCGCCGAGCCAGACAAATGTGT
The DNA here is from genome assembly GCA_964468605.1 of uncultured Occallatibacter sp. Classification (GTDB taxonomy): domain Bacteria; phylum Acidobacteriota; class Terriglobia; order Terriglobales; family Acidobacteriaceae; genus Telmatobacter. The sequence continues at coordinate 1,419 of CAYYKV010000154.1, read as the reverse complement.
CGCCGTAACTGGCGCCTGTGTCGGACCAGTAGCGTTTGTTGGTGATGTTGTCCGCGTAAATGTGGATCGTGACTCGGCCCTGCTCGCCGCCGGGCGTGTAACGTGCGCCCAGGTTGAAAAGGTTGTAGCTCGGCACGCTGACCACATCGTCGCGGGTGGCTTCCTTGCGCGAGGTGTAGCTCCAGCCGGGCATCAGGTGAAGGTTTCGTAAGTGGGGCAATGTCAGATCGGCAAACACATTCGTGTGCAAGTGCGGGACGTTGATGACCTGCTTGTTGTCGAAAGTGGTCGTGCCTGTGTCGTTCGAGACCGCGTTCATGGCCGCTGCTGAGCCATTGAGACGCAGCCAGCTGGCGGCTTTGCCTTCAGCGTTCAACTCCATGCCGTCGTGCGTTTCGCGGCCCTCTTGCTCGAAGCAGAGATCGCCCGCGTTGCCGTTGGGGCAGAAGCTGTCAGGTCCAGCGATCACTTTGGGGTAGAAGAACGGCGCGCGCATGCGGAAGAGCGCACCGGTGAGAAGAATGCGCTGTCCGGGCTCGTACTTTGCACCCACTTCAGCCTGGCGCGTAAAGAACGGCGCAAGAAACTGGCTGCCGTTGTCGGTCCAGAAGGGCCCCTGTGGACCGAGCGACAGCATCACGCCGTAGTTCGAGTAGAGCGTGAGGTTCTGGACGGGGTTATAAGTGACTGCGAACTGCGGCAGCCAGACTGGCTTATCGGTGATGGTTGGGGGTGCGGTGGGATCAGTGGCCCATAGCGAGTAGTTGTGGTCGCGCAGCGAATCGTAGTGGGCGCCGGCAATCAACTGAATGCGTGCGGGAAGATGGATGCGATCCTGGATGACGCCGGAGGATTGGTGGCTGTCTTCCCAAAGCCGGCGAGGACCGGCGGTTTCGTAAGTAGGTTCAAGCGAATTCGGATACCCTGGCGGCGGCACAGCCGCAATCGGCTGATAGATGTTTTCCGAACCGACGTAGGTGTAGACGGCGCCATCCTGAACAACGCCGTCAGGCGAGTATGGATTTGCCGCGGTGTAAAAGCCGGGCTGATGAACGCTGCGGAGGAAGAGGACCCCTCCGGCCATGACGTCTTGTGTAACGGCGCCGGTGTGAATGTGGCCGGCCAGCATCGCTTCAGCCTCGCCATCAATGCGCAGCTCGCCGGGGTCGCGGTAGTCGTAGATGTCATAGGTTCCATCGGGAGCGAAGAAATAATCGGGTGCGGTCCCACCATTGCCCTGGCACTCCGCTTCGTAATAGCAGCCATAGGCGTAGATCACGTTGTCCTGGATGAGCGAGTGGCTGAGGCTGGCGGTAGCGAACGCGAGCCACGAGGGCGAAAATGTGTGTTCGAAACGGACGTTCGTGTTGAACGTGTCATACGTGTCGGGGGGCCCCCAGGACTGATCGCCGAGCAGGT
>CAYYKV010000153.1:0-7797 GCA_964468605.1 uncultured Occallatibacter sp. | reverse complement strand
ACCCCGACGTGGTCGAGTTCCTCAAGAGCGCCGGCGGCGTCACCACGGATGAGGAGTTCGCCGCAATTGACAGAATCATCGTTCTCCCCGTCGTCGATGCCCGAACAGACAAGAGGGCAAATATCAAGTTGGACGGCTTGCGCAAGTATGAGACGAAAATTCTCGAGTCAAGGCACTACGCGGCCGTTGAGCAGGATACTCCGCCGCCCGACGCGCGCTGGGTCATGGTGATGACCGTGAAGGATCTTCACTACGGTGCTCCCGGCATTCCGGTGGCCACCGTCGACGGCATCCTGTGCGACATGCAGGGCACCGACCACCTGCCCATCTGCGGTGGACGCGGAAGCAAACTCTGGAGCGGCACCGGCACAGGCCAATTCAGGCCGTTGCAGCCGACTCCCCAGGCGAATCTCAACAACGCGATGATGGATGCAACGTCGGCGAACCTGACCAATTTGACATGGGAGATATTTGGTCTTGCCAAGGGGGATGCGTTGACGAACGCAGTCGCTAATCTACTCAACAGCATTCCCAAACAGCCCAAGAAGAAGAAATGAGCCAAGGGAACGTCCCGTCTGTCCCCAGGTCCCTCGCTTCTAGGGACTGGGGAGCCGAGCGGCCGATAGCGAATCCACGCGGACGCCTCGTATAAGGGCACGAGCTCCAGACCGCCGCAAACCGTGCCTTGCATCAGGGCTTGACTTCAGTCATGCCGCAAGCATTGCTACAAATGAACAGGGGCTTCAGCCCCTGCCCGCCTCATCTTCAGCTTCCGCAACGCGCCGCCCGGATGCCGCGTATCAGGGCATGAACTGATTTCCGCCGCAACCGCCGCAAACCACGCCTTGTATCACGTCACGAGCCCCACCAAAGCCGCAAGCCTCGCCTTGTATCAGGGCATGAGCTTACTCGTGCCGCAACCGCTGCAAACCGTGCCCTGTATCAGGGCTTGACTTCAGTCATGCCGCAATCGCCGCAACAATTGACTTGGGCTTTAGCCCCTGATCGCTTTTCTCTTCGCTAAATAACCGTAGCAATGCGGATATTGCCCCGGCGATTCGGCCAGCCCGGCCTTCACCGGGTTTTGGGCAATGTATTCCTGAAACCCCGCGATGCTTTCCTTCGTGTCCGCTCGAACCTCGGAAAATCCGGCCTGCCAAACCTCGCCCGGATATCCGAACTCCTTCTTCAATCGATAGGAAAATCTTCCCTTGATAAGTTGCATGGCCTTCTCAATCGTCATTCCGCCCGGAACCGTAATCAGCAGATGCAGGTGATTCGGCATCACGACGAAATCAAGCAGTTGAAACTTCCGCGCCGCCACATACGAGCGCAAAACCTCGATCAAAAGATTTGCATTGCGATCGGATTGAAGCAGGCGGCGTCCTCTGTCTGTTTTGGTCGTCGCAAAGAAAGTGCGCGCTGTGCTCAGGATCTCGTCCGGGTAGGAGTTGCGGTCTGGTCTTGCCATGGCAGGGGCTAAAGCCCCAATTCTTCCACTTCGAATTCTACGGCACGGCTAAAGCCGAGCCCTGATACAAAGCACGCTCCGGACTGCAATGGGCCTCGTGCACGCCCACCATCCGGCGACCTGAACGTGGCCGCGCGGACGACTTGTATCACGTCACGAGCTCCACTGACGCCGCAAACCTTGCCTTGTATCAGGGAATGAGTTTACTCATACCGCGACTGCTGCAGTCCACGCCTTGTATCAGGGCATGAGCTTACTCATGCCGCAACCGCTGCAAACGTTGCCCTGTATCAGGGCTTGACTTCAGTCATGCCGCAAGCATTGCTACAAATGAACAGGGCTTCAGCCCCTGCCCGCCTCATCTTCAGCTTCCGCAACGCGCCGCGCCCATGCCCCGCATCAGGGCACGAGCTCCAGACTGCTGCAAACCACGCCTTGTATCAGGGCATGAGTTGACTCATGCCGCAGCCGCTCCAACATATGACTTGGGCTTTATCCCCTGCCCGCCCCAGGATCGCGCCGGAACACCCGCAATCCCCGGCCTTTCGCCTCCCGCGCCCCAAACCCGCCTGTCAAGCCCCCGCACCCTGAAAGCACCCTGCCGGATGCGGCTTAAGTCGTTGCTTTTCTGATCTCTCGCCCCTGATCTTAATCTCTGCGAAGTTTGCCGGTTATTTCCGGCAAATCGCTACACTTGTCTTAGGTGGGCAGACCGCAGGCCCCTCGGAATCGCCGCCGCAGGAGGGCAAAATAGAAAAGGAGTGATTTTATACACTCTGAAAGGGCAAAAATCGACATAACCATTTTAGAATCAACAAAAACTGGCTAAAATCCGTTGCGATTTTTGTCGATTTTTATCGATTTTTGTGCCGTTTCGCGCACCAAAACGGTCCCTTTTGGCCCAAGCTTCGATCCTGCTCCTCACTTGCCGTAGAGGTCTTCCTCGGAGATGACTGGCTCGAGATCCTCGCTGCGGCTCATCTCGGGGCTCGTTCGGCGGACGGCGGTGAACATCGATCCCCGGGCGGGAACCACAGGAGCGAAGGCCATGAAGCCGATCTTCGGCGCGATCTCGTCGTAGATGGCTTCCATGCCGCCGCGCAGGGTATACGTCTCATGCCAGAAGCCGGTGCCTCCGGAATCGCGCAGGAAGCTCTTCCACCACTGTCGGTGCGGGTCGGAGCGCGTCCACTTCAGCAGCGAATCCATGTCGCGCCAGTACTGGCGCATTCCGCCGTGCATGGGGAAGAGCGAGAGGATGAAGTTCTCGTGTCGCAGCAGGCCGTCGGGCTGGTCGGCGACGGATTTGGAGATTTGCGGGCCGAAGCCGAACAGAGTCTTGAGGCCGGTGAGGCGGTTGACGCGCATGCCGAGGTAGACGACGACCAGGTCGGGGAACTGGCTGAGATCGACGGTGCGGCGGTTAACGGATGCAGGCATGGGATCCTCCTTGAGGAGAAGCTTCCCGGACGAGTACAGGATACAAGCGAGCGGGGAACCAGGGGGTGCGGAACAAGGGAACGGGGCGGCGAATGGGTCAGGCTGTGAACCGGCGGGGATGCCGAGGGTACACTGTTGCAAGCATGGCCGCCGAGTCCACACTGACCATCGACGCAACTCCCGGCAGTGCTCCGGGAACGATGATCTTGCGCCTCGCCGGGCCCATGACCCTCACCAATCTTCCAGCGCTTCGCGCTCACCTTCGCAGCGGCGAACTGCCTCGCTTGACCATCCTCGACATGACCGGCGTTTCGTTCATGGACTCCTCGGGCATGAACGAGATCATCAGCCACGAGGTCTACTGCCGCGACCACCACGTCCGGCTCGCCCTTGCTGGAGTCGCTCCCCGCGTCCTCGGCGTCTTGCAGATCACCCGATTGGACAAGGTTCTGACCATAGCGGCCACTGTGGAAGATGCAGAGGCGATGACTTAGTCGTCAATTCGTCGGCTCTGCTTCCACGACCGCTTTGCTGGCGCGTTCCGCCGATCATTCACTGCATCCATCTTCAGGCTCAGAGCGTCCAGCCCGGCAAAGAAAAGAGGCCCCGGCGCAACCGGGACCTCTCCTCAACTCGCGATTCTTTCATCCACGCGGGTCTACGGGGTGGTCTTCTTTGCGGCGGGCTTTGCGGCGGCTCCGCCCTTGGGTCCCCAGTACGCCGGATCGGCCTTGACGAACGATTCCGGCACATAGCTCTGGGCTGGATTCACTGAGTAAATCTCGGTGCGGTCCTCTTCCAGGGCTGCGGCGCGAAGGTCGCGCATCTTATTCTTGTCTTCGTCCGACAGGCCGGCTGCGGCCTTGTTGAAGTCCGCGTCGGCTGCGTCGATGTCGTCCATGGAATTGTCGGGCGTCAGGCAAACAAAGTAGCCGTTGTCTTCGCCATATTCGGCGCGGAAGCAGTCCCAGTGCGCGCTGGGGCCAGCCTTTTGACCCAGATCGACCCACATCTTGGCCAGCTCCATGAACTCCTTGATGTGGCCTTGACGAACATGGAGGATGTCGGCTTCAAGGAAGCGATGGTGAAACAGGTCAACTTCCGGACGCAGGCTGATATCGTCCGCGTAGCTCAGGATCAACTGATTAATGTCCTGCAGAAGTTCGCCATCGGCCACGTTGAGGGGCTCGAATGCCGCCGCGACGCCTGGTTTATCGAAGATCTTGTTGGCATTTCCCAGTTCGCCAAAAGAGTCGAATCCCGAGATGAAAATGGCTCGCGGGTGGCCCGACATTGAGTTATAGGCCCAGTAATGGATGGGATACTTGGCCTTGATCATGGCCTGAACGTATGCGCTCTCGGTCTTGTCATGGGCAAGGCCGCCCTTGCCGGGCTTGGTGTATTCGACGGTGACTTGCAGGTACTTCGGTGGCTTCATGGGGGCCAAAGATGGATCCTGCGCCGCGGCCAACGTGATACCAGAAGCCGCAAGGGTCAGTCCCAGAAACAGGGAGCTGGTCTTTCTCATTTGCTTAATCCTCCAGATTTAGCTCATGGGTCGTTCAAGCGGGGACCGCGAAGACGGGGAAACGTAACGATCTGAGCCTGTGTCTTTCTATCCCCTTATACGCAACAATGTAAAGTTATTTTTCTGCGTTCCGGATGTGTCGCAGTCTTCTTCGGAAGCTATTGCTTGTTCAGCAATTCGAATTCCAGTTCCAGGGATGTGCATGCGAACCGATGGAGGCCGAGCCTCGCTTCAAGATTTTCAACGCACAAAGCCTGAACAAGTGGGCCAATAATCTACCAATCGCAAAAGTGAGATCTTGCGCCGAACCCGGAGGTCTTTTCGGGTTTCTCCCTGTCCCGGCGACGGTGAGTGGGTCCGGGTGAGAGCGGGCGGAAATAGCGGGAGACGTGGGCCTTTATTGTTACGATTGAAGAATCCCAGCCTTGATCGATGACGGCTTCACCCCGCTGAAGTCTTTTCCGCTTCGCTGGTTGAGAAACATCGGCTCAAACAGAGGCACAGAAGAAGGAGTCAAATCATGCAGATTTCGTTCGACGGTAAGGTGGCGCTCGTTACGGGCGCGGCATCGGGATTGGGTTTGGCAACGGCCAAGGCATTCGCTGAGGCTGGCGCTTCGGTAGTGCTTGCTGACTGGAACGGGGAGGCAGCAAAGGCGGCAGCGAAGGAGCTCGCAGACAAAGGTCACACGACGCTGGCTGTTAGCTGTGATGTGTCGGATGATGCGCAGGTGGAAGCCATGGTCAAGAATACCGTCGCTGAGTTCGGTAGATTGGATGCCGCTTATAACAACGCGGGAATCCAGAACGTGCTGGCGGAGACGGCTGACTCTCCTCGTGACGATTATGACCGCGTCATGGGAATCAACCTGCGCGGGGTATGGAGCTGCATGAAGTTTGAGCTACAGGTGATGCGCGAACAAGGCAGCGGCGCTATCGTGAATTGCTCTTCGCTCGGAGGTTTGATCGGCGGCAACAGGCGTGGAACCTATCATGCCGCGAAGCATGGTGTGATTGGCTTTACCAGGAGCGCAGCCCTGGAGTATGCAACACGCGGCATCCGCGTGAATGACGTGTGCCCCGGAATGATCCATACGCCCATGACCGACAAGATGATCGCGGAAGGCCAGGGCGCGGAGTTGGAAATGATGCTCAAGACGTTCGTGCCGATGAAGCGGCAGGGACGGCCTGAAGAGATCGCCAACGCGGTCCTTTGGCTTTGCAGTGACGCGGCAAGCTACATCACTGGCCAATCGATCTCGGTCGATGGCGGCTATGTCATGCACTAAAGTGAGACATTTCGTGAGTTCGCCCACCGTCCGCAAAGCGCAACTCGGGCTTGCGTCCGGGGCTGGCGTTTGTCGCCCGCTGAAGCGGGCTCGGCGCTAAGCGCGCTAGCGGTCGAGCACCTGGTAGCGCGCCATCATGCCGGCCAGCATGTGGTCACTGATGTGGCAGTGATAGAGCCAGATGCCGGGAGCGTCGGGCACCATGTCGGCGGTGATCATTTGCGCGGATGCGATGTTCAATACATCGGTCCGTTGGCCGCCCACCAGCACGGTGTTGCCATGCCAATGGGGCGTGTGTCCGTTGAAGAAGTCGCCGAGCGTGGCCACGTACCAGCGCACATGATCGCCCTTCTTCATCACCATCAGGGGCCCGTTGCCGTAGATGTATCCGTTGATGGACCACTTGATGTTGGTTTCAAAGAAACCCGTTCCGGCGATGGTGCCCAGGATGCCGTTCGAGGTGACGGGCTTGGATTCGTAGCGATTGAGCTTGGTGGGATCGGGGATGTGGGCCTTGATGTTGTCGTCGAGATACCAGCTCTCGTTTTCGTTGATGGCGATGTAGATGGTGGCGAACTCGTGGTCGACGTCTTTCGGGCGGCCGTCGGGGAGCGCCATGCCGCGGCGTGTGATGACGAGTCCGCCGAAGAGGCCGGAGGCTACGTCGCGAAGTTCGTCGCAGTGCGAATGGTAGAGCCAGAAGAGGGAACTGGGATCGTTGGGGCCGGGGCCGGAGCGCTCGGGAACCTGCCAGGTGTAGGTGTGGGTTGCGCCGGGAGCGATGCATGCGCCACGGTCTTCCATGCCGCTGCCGCCGTTGTAGTCGGCGCCTTCGGAGTCCTTGAGATAGAGAACGCCGTGCGGATGCATGCCGAAGGGATGGGTGGCGTTGTTCTTGAAGATGACCTTGATGGTGTCGCCAACTTCGGCGTGAAGGATGGGCCCGAGGATGCCGAGGTAGGCGTCCTGAGGCGCGCGCTGCTTGATGGTGGTGAAGGTCGCGTCGGTGTACTCGTGGTAGACAGCTTTCTTGTAGACGCGGCCGATGTGGTTGGCGCTGGTTTCGGTAAATCCCCTGGCGATCGAGTCGAAGTCCATCCCCATGGCCTCATCGCGGCCTGAGGGCGCGTAGTCCCAATTCACCTCGTCGGCGGCGACGTAGTAGGTGCGGGTTTTGCCGGCGTGGGCGGCCGGCGCTGCATGCAGGCGGGCGGGAAGGGCGCAGAGAATGGAGACGGACAGGCAGATTGCGCCGAGTGCGGCGCTGCGGAGATTTCGCTTGCTCATCGTTCCTCCGGGGAATCGATTGGGGTTGATTTTGCGCACGAGACTGCTGAAACGCGTTGCATTTCAGGGGCCGTTGAGGGTTCTGGGGAAGCTACGCTCGTGATTCTACTTTGGCGACGATGGTCGGGCAAGGATTTTTCCGGCTTGTGGACAGATATTTGCCGGTCAGCGGGGCTGGTAGCCCGGCTCATATAAACTGGAATGAGCGAGCCGTGCTCTCTTCGTGAATCGTGGACGCTTTAACGAGTCCATTGTCGGTGGAGTGAGCAGAGGCCGCGACCGTTGAAGCCGCGTGACCCCCAACCAAGCGAAGAGATGATTGGTTGGGCACCCACAAAGGGCACGTGCGTGCAGAGACACCCACAAAAGGAGAAAATCTTCACAGATGGCCAAAATTGCCAAAACCGGTGACCGCAAGAAGGTAATGGACACGACGAAGTCGACTGACTGTCCGAAATGCAGCAAGCCCACGCGTATCGTCAAGCGCGTGAAAGATCGGGAGCGCGGCATCCCAGGCGGAGTTTACATTTCGTGCTCCGCATGCGAGTTTTACGAGAAGCTTTAAGCGTTCCTTGAAGTTTGACCGACAAAAAAGCCCGGCGCGAAGCCGGGTTTTTTGCGTTTGAACCGTGCATCAGAATCTATCGACCCAACTCCAATCCTCGTTTTCCGCTGCCCAACCGCAGGATTTCCGGAACCTCTTATAGACTCATTGCGTATTCCACCTGCAGGAGAACTCAATGAAGAGCTTTGTTCGCTTCACCCGCCTCGCGGCATTGCTTT
>CAYYKV010000152.1:0-7867 GCA_964468605.1 uncultured Occallatibacter sp. | reverse complement strand
CGGACAGCTCGTCCGGGGCCGGATGCGTTCCGGACGCACGAGCGCTGGAAATTGCAACTTCCATTCCGGTCGACCCCCATACGCAAAACCGGATTCAGTCTTTCCCGGCGTCGCGGCAAACCAGCCGACGCAATAGACGGAGCGCGGCGACCCTGCGCATAGCGAATCCGGGCACGGTGACTCCCGTCTTGCCGGAAGAACCCTCTTCCGAATAACACCTTGATTGTAACAACTTGTAAGGAGCAGTTGCATGCCCCGCTCGACCGTCCGAACCAATGCGGATCATGCCGCCCGATGCGGTCTATTGGTCGGGAAACATGACGGGTGGACCAAAGGACTGCCGCGCCTGCGGCACTCCATCGGCCATCTTCTCCTTGACGCTGTGGGCCAACTTTTCAATCTCGGCAATCCTACGAAGCTGGTCGTCTGTCAATGAGGCCGCGCCCTTGGCCGCGATTTCGTCATTCAACTCCCTGGCCAGCTTGAGCAACTTGTCGGCGTCGGAAATCATCTCCTTCTGGCGCGCGACGTTGAGCGCATTCATGCGCCTCTCCATCATGATGGGGTCGTAGTCACCCGACGTATCTCTGCCGCCCCGCCCAGTGTAATAAGGTTGCTGGCTCGCTTGTGGCTCAAGCTGCGACTGAATTTGCGAACGGCCCGGGGGAGCAGGGGCAAGGACAAAAACCAACCCCAAGCCAAGGCCTGCCCACAATGATCGCGTCAAGTGGCCGCCCCAAGAGTTCCCGGATGCTCGCAGCGCTTCACGCATTTTGGCTTTCCTTAAGAACAGACCGCATGGCATGCCTCAGTTTCTCCCGTTTGCGGTTCTTACCTTGTGGGCCAGTTGCTCAATTTCGCCGGCCTTGCGGACCACAGTCACCGAAAGAGTGTCCGCCGAGGACTTATCCACTGCAGACTTGAGTTCCGTCGCCATCTTCAACAGGTCGGCGCACTGTTTTGCGACCTGGGGCGTGCTCGCATCCCCGGCCCTAGGCCCGGCCTGCTGCGCATGCGCCGCGTGAGCCCCCGGAGGATCGATTGCTGGAAGTGGAAACGACTCCTGCGCTTGGGTTCGAATCAGTCCCACGCCAGCGGCAACAACCAGCGCGGCGACGCATCCAAGCAAACAGAGACCTCGTGCGCGGCTTTGCTGGCTGTTTGTTTGATCGCTGATTCGTTTCATTCGCAGCCTGTCCGCAAGGTAGGGATTCGGACGAACAAGGCCCAGTTCCGGCCGTTCCTGCGCACAGTTTAGTCTAGAAGCTGGAGTTTTGGCATGTCTCTTTTTTCGTCGGCAACGGCATTCATTCTCATGTTGCGCTGGGGCTGGTTCCAGGAGGGACGGTTCCTGGGCCGGGTCCTCGACGAGTGGATTTATGACAGCCAGGAGTTCATCCACACCAAGCTCCCACGCCTGATTGTCATTGCCATCATCGCCTTTGTGCTCAGCCGCTTGCTGGGGCTCGTCACGTCTCGTATGACCCGCGTTGCCGAGCAGAGCGGGGCCGGACCGGGCCGCTTCGCCGAAGTAAGGACCATGGCGGGAGTGATCCGCGCCACGGGGTTCGCCATCATCGGCCTTATCGCCACGTTGCAGGCGCTTGATTCGCTGGGCTTCAACCTGGCCCCGCTGCTGGCTTCGGCCGGGGTCGCGGGCATCGCCATCGGCCTGGCAGCGCAAAACATCGTCAAGGACATGTTCAACGGCATGTTGTTTCTGGTCGAAGGCCAGTTCAACGTGGGCGACACTGTCAGGCTCGCCGGGCTCAGCGGGACCGTGGAATCCATGACCCTGCGCAAAACCTCGGTGCGCGACGCCGACGGAACACTTTACGTGATTCCCAACTCGCAGATCACCACCGTGGCCAATCTGAGCACCGACTTCTCCGTGGCCACCGTCAACGTGAGCGTCGACTTCTCCGCCAACCCCGACGACGTGACAAAACTGCTGAAGCAGATCGCGATGGACGTCCGGAACAGCGACGAATTCAAGGGCGTCTTTCTCCAGGACCCGCAGGTTTTGGGCGTGGATGCGGTCAAAGGCTCGCAGGTCATCTTTCCCGTTGTGTTCAAGACGAGAGCGACCCAGCAATACGGCCCCATGCGCGAATTCCAGCGGCGCGTACGGCTTGCTCTTGAAGAACACCACCTGCTTCCCGGCGATCCATATCGTGTGTTCAGGCCGTCGGGCGAAGGGTCATCCGCCGCGAAGATCGAGGCAGAAGAACGGGAGCACTCCCACGAGCCAACCGTCGACCCCACTACCATCAAGCCGCAGGAGACCAACCCGTTCACAGGCGAGTGACGAAGGCGCTCTGCTCCACACCCCCTGTTGCCTTATTCTTCTCAAGTCGTCATCCCCTGCGTTCCAAGCTGGAGAACACAGCAATGCGTAAGCGTCAGATTGTCGCGCAAGCCCTGGTCGGATTGGGATCTCTCAACGTGCTCGCTGGCGCCGGCCTTCATTTATTCGCCGGATATCCCCTCGTTACCTCCGCCCTCGCAGCCTCAAGTCTGACTGCTCTTCTTGCAAACGCCATGCGAGCCGTCTTTCTCATGATTGGAATCACATGGATCGCGATTGCAGTCGTCACGCTGATTGCGGCATTCACGCAAACGCGAATTCGCAAGACCCTCGTGCTTTTTTGCGGACTGTCGTTCCTGGCAGCGATTCCCCTCTGGGTTGGCCTCATGGGTTGGTTCCTCGGAAATGAAATGTTCCTTGTCTCTGGGGCATTGATTACCTGCGGCGGTTTCCTGCTTCCGCCCGCGAAGCCATAGCTCGACCGCGGCAACGGGTTCGCTGAGCCGCTCCTTTCGTCCCCTGCTCTCTGTTCTTTGTTTCTCTGCGGTTGCATTTCTCCTCCTGCCGTATCATCTTCGTTGAAATGGCCGTTTCCCCCGGCGCCCGAATCAACTCCGCACGCTCGTCCGCGATTCCCACATCGAGGTCCGGAATCATGCTCAGGCGCACTCTCCTGGCCGCCATTCTTATTGGCGCACTACTCGCGCCCGGCAAAGTCCCGTCGGCTCCCTACTTCCCACCTCCGCAGGCCGCCTCCACGCAATGAACGGGCGACCGGACTCAAGCACGTCGGGCTGCGTATAACTCCTGCGAAACTTCTTGAAGCCAAATCGCGTATTCTCATTCAACGTTGGAGAGTCTGAATGACGTCGCGCAAAAGGACGGCCCGCATTGCCGGCCTGTGGTATCTGGGATTCACCCTGGGCCCGTTTTACCTGCTCTATGTTCCATCGCAGACGGTCGTGCCGAACGACGCGGCCGCCACAGCAGTGCGTGTCCTCGGCCATGAGGCGCTCTTCCGTTGGGGAATGCTTGCCGAGACGCTCGGCGTGGTGATCTTCATCGGCCTGAGCCTGGCGCTCTATCGCCTCTTTGAGGAGGTCGACCGCCATCGCGCGCGGCAACTGGTGGCTCTGGTGCTGGTTTCGTGTGCCCTCAGCCTGACAGGCCTGGTCTTCACCGCGTCCGCGCTCGTGGTTTTTCGCGGCGGCGGTGCGGTCGCCACCTTCGACGATCACACACGCCAGGCGATCGGCATGCTCCTCGTCAGCATGCATGGGCAGGCGGTCGGCATTAACCAGATGTTCTGGGGACTGTGGCTGCTGCCATTCGGATGGCTGGTGGTGCGCTCACGCTTCCTGCCGCGCTGGATTGGCTACTGGCTCTTGCTCGACGGTGTGGCCTGGGTTGTCGTCGGCATCGCCTGGTTTCTCGCTCCGCAATACAATAACGCTCTGTTTCGATCCCTTCAGCCGGTGTTTCTTGCCGAGCTTGCCGCCATGCTCTGGCTGCTGATCATGGGAGCAAAGGAGCAACCCCTCGTTGAGCCTGCGAATCCGTAGTTTTCGCGCACCGGATGCGCCACACAAGCTCTGATGGGGTGGGCTTTCCGGTCCTTTGGTCCGCCGGCGATCCCTCAGGGGTTAAAACCCCATTTTCCTGCTGTCTTTTTCGGCCCGGCTAAAGCCGTGCCCTTGTTACAAAACCTTCTCCGACTGGGTTTTTCAGCAAGCTGAGAAGCCGTGCCCCTGTTACAAAGCAAAATTTCTTACAACACGCTTTACTTTGTGCCCAGGCCGTCATGCTCGTGGTAATTGGGATAAGGCGGAATCACCGGGTAGTCGACAGGGTGCTCTTTGAGCTGCTGCATCACGATGTCAACAGCGCGCTCCAGCTGAATGTCGTGGCCCTCGGCAACATCCTTGGGCAACACGTCAACTTCGACGTCGGGCGGGACGCCGTGCCCTTCCACTTCCCACGCGCCGTGCAAACCAAAGATGGCAAAGCGCGGCGCCATCACACGACCGCCGTCGATGAGCACCGGATAGCCGCCAATGCCGACCAGGCCGCCCCAGGTGCGCGTGCCCACCAGCGTTCCCAGATGCTGATTGTGAAAATACCAGGGCATGGCGTCGCCGCCCGAGCCGGCAGACTGGTTGATGATCATGGCTTTGGGCCCGAAGATTGCGCCCTGGGGATCGTAGCTCACCTCGCCGTCGCGCTCGATGAGGCCGGAGAGCATCTTGCGGCCGAGAACATCGATGACGTAGTTGGCCAGCGCGCCGCCCTCGTTGTAGCGCTCGTCGAGCACCAGACCCTGTTTGCCAATCTGGGCATAGAAGTAGCGATTGAAGTTGTCGTAGCCTGCGCCGGCCGTGTTGGGCATGTAGACGTAGGCCACCTTGCCATCGGAGAGCTTATCCACCAATTGGATGTTGTGGTCGATCCAGGCAAGGTTGCGCAGGCCGGCCTCATCGGGTGCCGGCACCACGGTCACGTCGCGCGCATCAGAGCCGTCGGGCTTGGAGCCGACGGTGATCACCGTCTGCTTGCCGGCCGCGCCGTCAAAGAAACTGTAGAGATTGTCAGTGGCGTAGAGCGGACGTCCGTTGACGGCGAGCAGGTAGTCGCCGACATGGACGTTTACTCCGGGCGAGGTGAGCGGCGCCATAAGGCCGGGCGCCCAGTTCTGGCCGTTGTAGATGGTGGAGAACTTGTAGCGGTTGTTGTCAACGGTGTAATCGGCGCCCAGCAATCCGGTCCGTGGGCCATTGGCCGGAGAGTTCGGGCCGTCGATGAACATGTGGCCGATTTCGATTTCGCCCAGCATCTCCTCGCAGAGATAAGTGAACTCGTCGCGCGAGGCGAGCCCGGCAACGTAGGGCTGATACTTCGCTTCGATCTTCGCGAGGTCGAGACCCTGCAAGTGCGGATCGTAGAAGAAGTCACGCTCAATGCGCCACGTCTCGCGGTACATCTGGGCATATTCCGCGCGGGGATCGATGGTGGCGAACATCGCGTGGTTGTTGACGGGCTTGCCAGTGGATCCGCCAGGCCTGAGGTCGGTAGCAGCGATGGTTAACCACTGACCCTGCTGGATGTAGACGAGCTTTTCGCCGTTGAAGGAGACCGCGAAGCCATCCAGATCGTTGAGCACTTCCTCGGTCTTCCGCGAATCGTTTGTATAGCGCCATAGGCCGCGGATGCCCGGACCGCTTGCCTCAGAAGGATTGCCGACAGCAGGGCCCTCGGCGAGGTAGATGACGCCGGACTTGCCGGACTTGAGATCGACGTAGTTCCGCGCCGGGACGGGCAGCGCAAGAATGCGATCGCCAATGCCGTCAAGATCAATGGGTGTGACGGCGGGTTTGGCGGCGTCTTTTTTCTGTGCGGCGTCGGCCGGCGCAGGCTGTTTCGAGTCCGGCGCGGCCGTTTTCGAATCCGGCGCGGGCTGCTTTGAGTCCGGCGCCGGCTGCTTTGAATCCTGATCCGACTTCCCGCCGGTCGCCGCCTTGTCGTCGCCGGCGGGCTTTTCGTCGCTGGCGCCGGGGGCATTCTCATCGCCGGTTTCAGGCGCAATGGGGGATTTGCCGCTCTTGGACAGAACTACAACGTAAACGCCGCTTGTCGTACTTTGATCCTCCGCGGAAAGATCGGGCCCCGATGAAGGGCCGCTATTGGTGGAGGCGGTGAAGTAGAGGTACTGTCCGTTGGGATCGAAGGCGGGGTGAGCCGCGTCGCTCATGCCGTCAGTAACCTGCGTGGATTTGTGCGTGTCGAGGGAATAGAGAAAGATCGCGTCGTACTGGTTCTGGAGATCGCGCTTGTAGGCGATCCACTTTGAATCGGGCGACCAGGAGAGTTCGTACTGTTGGCCAAACCCGCCGTAGAGGCCGGTGTCGACGAGGACGGGTTTGCCGCCGGAGACAGCAACATACCAGAGGTGCAGGTGCTTGTCGGAGTAAGCGATGTATTTGGAGTCAGGCGACCAGTGGGGCGCGTAGAAGAACGAAGGATTAGGGCCCAGATCGATGACTGTGGGCGGCTTCATGCCGTCCTGATCGCGGATGAAGAGCTGGTATTCGCCTGAGGCGTCACTGAAGTAGGCGATGGACTTGCCGTCGGGCGACCAGGCCGGGTCGCGTTCGGCTACGCCGGGAGTCGCAGTGAGGTTGCGCGTGTCGCCCTTGTCGGTGGGCAACGTGAAGATATCGCCGTGAGCTTCAGCAACGAGGCGCACGCCGGTGGGCGAGATTTCAAAGTTCTGAAGCTCCTCGGGGCGAATGTTGGCCAAATGCGGTACAAGACCCGGAAGATCTCCATCGATGGTGATGGGTACGGCGTGTTGCTGGTGCGTGGCCAGGTCATAAAGGTGCAGCGACCCGAATTGTTCGTAGACCAAAGCGCCCGGCCCGGCAGCCACGGTTTTCAGATCGTAGCCGGTATTGTCGACGACCTGAGACACCTTCTTCGTGTCCGTGTCGTAGCTGAAGAGAGAAACAGGGCCGTTGCGATCGGAGAGGAAATAGACCGTGCTGCCCTCCCAAACCGGGCTGGAGTCGTTGGAGTTATCGCGTGGAACCTTCACCAGGTCGAGGGTTTTGAGATTCACCAGCCAGATAGGAGTGGTCTGTCCTCCGCGGTAGTGCTTCCATGCCGCCTCCCACTGCAGAATCGGCACGTAAGCGATCGTCTGGCCGTCAGGCGAGATGGAGCCTTCGACGGCGCTCGGCAGCGGCAGCGCGGAAGGCGAGCCATGGCCGTCGGCGGCGGCTTCGAAAAGTTGGAGGTAATCGGACCAGCTGGTGCGCATCGAGTTATAGAGCACATTTTTGCCGTCCGGGGTCCAGCCCACTGCGTAATTACTCGCCCCAAAGTGGCCAGAGTTGTCCCATGTCAGGCGTCGCGGCACGCCGCCATCGGAGCTGATGACGTAGACGTTGGTCATTCCATGTTCCAGCTTTGAGTAGGCGATTTCAGAGCCATCGGGCGAGTAGTAGGGACCTCCCTCAACGTTGTTCTGCGAAGTCAGGCGCTCGGCCAAGCCGCCCGCCCGGGACACGGTCCAGATATCGTTGGCGTACAGAAAGGCGATTTTGGTCTGGCTGAGCGAGGGATTGCGCAGCAGCAGTGGATCAGCGGCCCAGGACCGGCTGCCGAAGAAAGCGAGTGCGAAGACAATGGCGGCGGTAGCGAGGGCGGGGATACGGCGTAGAAGATGCTTAACGAGCGGAGAATGCGGGCTCAATGGCGTTACCTCGAATGGGAACCTGCGGGGGCCGGCACGACGATCGGCCGAACTGTTCGGGGTCAGCGGAAACCTTCGCGTGCGAACTTGATAAAGATATCATGCGAGCAAGGCACCCTACTCGTCATTTCTGAGCCGGCAGTTATGCCGGATTCATCCACGAGATTGTTTCCGCGAATGCCGCCAAAGTGCGCTGCCGGAAGCTATGAATGTTGAAGCCCGGCGAACTGTTACGCAGCCGGCGACATTGCTTTTAACAGCGCTTCAGTGTCCGTCACCGGAGGCAGGCACGTGCGTCCGCGACAAACCAA
>CAYYKV010000151.1:0-7868 GCA_964468605.1 uncultured Occallatibacter sp. | reverse complement strand
GTCCGGTCAGCGAGGCCGCATCCTTCACCGTAATCAGCAGGCTGTTATAGAGCGCAGCGTCGTCTCCGGCCACCGTGCTGCGCACGCCGTTCACCACGCGGTACCGATCCGCGGTGAGCATCGTCGACCGCGATAGATTGCGGCTATACGAGTAAAACGCGATTTGGCTCGCGTTGTCCAAAGAGCGCACAAAATCGGAGATCGCGTCCTGCGCATAGACAAATCCGTGATACATATAGTCGCTAGTATCGAAGAGAATGAAGATGTTCGCTCCGGTCATCGTGGAAGCCATTTCCGCAGCGGAAATGCGGTCAGGATTCGTGTCCGCGCCCCCCGCATCGGCAGCCGGCTCTGACCTGGACCCATCGCCAGCGGTCTGCGCTTCGCTGCTTTGTCCCGGCCGAATTGCGGGCCCGTTGCCTTCTTCAAACGTCGCGATCCGCTGAGGAATCTTGTCCTCTGTGATCTCGAAGTTCTCCGGCTTCAGGCCGCTGATGTAGTCTCCCTTGCTGTCGGTTACGGCCACGTTCAGCTGCACCAGATTCACGGTCACGCGCAGATGTGTTGCCTCATCCTGAGCCGCAAACCGCGGTTCGCCGGCGATGAGGAGCAATGCGCTCAAACTCAGGCCGATGCATGCGATGGTCCTGTTTCTATTCAACATCGCTCTATGTCCCTCCGTTCGCTTTTTCGCTGCCATCGTCGGCCAAACCGGCGGTGCGGATCGAAATCTTTCCTTGCAGGAACTCTTCTCCGGTCTGATCCATAGCGCGCTGCAATGCCGGCCAATCGTCGATGCTTGTTGCGGAGATGTTGGCCACCATCTGCCGGGTCAACGCGGGAATGAGCACGTTAAGCGCAGCCGGAGCAAAGCCTTTTTCATCTGCCAGACGCGCCCAATAAAGATTCCCTGACTCCCACGATTCGCCGAACAGCCGACTCGAGACTCCCCCGGAGACAGGAAACGGCTCTGCCGACAGCAACGCGCAGGCATTGGTCGCTGCCATCGTTGGGTGTGGAACGCCGAAATCCATCGCCAGCCTTTGCGGAGACGTATCCGCGGGATTTTTCCGCACGAGATTGTCGAGTTCCTGGTTGGCCGGACCCCATTGCGCCGCCTGCTCCGGATATCGTTTGCGGAACTCGGCTGCCAGGTAGAAGGTATCGGTAGGAAGCAACTGGGCAGCCAGAGCCGCCGCACTTTCCTTCTGTTCAAGCGACTTCTCCATCCCGTCCACTTCGCCCCATCCCATGCGGTTACTGAAGATCGCGATCACTTTCTCGCGAAGCTCCGCATGGTCCACCGAACTCTTGATCAGTTCCTCTCCCGCGGCCTGATAAAGATTTACGGCATGCAATTCATCGCGGCTGACGCCCCACCACCGGGGCACTGTCGCATTCACCAGCAGTTCCGGCACTGTCTCCCGCCAGATCAGCGCCTGCAGTTTCTCCGGCGAGATAAAATCCTCCTCCGTCATCGCCAACACGTAAGGCAAATCCGCGAGCGACCCGATCAGGTAGGCGCCACCGCCGGCCGTTGCGCCAATGCCAATCAGCGACGGCGCGCCCCAGATCTGATCGACGCCCTGAATTGAAAACGCCGAGAAATCGTGCGAGCGCACGAAAAGTGGATTGCTGTGCAGGATCTGCGCGCCGGGCGGCTCGTAGTAGGCGTAATTCAGGCCCACCAGCGTGTCTCTGAGGAACGGCGCCAGGCGGGCTCGCGCGGCCTCCAGCTGCGCCGGTGTCCCCGCAGCTTTGATCACTTTGGTCAGGTCGGTCCGCACCTGCAGTTCCGCGTGACGGTTGACGTAAACCGTCGGCGACCAGGTCACACGCTCGCCCTCGGTAAAGATCGGCCGCGGCAGCTCGAATTCGCGCAAGGTGTTGGCCAGGGCCAGCAGGCTGTCGCCATTCTTTGCACCGTTCGCCATGTCGCCCAGGCCATCGTAGAGTCCGAAGAGATTGTCCAAAGAGACCAGCCGCTGATCGTCGAGCACGGCGCGAATTCTTCGCCCGAGTTCGTCGTGGACACGCATCCCGTCGGGACTGTTCTGTCGCGGGCCCGCGAGCAGATCGACAACCTCTTCCTCCGTCGGGTCCGCGCTGCCGCCGGCGGCAGCGACGATTGACTTGAGCGATTTACGCGCCGCATCGAACAGCAGAGTCGCCGAAGAAACATCCCCGTACGCTTGAACCGCGCTTTGCCACGAGGAATTCACGCTGTCTCCCGCGATCTCTTTTTGCCGCGCCAGGATCTGCCAAAGCCCCACTTCAGCCTGGAACGCTCCCAGCGCATTGCTCCGCAGCGACTGATTCGAGACGCCGTCAATGCGATTGGCCGCATCGATAAAGTCCTTGATCGATGCGTCGTCCAGCTCCGGAAACTCAACGAAGACGTTGTACCACCCGTTCAGCTGGTAGTAATTTGCGGCAAGCATTCGCGCCGTATCGCTCGATAGTTGTTTGTCCGGCGGCCGTGCGCCGTCGATGGCGGTGAGCATCAGATAGATCTGCGTTGGCCCGTCGAGGGTCGTAATGCTGGAATAACCCGCCACGGCCTGGAGAAAGCTCTCCGCGGTTTCCGCGCCGCCCATCTGCTGGGTCCAATCGCGTGTGTGGAGCTGCTTCTTCTCCCGCGCAAGGACCTCCTGCCAAACGCTCAGATCGCCCGGAACCAGCGGCTCGCCTGCCGCGTCCCATCGCAAACGTTTGAAAAGCAGAAGTAACGTCGGATTCCTTGGGAATACGCTGCTTGCCGCATCGACGTTGGGAGCCCCGGAATGAAAGGCGTCGTAGAGGTTCCTCAGCCGGGCTCCTTGTGTGAGACGCGCCTGCTGATCGGGACTCACGCGTGCCAGCGCATCAAAGTATGCCGCCAGCCATCCCCGGTCCTTGGCCAGCAACCGAATTACGAATTCTCCAGGCGAACGCGAACTTGCTCCCACCAACTCTTCCCAGCCGTGCGCCGCAGCATCTCCTCCGGGCAATTCGACGGCGCCTTTCCGAATGCACAACCGGCTCCCATAGAAATCGAGAACGGGAGCATAGAACAGCAGCCGCTTGAGGCCGGGCGACCGCAACAGGGCCTCCCTGGTTTCCGGATCGAGGCGGGCCATCGCCGAATAAAGCCGGTCCGCATTCTCGTCGTTCATCAGAAGGTCGAGAAGCGTTTGGCCGGCTCGTTGCTTCGACGGAAGAATCGCCAGCCAGTCTTCTTCGCGGAACAGAATCGGAACTCGCGTCGCCGGATACGCGTAGGTAAAAGGAGTGCCCTGCTGCAGCGATTGTTCCAGCTTCGTCAGCGGAAACCCCGAGTCCATCGTGAGAAATGCGCGGTCCGCGTTGGCGGTGATCAACGTAGCGCTCTTCTGCCCGCAGCCATTCTCGAATTGGTATCCAAGAACCCCAATCAGAGGCTCCACATCAGCGCAACCCGATATGTGGATCGCGCCATCGGAGACGGCAAATGGCTGCAGTTGCCTTGCCTCCTGCACATACCGGTCCTCCAGCAATAGGTATTCCGTCTTTTTCCCTAGCTGATGGCCGTAGAGGAAGGCATTGCGAGCCAGCAGCGGCAGCACTTCGCCGGGTTTGCTGTCCTGGCTGATGCCGGCCATGCGCAGGAATGACCGCAGTGGTCCGGGAATAATGATCGTTTGGGCTGGCCGGCTCACAGATGGATCGTCGCCGGCAGCCGCACCAGCGGGAGCGGCAGGCTGGGCGGCGCGCGCGCAACAGGCTCCGAACATGACTAGCGTCAATGTAGATACGGTAGAGAGACGAAGCGGCATTTTCATCGCGATACCCCTTCCAATCCTTGACCGATTGGCCCGGTTAAGGGATTCATCCGCACTTGAATCGGAAGCGCGGGCAGGGTTATCTCGCAAAGCCGCGAGGCGGAAAACGGCCCACGCTCTGCCCCACACCACTGGCTTCCACTTCCTCGTGCAGGATTAATGCGGATGATTTGTCTTGCCGGCGACTCGAAGGGTCCTCGCCGAAAACGGTATGCCAGTCGTGAAATTGGGCCGCTTGCGGCCAATAGACCAGAGTTTAGGGGAATCCTGAGAATTCATCACCTGTTGCGGTGATCTCTTCACATGTAGAGAGAGGGTAGCAGGCAACCGCGGCACTGGAAAGTCTTTTTCCGGTAATTTTTTGCGGCCAGCAAAAGCAGTGGCTTCAAGGACTGTTGAAGCCAATGAGAGTTCTCCGCAATCGCGCTCTTCCGGCTCTTCTGCCAGCGAATCCATGTCTGGTTGGATGCAGGAAGGGCAGGAAACACGTGATGCACCAAAACCAGTGCAACGTTTGTCCCGATTCGATCTGCGCTTCGACGCCTGTCCGGCATGTGCCGCATACTCGACCGTTCTCCTTGAGAAAATCGCTTTTCTCCTTGCCGGTCGATGTTTCTGCGGCTACACTGGTCTGCGGTCAGAGAACCGGCAGTTCCGCCGAGTCATTCGGAACAAGATCGATTCCGTTCCGCCAGGCCTTTTGCTCCAGCTCTAGGTCCGGCCCGAACAGAAGGCACGACAACCGGGAACGCCGGTGATTGACGAGGCAAGCATGACGGAACGGCTCTCCTTCGGTGAGAAGTTTGGCTATGGCCTGGGCGACATGGCCGCCAATTTCGTTTTCCAGGCCATGCTGGCCCTGCAACTGGACTTCTACACGCACACTTTTGGTCTTACCCCGGCTCAGGCTGGAACGCTCTTTCTCGTCGTAGGTCTCGGTGTCGCGTGCCTTAACCCAGTCATGGGCGTCATTGCCGACCGCACCAACACCCGCTGGGGAAAGTTCCGCCCCTGGCTGCTCTGGACCGCACTGCCGTTCGGCATCATCGGCGTGCTTACTTTCACTACGCCCAACATCAGTCCGGGCGCCAAGATCATTTACGCCTGGACCACCTACATCCTGCTCCGGGTCATTTATACGGTCAACAACGTTCCGTACGCCTCGCTGACAGCGGTCATGACCACTGACCCCGACGAACGGACGAGTATTGCATCCTACCGCCAGATGTTTGCCAACTCGGCGGGCTTCATCGTAGCCAGCCTTGCCATTCCCATGGTCAAGTTGTTTGGCCACGGCAACGACGCGCTTGGATATCAACTGACCATGGGATTGCTCTCGGCGCTTAGCGTCATTTTTTTTATCATCGCTTTCTTTGCGACCAGGGAGCGCATCCAGCCCGACCCGCAGCAGAAGACCGATCTCGGCCAGGACCTCTCCGACCTTTTCAAGAATCCTCCTTGGATCGTGCTCTTTCTGGCCACGCTGTTTTATTTCGCCGCCATTGTGATTCGGGGTAACGTAATGCTGCCCTATTTCCGCTTCGTTGCCGGGGACGTGGACATCTATTCCTGGTTCAATGGCTTTGGGCTCGCCGCCCTGCTCCTGGGCGTTGCCTGCTCCACTGCTGTTTCGGTCCGCGTGGGCAAACGCCAGCTTTTCATCGCCAGCATGTTCCTGTCGGGGGCGTTCAGCACCGTGCTCCTGTTCATTTCACCCCACGCCACGGTGGTCATCATCGCGACCGAAGTGCTGCGCCAATTCTCCTTCGGATTGTCGGGGCCCATCCTCTGGGCCATGATGGGCGACGTGGCCGACTACGGCGAGTGGAAGACCGGCCGCCGCGCCAGCGGGACGGTCACGGCTGCAGTTGTCTTTGCTCTCTGGGCAGGCCTGGCACTCGGCGGAGCCATCGCCGGATGGCTTTTTTCGATCTACGGCTTCGTCTCCGAGGCGGCGGTGCAGACCGCGCACGCGCAATCCGGCATCCTGCTCACCGCCAGTGTCTATGCGGGCCTGGCTTTCTTCGCCGCCGCGGCTTGCCTGCTCTTCTACCCCATCTCGCGCGAAGTTAACCAGAGGATTGCGCTCGAGCTGGCCGAGCGGCGCAAAGGGTTCGCACCCAACAAACCCGCATAGGTTTACCATTGGCCTGGCAAAACTCCGAAAAGAGGGAATCATGCAAAACCCGTCTGGCGCCGGTACGCGTTCTGTTTCTATCGCGTTTCTGATTGCCATTTGCGGCGCGGCGGCCGCACATGCCCCAGCTTCATTGAAAGAGGCTTTCAAGGGCGACTTTGTCGTTGGCGCGGCCATGAACGAGGCGCAGATCTTCGGGGACGATCAGCGCGGCGACGCCCTCATCGAATCGCAGTTCAACTCGATCTCGCCGGAGAACGTCCTCAAGTGGGAGAGTATTCATCCCCAGCCGGGAAAGTACAACTTCGATCTCGCCGACCAGTACATCGCCTTCGGCCAGAAGCACCACATGTTTATCGTGGGGCACAATCTGGTCTGGCACAATCAGGTTCCGGCGTGGGTATTTCACGACGACAAAGGCAATCAACTCGACCGCGACGCTCTTCTCGCGCGCATGAAGGACCACATCTCCACCGTGGTTGGCCGCTACAAGGGAAAGATTCAGAGCTGGGACGTGGTGAACGAAGCGCTTAACGAAGACGGCACGCTGCGCCAGTCGCTCTGGTACAAGATCATCGGGCCCGATTACATTGAAAAGGCCTTTCAATGCGCGCATGATGCCGATCCGCGGGCACAACTGTTTTACAACGACTACAACCTGGAGAATGAGCCCAAGCGCAGCGGCGCGATTGCGCTCGTCAGAAAGCTGCAGGCCGCTGGAATTCCCATCGCCGGTGTCGGATTGCAGGGCCACGACCATATGGACTGGCCCGCTGCGGACCAGGAAGACGCCACAATCTCCGCTTTCGCTTCGTTGGGTGTCAAGGTCGCGATCTCTGAACTCGACATCGACGTGCTGCCCTCAGCCTCGGGACAACATACTGCCGATGTCTCGCTCAGGATCGAGCAGAATACGCTGCTGAATCCGTACGTCAACGGGCTGCCGGACTCGGTTCAGCAGCAATTGGCCAAGCGCTACGCCGATCTATTTCGCGTCTTCCTCAAGCACCGCGATACGGTGGAACGAGTGACGTTCTGGGGCGTGACCGATGGAGATTCCTGGCTGAATGACTGGCCAGTAAAGGGCCGCACCAGCTACCCGCTGCTCTTCGAACGCAATGGCCAGCCCAAGCCGGCCTATGACGCAGTTCTGCGCGTCGCATCGGAGTTTCAGGGTCACTGAGGGTTCGTCGAGTCGCTCAGACGCGCGTCAGGAGACGAACTCGCATAGTTCGTCGCATTCTGCTTAGACCCGCAGCGGAGCCATATCATCGCGCGGATTTCCACTCGCCGGGGTCATTGCGGCTTCTCTGATTTGCATGTCGATCATCCCCTGGTGTGGCCAAAGCTTGATGATTGGCTTTTATTGTGTGCCCCGTCGAGCGCGAGCCGCAACCAGGCGCACAGGCTATTGCTTTGGAACCGGGACCACAGCGCTGGTGACCCAAGGCTCTGCCAGTTCAAGCCGGATTACCGTATCGACGGCGTCGGGAGGAGTCGGCGGCAAGTTGAAAGAAAGTGTTGCATCGGTCTGCTGGAATGAAACGGCAACTCCCTGAAGAATAGCTGCCTTGACGATACGAACAGGCAAGGTGGGCAGGACCAGCACGGAATCCACTGGCGGGTGCAGAACATGCACGTAAACCACCGCTCCGTTATGCGTGGATACACCGTAGTCGCCGGGGAGCCAGGGTCCGCCCCGTGTGCCATAGATGCTCTCGCCATTCACCTTGAGCCAGTCACCGATCTCGCGCAAACGCGCCGCCTGAGGCGGATCGATCTGGCCATCGGAGCGCGGTCCTACATTCAGTATGAAATTGCCGTCGCGGCCCGCTGCGCCTACAAGAAGCCGAAGCAAGTGCGCAAAGGGCTTGACCTTGGCATCGGGGTCGTAGCCCCAGGGACCTTCGGTGATGGTCGTGCATAACTCC
>CAYYKV010000150.1:0-7941 GCA_964468605.1 uncultured Occallatibacter sp. | reverse complement strand
ACTATTGATAATAAATCAGGTTGGTGCCGGGAGGGGGGGTCGAACCCCCATGACCACAAGGGCCGGCAGATTTTGAGTCTGCTGCGTCTGCCAATTCCGCCATCCCGGCCTCGGGTGGGCGTCTGCATCCAAAGTATCGCATAGCCTTCACCCGATTCGCCATACGCTGCACTGCCCGCACCGCAGGCGAAACATTCCCCGCCAGCGCAGCGCCTTCATTCGGGCGCAACCCCGCCGAAAGCGCCCGCCGCTCCCCGGTTCCCGAAGGCGCTCGCTCCATTGCAGTGGTTTCCACATTTGCTCGGCGACTCGTTCTCGAACCCCTGTGCGAGAATGAAGGCATCAACGATGACCAGCTCCTCCGCCGCCGTCGTTCCTGAGCCAGTCACCATCACTCCGCAGATGCTTGCGCAACACAGCATCACCGCGGAGGAGTACCAGCGCATCCTCGCGGCGCTTGGCCGCACCCCCTCGCTCACTGAGCTCGGAATCTACAGCGTGATGTGGAGCGAGCACTGCTCCTACAAATCCAGCCGCGTCCACCTCAAGCGCCTGCCCACCAAGAGCGATCGCGTCGTCCAGGGGCCGGGCGAAAACGCCGGCATCATCGACGTGGGAGACGGCTGGGCCTGCGCCTTCAAAATCGAATCGCACAACCACCCGAGCTACATCGAGCCCCACCAGGGCGCAGCCACCGGCGTGGGCGGCATTCTGCGCGACATCTTCACCATGGGCGCGCGACCGCTCGCCGTCATGGACTCCCTTCGCTTCGGGCCAATTGAGTCCGGCGAAGCCGACCGCGAAACCGTCCACAAAAATCACTCCATTCTCGAGTGCGTGGTCAGCGGCATCGCCAGTTACGGCAACTGCTTCGGCGTGCCCAATCTCGGGGGCGAAACAAAATTCGAGCCTTGCTACAGCGGCAACCCGCTGGTGAACGCATTCGCTCTCGGCCTCGTCCGCAAAGACGAAATCTTCTACGCCAAGGCCAGCGGCACCGGGAACCCCGTCATCTACGTTGGCGCCAAGACCGGGCGCGACGGCATTCATGGCGCAACCATGGCCTCAGAAGAATTCAAGGAAGGCTCGGAACAAAAGCGCCCCAACGTCCAGGTTGGCGACCCGTTCATGGAGAAGCTGCTGCTCGAGGCCTGCCTGGAAGCCATGCAGACCGGCGCCATCGTCGGCATTCAGGATATGGGCGCAGCCGGCCTCACCTGCTCTACCTGCGAGATGGGCGCGCGCGGCGACGTTGGCCTCGACGTCGAGCTCGACCGCGTGCCGCAGCGCGAAACCGGCATGAGTGCCTACGAGATCATGCTCTCCGAGAGCCAGGAGCGCATGTTGCTCGTTGCAGAAAAAGGCCGCGAAGACGAGGTGCTGCGTGTTTTCGCGAAGTGGGGCCTCGACGCGGTCATTGTCGGCACGGTCGAACCTGAGCCGCGTCTTCGCATTCGTCATCACGGCGAACTCGTCGCCGATATTCCCAACAAATCGCTCACAGACGATGCGCCGCTCTACCATCGCCCTGTCGGCACATGGAAAGCTCCCGTTTCGCTTGATCCTCCCGCAGAGGCTCTCACTGAATTATCCAAAGATCGCGACTACACCGCCGACCTCAAGAAGCTCCTCGCCAGCTCCAATGTCTGTTCCAAGCGCTGGGTCCACGAGCAATACGACTCCATGGTGCAGACCAACACCGCGCAAGGGCCTGGGGGCGAAGCCGGCGTGATGCGGATTAAGGGAACAGGGACCAAGGGAACAAGGGAACAAGGGAACAAAGAAATCGGCCTTGCCATGGCCCTCGACGGCAATGGCCGCTGGGCCTATCTCGATCCCAAACTCGGCGCCATGCATGCCGTGGCTGAAGCCGCGCGCAAAGTGGCCTGCACCGGTGCAACGCCTGTTGCCGCCACCAACTGCCTCAACTTCGGCAATCCCGAGAAGCCCGAAATCATGGCCCAACTTTCGGCGGCCATCGACGGCATTGCCGAAGCCTGCACTGCGCTCGGCACGCCCATTACCGGCGGCAACGTTTCTCTTTATAACGAAACGCGCGGCGAAGGCATTTATCCCACGCCCGTTCTCGGCATCGTCGGCATTCTGGACGACGTGACAAAAGCTGTCCCCGCGCATTTCCAGCGCGAGAAAGACGCCATCATTCTGCTGTGGCCGATTCCGCGAGGTCCGGAGCCCGATCCCAAACTCAAGGTTCCGCTCAATCCTCCGCCCATTAGCCAATATCCAATGCCCGCCCTCGAGCGCGAGCCCAGAGACCGTGCGCAGCCGGACGCATCCGACGCGGAGGTCGCGGCAAATCTCGCAGTCTTCGGGTCGTCAGAGTTCGCCAAGGTTAATCTCGGCAGCCTCTGGGGCACTCCCCCCGCGTTCGATCTCGTCGCCGAGGCCAGCCTACACGATCTGCTGGCCATCCTCGCCTGGCGCAAGCTCATCCGTTCGGCGCGCGACATCTCCGACGGTGGCATCGCTGTTGCCCTCGCGCAGGCCGCATTTGCCAAGGGCATCGGCGCCACCGTCGAGCAGGACCCCTCGCTTTTTGCTCATCCGCTCTTCGGTCTGTTTGCCGAACCCGCCTCCACGATCCTCGCGACCGCGGATCCGAAGAATCTTTCCGAGATTGACGCCATCGCAGGCCAGCACAACTTCTTTTCCGCTCGCATCGGCGCCACCGGCGGCAGCCGCCTTGAAATCTCCGTCGACGGCGATCCCTTCATCTCCGCGCCGCTTGCCGAGCTTCGTACGATTTGGGCCTCCGCCCTGGAAGCCAATCTCCACGGCGAGGTCTTCGCATGAGCCGGTTGTTGTTTCAGGGTGTCTGCGGTGAACCCGACCTTTCCGAATCCTTCCGCATCAATTCATTGGTCACGGAACACCGTCCACTAACCACTTTTCGCGAAGCTGACAAGCTTCGCGAAGAGTGCGGCGTCGTCGCCATCTACGGCCATCCACACGCCGCGCGCGAAGCCTATCTTGCACTCTACGCCCTCCAGCACCGTGGCCAGGAATCCGCCGGCATCGCCACCGCAGACGGCGCGCATCTTGCCAATATCAAAGGCATGGGCCTGGTTTCTGAAATCTTCACGGACGACGTTCTCGCGAAGCTACCCGGCCACCTTGCCATTGGCCACACGCGTTATTCCACCACCGGCGACTCCGCGCTGCTCAATGCGCAGCCCATTCGCGTCGACTCCACAAAGGGTCTCATCGCCATCGCGCACAACGGCAACCTGGTCAATCTTGGCAATCTCCGCGCCAGTCTCGAGCGCGACGGGGCCTACTTCCAGACCACCTCCGACTCCGAGATCATCGTCCAGCTCATCGCTCATTCCAGCGCGGACACGCTCGTCGACGCCATCGCGGACTCACTCTCGCAGGTCGATGGCGCGTTCTCCATCGTCATGATGACGCGCGACCGCGTCTTTGCCGCCCGCGATCCGCGCGGCTTCCGTCCGCTCTCAATGGGCCGGATGAAAAACGCTGAAGGCCCCGATTCCATTGTCTTCGCCAGCGAATCCTGCGCCTTCGATCTGCTCCGCGCTGAGTTCATCCGCGACGTTCTTCCCGGCGAGTTGGTCATGGTCTCTCAAGACGGCGTCACCAGCCGCCAGTACGCGAGCGGCATGCCGCAATCGAGCTGTGTCTTCGAGCACGTCTACTTCGCGCGTCCTGACTCGAGGATCTTCGGCCGTTGGGTGCAGGAGTCGCGCGACCAGATGGGCCGCCAGCTCGCCCGCGAATCCGGTGTCCCCGCCGACGTCGTCGTTCCCGTGCCCGACTCCGGCGTTACCGCGGCGCTCGGATACGCGGAGGAAGCGGGCCTTCCCTTCCGCATGGGCCTCATCCGCAATCATTATGTCGGCCGCACATTTATCGAGCCCGAGCAGCGCGTGCGCGACTTCGGCGTTCGCCTCAAGCTCAACCCGGTGCACAATCTGCTCGCCGGCAAGCGCGTCATCCTCATCGACGACTCCATCATTCGCGGGACGACAAGCCGGAAAATTGTGCGCATGGTACGCGGCGCCGGCGCAACCGAAGTTCATCTCCGCATCAGTTGTCCGCCCACGATTTCTCCCTGCTTTTACGGCGTCGACACGCCATCGAAGAGCGAGCTGATTGCCGCCAATCATTCTGTCGAAGGAATTCGCCAGTTTATTGAAGCTGACTCGCTTGCATATCTGTCTCTGGATGGGTTGTTAAGGTCAGTCCAAGACGAGAAGAATACTGGCTACTGCACCGCCTGCTACACCGGCAACTACCCCACCCAGTGGGTCGACGTCGAAGACATTCTGCCAGCTGCAGTAGCGCCTTAGCCGCAATCCCGGGCCGGATTCCTGCTGAACTCCAGCTCGTCAGACGACTTCTTTCGCCAGTTCCGCCTGGGCTATAACCGGCCGCCGCGCCAGGCTTCGCGTCAGCGCATACATGGTTCCCGCTGCCAGCAGGCAGGGCACCACCAGCCCTCTCAACCCCGCGTTATAGTTCCCCGTATAGTCCTTCATCACGCCCATCCAGTATGGCCCTATGAATCCGCTGAACATGGTGATCGTATTCATTGCTGCAATGCCCGCCGCCGCCGCGCGCCCGGCCAGAAACTCTGTCGGCACGGCTACCCCCGGCCCAAGCATCAACATGAACGCAATGAAACTGGCCGCCAGAGCTGCCACAACTAACCACGGTTCCTTCGCATAACTTGCCGTCAGATAGCCGGCCGCCATTACGACACAGGGAACGATGCAATGCATTGCCCGCTCGCCTTTTCGATCGGAGTGCGCGCCGTTCAGCAGCATCCCTGCTGCGCCCGCCAGCCCAAAGCAAGCCACCAGATACCCGACATTCGTGACGCTCCATCCGGTCGCGCCCTGCAGAATCGCAGGTTGCGAGAAGTTGTAAGCGTAGCTCGCAGTCAGCGCGAAAAAGAAGTACGCCCCCATCATCCATACCTTCGGTTCGAGCAGCGCCTGCATCACCCCTGCGCTGTGCCCCAGGTGCGCCTTCTCGCCGTCGGCTTTCAGTTGGCCCTCCAGCCACGACTTCTCTTCGGGGTTGAGCCAGGCAGCCTGGGCCGGCCCATCCGGAAGCATCTTCAGAATCACCAGGCTGAATAGCGCGGTCGGCAAACCCTCCACCAGAAAAAGCCATTGCCAACCTGAAAGCCCAAGTTTTCCGCCAAGTCCCAGCAACCAACCCGCCAACGAGCCCATCACCACCGAGCTCAGGGGCAAGGCGATGTAAAACCGGCTCACAGCGCGGGCTCTGACTCGCGCAGGAAACCAAAGCGTCAGGTAAAAGACCACCCCTGGAAAGAACCCCGCCTCCGCCATGCCCAGCAGGAAGCGCAACACGTTGAATTCCAGTGGCGTCCTCACAAACATCGTCGCCGCCGCCAGCAGTCCCCAGGTAAACGTGATCCGCGCCAGCCAGCGCTTGGCCCCGAAGCGCAGCAGCATCAGGTTCGAGGGAACCTCGCAGAGGGCATAGCCGATGAAAAACAGCCCCGCGCCAAATCCGTAGACCGATGCGCTGAAGTGCAGATCCCGATTCATCTGCAAGGAGGCAAAGCTGATATTGATGCGGTCCATGTACGAGAGCCCATAGCCCACCGCAATCACCGGAAGCAGCCGCAGGCTCGCCTTGCGTTGCGCCGATTCGCCGATCAGCTCGAGGCGCGCTGCCTCATCCGGCGACGGTCCCTTCGCCGCATACAGCTCGTGCGCGGAACCGGCTGCGTCCATGGGCGCTTACCTCGTACGAATCGCAATTTTCAGCAAGAAAATTAAGGGAATGAAGAAAGGGAAACCGTGAGCACAATGTACCACAGCCCGCGCAAGGAACCGCGGCCCACTTCGCGCACCAAAATGCGAACAGTTAATGGCTAGTAGCTGGCCTGATAATTCTGAACTCCCCGCCGCAGTGCATCATGCTCATCAAATAGAGCATCCCGTCGTAATATCTCTCCTCGCCGCTCGGCACCGGCGCATTCCACAGCGCATCCACAAACGCTTTCGACGTGGGCCCATCCGTCGCCGCCAGGCTGCCCACCGCCGCCGTTGCCAGCATTCCCGTCGAGTGTGTCGTGGACAACGGTTTCCCGTCCAGCGAGTAGCTGTTCACAAACGTGCCGATGCCCTGGCTCGCCAAGAATTTCTGCAAGCGATCGCTCAGCACGGTCTCGCGCGCGTCCTTGTGCCACCACGAATAATCCACGCTCCAGTTGCTCACGCTGCGCCACGAGTCGGCCATGAACGGCACCGGCGTTCCATCACGCCCCACCACCGGCGTGCCGTCAAAGTTGCTCCGGTCCGGCGTCAATCCCGTCTCCGGCCCTGTCACGCGGTTGAACAAGTCGCGGCTCACATCCGCGGCCGTCGCCCAAAACACGCGATCCTCCACTGGCCCCCACTGCGCCCACAACTCGTAGAACGCCGGCAGGTGATACGATGCGTCGGTCGTCCCTCCCGGCCAGTTGGGCACAAACTTGATCATGTTGTGAGCCTCGTCCACCATCGGCCCGATGCTTTCCTGTTGCGGCCCGCGCGGAAATCGAAAAACCGGGGGCCACGGCCGTCCGCTCGCCTTCGCTTCCTCTTCCATCCTGCGATTATTGATGCTCGGCCACGGATGATCCGGCTCGACGAATGGCGGATCGTCGGGATGAATCCGGAACGGCCCCGTCCCCGTCAGCACCGGATGATGCCGCATTCCGCGCAGAATCCTGTCCGCCTCAGCCTGATAGTTGTAAATCCCCGTCCCATTCCCCCATCGATGCGCCGCAAAATAAAGCGCCATCGTGAAATACTCTTCTCCGTCTGGCGCTGCCCCAGTCGAGCGCGGCGTGCCATCCGTATTCATCGACCACGCAAAGTACCCCACCGATGGATCCTTCGGATCGGTGATCAACATATAGGTGTGCGCCCAGTTCCAGATCGCGTCGAACTCGCGCTTCTTGTTGAGTTCCACGCAGATCATCATGCCGTAGCTCATGCCCTCGGTGCGCGCGTCGTTGTTCGCCCAGTCCGTCACATAGGCCAACGTCCCGTTCTCGTTGGCTCCGGTCTCAAAGTAGATTCGCTCCTCCTGCCCGTCGCCGTGGAACAGTTGCTGGAAGGCCTTCTCGATCTTGGCGCGCGTCTCGGCCGCTGTGTGTCCCTGTTCGGCGAACAGGTCGCGATAGCGACCCGTCTTAAACGCACCCTGACCATCTCCCGGGAAGCGCTTGAACTTGCCCAGCGGCGCGTTCAGGTGGGGCGCTGGCATCATCCATCCCGGCATTGACGGAGGAGCTGGTGCGGTCGCAGGCGCCTGCACCGGAGCAACCGCCGGCGCGGAATTTGTGGCCCCGCCACTCGCCTGGGCCCTCAGCGCACAGGCAGCCAACATTAAAGCCACCGCCGCAACCACGTAACTCCAAATCCGTGCCTTCATCCCCATTCCCTTTCATTCACCGCACTCAACCGCAATCCACTCTACGACGTTAACGGCCTACCCGCAACGCGTGGGCTCGACCGCGATGAGCAACGGTCATCGATGCCTGCTCTCTGACCCCTGACACCCTGACCCCTGATCCCTGTGTATTCAGTCACAGGACGTTCACACTCTCGCTGTGATAGCATCCGTCTTTCGACAAGAAGGCGCACGCCGGACCACGGTTTTCGACTCGTAACTGCCGCCGATAGTGCGCCTTCAAGAAGGAGACGCCTATGAAAACGTACCAGGGAAGTGAGATCCGCAATGTCGCTGTAGTGGGGCATGCTCATTGCGGCAAAACCACCCTCATTGCCGCGCTGCTGCATGCCGCCAAGATGACTCCCACCCAGGGCCGTGTTGAAGACGGCACGGCCGCCACCGCCTACGACGAAGAAGAAGTCGCCCGCGGCATCACCATGCAAAACGCCGTCGCCTTTGCCGAGTGGCAGGGCGTCA
>CAYYKV010000149.1:0-8022 GCA_964468605.1 uncultured Occallatibacter sp. | reverse complement strand
CACAGGCAAGATGCTCTCGGACTTCCGGCTGCTGCGCAAGATCAAGATCGACTGACGACAGTGTTCAGTGGGCAGTTGTCAGTGATCAGTGAGAACCGTTCAAGCCTGCATCTGACCACTGTCCACTGAATACTGATCACTGGCTGTTATGGAATCGTTCATCGTTCGCTATCGGAACCTCGTGGTGCTGCTGGCATTGTTGATGGCGCAGCTCGTCGGGCTTGCTGTGCAAGTGCGCCGGACCGCAGGCGGCCCCAGCGTGCTGAATGACGCCGATCCGAGGGGTGTGCGGTTGATTCGGCTTTGGGCCAATGCGCTGATTTCCCCCCCGGAACGACTGATTCACGCGAGCAAGATCGGGGTTGCGGCAGCGTGGTCCAACTACATCGATCTGGTCCATGTCCGCAGACAAAACGAGGATCTGGAGAATACCGTCGACCGATTGCGGCTCGAGGAAGCTGCGTTGCTCGAGGATGCGCGCCAGGGCCAACGGCTGCAGGCGATGCTCGGCTTCCAGCAAAGGTACATCTATGCCACGCTGGCCGCGCAGGTCTATGGCTCCAGCGGCAGCGACCGCTCGCATGATTTCTACATTGACAAGGGATGGCGCGACGGCCTGAAGCCGGACATGGCTGTGATCACGGCGGAAGGTATCGTGGGCAAGGTGCGCGATGTTTTTCCTCACACGGCGCAGGTGCTGGCGGTGAACGACACCACCAGCGGCGCGGGCGTGATTCTGGAGACGACACGCATCCGCGGCGTTCTTCGCGGCGATGCGTCAGGACAACTTGAAGTAGTGGGCGTGACTGCCGATCAGCGCATTCAGCCCGGCGAGCACGTGCTCACCGCCGGTGGCGACCTGATCTTTCCGCGCGGACTGCCCGTGGGCGTGGTGAAAAAGGTGGTCCGCGATCCCGATCGAGACGGTTTGGTTGACATTATCCTTACACCCGCCGCACCACTGGATCGGCTTGATGAGGTTCTTGTGATTACGTCGACTGAGCCGCGCTTCCCGCCCCAGGACGAGAAAGATCTTGCGGCCAGCGCGACGGAAGAAAACGCGGTGCCCGCCGCGATCAAGGATCAGGTGAAGGCATCGGAGATTATGGCGGAGAAGCTGCCGGGATTGATTGACCCCAACCTTCCTCCGGATCAACAGCCGCTGAACGACAACAGTAATCCGAATCCCGCCCCACAGCCGCCGCAGCCGCTGCATCCAGACGAGTTCTCACCAAGCGCAAATGACGATTCCAACACGGGGCCGGCGCCGAATTCCAAACCGCAAACGACGCCGCGGAGGAATCCGTAGCCATGTCCCTGCTCGGCGCCGAATCCCGGCGCGAAATAGAGATCCACCGCTACCCACTGCTGGTCTACACTCTGGTTTTGCTGGGTTCGCTGGTGTTGCAGGCTTGGCTGCCGCGCGTCGTCGGCCGCTTCGACTGGTTCGATCTGCCGCTCGTGGCAATCGTCTACTTTGCTCTGGGCCGGCGCAATCCGTTGCAGGGCACGTTGATGGGCGCGGCGATGGGCCTATTTGAAGACGCACTTTCGCATCATGCCATCGGCATCAACGGCATCGCCAAAACCACGGTCGGCTTCCTGGCGGGGTCGGTGGGAATCCGCATCGACGTGGACAATCACACGATCCGCGTGCTGCTCAACGTCGCGCTGTCTTTGCTCTCCAGCGCGATCTACCTTTTCGTAGCCCGTTTCCTGCTCGGTCTAGCGGTTGAATGGAGCGGGCTGACTGAGTTGCTGCGGGCGATGGGAAACGGCGTGATCGCGCTTGTGCTGTTTCCGTTGCTCGACCGTCTGCAGATCAGGGATTGAACAACGAATGGATACCGTAGTGCGATCAGGCAGAAAGCCGAATTCGCTGTATTCTGAAGAGTAGGACCATGGTTTCAAGCATCAGCCGCGGCGAAAAACTTTCTGCAGTCAAACTGGCTTTTGTGCAGTACGGCATCCTGTTGATGATGCTGGGACTGGCTGCGGGCCTGTGGCGGCTGCAAGTGCTGAACGTGGAAAGCTATCGCGTGCTGGCCGAGCAGAACCGCATTCGCAAGGAGCCGATTCTCGCGCCGAGGGGCAAGCTTTTCGACCGCGAAAATCGGCTGGTCGTGGACAACTACCCGTCTGTCACTTGTTTCCTGGTGCGCGAACAAAGCGCCAATGTGGACGCGGATCTGCCATTGATCGCGCACGGGCTGGATCTCGATCTCGATCAATTGCGGGCCACGTTGCGCCACTTCCGGACACAGCCCGGCTATCAGCCCATACCCATCAAACAGGACGTAACTGCCGACGAGCAGGCCTTTATCGCGGCGCATCGCAACGAGTTGCCCGAGCTGGAGACGATCGACGAAGAGCGGAGGCTTTATCCGCGCGATGGTTTCGCCGCTCATTTAATCGGCTACGTGGGAGAGGTGAGCGAGGACGATTTGAATAACCCGCGCTTTGCCTACTACGAGCCGGGCGACGTAGTGGGCAAGGCGGGCGTTGAGGAAACCTATGATGAACTGCTGCGCGGCCAGGATGGCTCGCGAGAAGTAGTCGTCGACAGCCGCGGACGCGAGGTAGGCTATTTCGGCATTCAGCATGCCGTGCCGGGCCAGGACCTTAGACTCACGATTGACAACGATCTGCAGCGCGCTGCCGAGCTCGCCCTGGGTGACCGCAATGGGGCCATTGTCGCCATGGACCCGCGCAATGGGGAGATTCTGGCGATGGTCTCGCGGCCCAGCTTCGACCCCAATGAGTTTGCTGTCAAGATCGATCGCACCGACTGGAACAAACTTGTCACCGATCCCGACCATCCGTTACTGAACAAGACCATTCAGGCGCAGCTTGCGCCCGGCTCGACGTTCAAGATTCTCATGTCGGTCGCAGGGCTACAGGAAGGGATTGCGCAAAACATGCACATCGTCTGCACGGGCGGCTGGGGACCGTACGGTTACTATCACCATTGCGACGAGCATCACGGGCCGGTGGACATCTACAACGCGATTCCCTACTCCTGCGACACGTTCTATTACATGCTTGGCGATAAGCTGGGCATCGATCGGATCGTGAAGTACGCGACGGAGTTCGGCTACGGGCAGAAGACCGGAATCGATCTGCCAGGAGAGCAGTCTGGATTGATGCCCTCACCGGATTGGCTGATCAAGAACTTCCACCACCGCTGGTACCCCGACGAGACTCTCGACGTAGCCATCGGCCAGGGCGCGGTTGAGGCGACGCCGATTCAACTGGCGCGGATCATCGGTGGCATTGCATCGGGAGGGCACCTGGTTCGGCCGCATGTGGTTTTTCCCAACGAGCTTTCAAGCGACTTTTATAAATCGCTCACGGATAGCTTTCCGGGAACAGGCGATGCGTACGTTCCCATCGATCCGGCGAACTGGGACATTATCACCAACGGCATGGCTGAAGTGACTCAGCCGGGCGCATTTCACACGGCGGGCTCGGCGCACCTTGAGGGCATCGACATTGCGGGCAAGACCGGCACCGCGCAAGAGATGAGCCACGAGGCGCTGGAAAAAACCAACAAGGGGCGGAGCACTAACCCCAATGTGTGGTTCGTGGGCTTGGTGCCGCGGCGGAATCCCCAGTTGGTAATAGCGGTTCTTTGGCAGAACGGGGAGTTCAGCTACTATCCCGCGCGAATCGGCGCCCAGGTGATTGCGGCTTTTGTGAATAAGAAGCGCCGCGAGGCGCACAATCTTCCGCCTGAGAAGCCCGCGGCGCCAGTTGAGGTGGGAGCGGTGTGGACAACGCCGGATTCTCACGCCGGCCAAAAGATCTCGACAGCTGCGCGGATACACAGCGGGCATTTCTTTGTCGATAGCAACGGCATTGTGGCGGAAAACCCCAATGCCGCGCCGAAACACGAAAACCAGCGTACGACGCCGCATGCGGTCGCAGCCGCGAAGAATTCGCCGCAAGTTGCGGCGCTGGCGCCCGCACGACTGAAAGAACCATAGCCAAGATGCCCCTACGCCGATTCCTGAGTTTTCGCGACTTTGACTGGGCTCTCCTGGGCCTGGTGCTCCTGCTGTGTTCGATGTCGGTTCTGGAGGTTCACTCGGCCACGGTGCATACGAAGTTCGCCAGCTTCGGGACGAAACAGATCCTGTTTATCGCAGCAGGCCTCGTGGGCATGTTTGTCCTGGCCAAGATCGACTATCACCGCCTGATCGACTGGTCGCCCTGGTTCTACGGCATTTTTGTTGTCTCGCTGGTCGCGGTGAAGGTCATTGGCCACAAAGCCCTCGGTGCGCGGCGCTGGATCGGCGTCGGGCCCATTCAGTTCCAACCTTCCGAGTGGGTCAAGTTGGTGCTGATCCTCGCCATGGCACGCTACATCGCCAATATTGGCGGGCGCAACCTGACCTGGACGGAAATCTTCAAAGCCTTTGGCATGGTCGGAGTTCCGATGATCCTGGTGCTCGTCCAGCCGGACCTGGGCACGACGCTCACTTATGCGCCGATTCTGGTCGCGGGCCTATTCCTAGGCGGTATCAACTTGCGGCAGAGCTTAATCTTAATCACGGTGGGCGTGGTTTTGGTGGGCGGAGTCTGGTCGAGCGGCAAAATTCTCAAGCCCTATCAGAAGGCTCGACTCACAAGCTTCATCAATCCGGGCAACGATCCCCGTGGGTCAGGCTACCAGGTGCTGCAATCGGAGATCGCTGTCGGATCGGGCGGCGTCTGGGGCAAAGGCCTGGAAAAGGGAACCCAAACCCAAGGCTACTTCCTGCCCATCCCGTATACGGACTTTATCTTCGCCGCATTCAGCGAGGAACACGGCTTCGTCGGCGCGTTTTTTATCCTGCTGCTATACTTCCTTATATTGATGCGTTTGATTCAGAACGCTCAAACAGCCGCCGACCTGCCCGGTTCCCTCATTATTATGGGAATAGTGGCTGTGTTGACCTTTCAGATCGCGGTCAACGTTGGCATGGTCATCGGGCTGATGCCCGTCACCGGAATCCCTTTACCTTTAATGAGTTACGGAGGATCTTCGGTGCTGTTTTCGTTCCTGGCGCTGGGCGTGGCGATGAATGTCCGCATGCGCCGGTTCGTTAACTGACGCATCTCGATCCGTTTGGACGAGGTGTTGTCCCAAAGGTTTGACTCTTGGTAAGCCAGGAAATGGCCCAGATATTGTTTCTGGGGATTGTTTCGGGCGGCAAGAGAGGTATTTTCAGGCATTTCGCCGGCATGGTCCCGATGGATCGCGCACGGCAGGATTGGGTTAATGAGTACGCAGAGACGGGAAGACCACTTGCGGCTCGCACATTGCATGGATCGCGTGGGCAATTCGGGAAATAGCATCCCCGGTTCCCGGGCGCGGAATTTCCATGCAATCGCTGCTGGTCGAACGGCCCCGCCGGAATGTCCGGCCCGGACGGCCACAAACTCTCTGTCATCGGATCGCCACAAACAGCAGCCCGTTCGGCTTGTTTTCATCGACATCCGCATTGGTTCGCCGCCCTTTGGGAAGACCTCGACGCAGAGGCCCGCCCTTGAGCATCCACCTGGTTATCCGTTCATCCCTTCCTTCGCCGATCGAGCGCGCCCCATCCAACCTTGCCGCGGGTACCGGCAGCTATAAGCTGACGGACGGAAAGGTACGATGGCAAAAGAAATTTGTATTTCCAGCACGCCGCATGAGACGCGGCTTGCGATTCTCGAAGACGATCAACTCGCGGAAATCTATTACGAACGCGAAAACGAATACACCCTTGCGGGTTCCATTTACAACGGACGCGTGACCCGCGTTTTACCGGGCATGCAGTCGGCATTCGTCGATCTGGGGCTGGAGAGGGACGCGTTTC
The DNA here is from genome assembly GCA_964468605.1 of uncultured Occallatibacter sp. GTDB lineage: Bacteria > Acidobacteriota > Terriglobia > Terriglobales > Acidobacteriaceae > Telmatobacter. The sequence goes on along the minus strand of CAYYKV010000149.1, from coordinate 2,179 downwards.
TTTACGTAACCGACTTCATCGAGCTTGAGGATCAGGAAGAAACCGATGAGTTGGAGAAGGCAGCGGCGAGTAGCGCCGGGCAGGCCCCTCGCGAGGTCAGGCATCCGCATGGAGTAGACCAGAATGGTGGACGCCAGGAAGAACGCGGCCAGCGTCCAAATCAAATCCGGCACGAAATTCGCCACGAGCATCAGCAGGCGGAAGTTGCAAAGCCGGAGTTTTCCGGTTCCTTGGGTCCGGAAGCCCCTGCTGCTCCAAGGCAGTCAGAGGCTGGTCAGGAATTGGATGAGGCTGGAGCACGCCGCTGGCGTGGCCGGCGCCGCCGCCGTGGCGGCCGCGGCCCGGGCGGTCAGTCTGACGCACCGATCGAATCTGAGCCAGTTTCAAGGAGCGCGTCAGAAGAACCCGCCCGATTCGAGCAGAGCCAGGCGATTCAGGCTTCCGAAGCTGGGTCAGTGCCGCGCGGGCATCATGCGCCAGCGGCTTTTGTGTTGCCCGGCGAGTCGCTATCAAAATACGGCAGTTCTGCCGGCGCCGAGAGTCCGAAGAATGCACCGGCATCGGCAGCACCGCGCCGTCCGGCGAACACATACAAGCCCTCAACGCTCGTCGAAGCACCCCTCTCGTGGGACGGAAGCGGCCTGTTGCCGGGTGAATCGCTTTCGCTGCGCCGCCGGGAAACCGAACGGCCAGTAGAAGCCAGCCATGAAGCGCAAGGTGAAGAGACTTCTGCGCCCCTTACTGAATTCGCACCGGAAGAAACTGTCGAGGAGACAGAATTCCCCGTATCGGCGGTTCGTGAAACTGAATTGAACGCTCCACCGGAGGCTCCCTTTGAATTCGAAGAGGAGGAACTCGCCTCGAACGCCTTCGAAACGCTCGGCGAAGAAGAAATCTCCACACAGGAGAGCGCAGAGGATTTCGAATCAGAGTCGGCCGAATTGAGCGAGATTCCAGCGGAGCCCGAAGAGGATGCTGACGCTTCTCATCGCATCGATCCATCGGCTCCTTCGGGATTTAAGTTCTTCGGTTTCGGCAAGAAGAAGAAGGACGGCGAGACACCTTCAACTGCCACGACAACCGCGACTGCTGCGCCGGTTTCGACGTATGCGCCCGGCAACGGCGTGGTTGAAGAAGAAGTGATCGAAGGCGAGGAGTTCGATTCCACGGCCCATGCGCGCCGGCACAAACCGGAGGTGCATGACACCGACGATTACGAAGAAGAGACTCTTCCCAGCCACCTCCGCACGGGCGACCTGGGCGAAATGTTTCAGGAGGCTCATCTGGATCACCGCATTCAGATGAACTTCGACGAAAAGAATGTCGAGGAAGCCGAAGCGGAAGAAGAAGAGGGAACAGCAACGGGCGCACAGCCGGCGCCCGGCCGCGAACGCCGCGACCGTGGCGGCCGCGGACAGCGTGGCCGCGGGATCCAGAGCAATCGTCGCGGACCATCGCGCCGCTCGGCTCAGACTTCCGATTTACCAATCATTTCAGACCTGCTGAAGTCGGGCCAGGAGATTCTGGTGCAGATTGCGAAGGAGCCGATCGCCAAGAAAGGCGCACGGATCACGAGCCATATCGCTCTGCCAGGCCGTTTCCTGGTCTTCATGCCGACTGTCACCCACGTTGGCGTGAGCCGGAAGATCGCCTCCGACGAAGAGCGGCATCGCTTGAAGCGGATTCTGGTTCACGAGCGCGGGGAAGCACCAGGCGGCTTTATTGTGCGGACCGCAGCAGAAGGCGCCTCGGAAGAGGAGCTGCGCGCCGATCTGCGTTTCCTGATGAACCTGTGGAACGACATCAAGCAGCGCTCGGAGTCGTCCAAGTCGCCGGCCCTCATCTACCACGACCTTTCGCTCATCGAGCGCATTCTGCGCGACCAGGTGAGCTCGAACTTCGCGAATATCTGGGTCGACACCGAGGCCGATTACGAACGCATCGTGCGATTCCTCAACCGCTTCTCGCCGTCGCTGGTGCGGCGCGTGAAACTCTACACCAAGGAAACGCCGCTCTTCGAGCATTTCGGCATTCAAGACGAGATTTCGAAGGCGTTGCGCTCGAAAGTGTGGCTGAAGTCGGGCGGGTCGATCGTGATCAACCAGACGGAGGCGCTGGTGGCCATCGACATCAATACCGGAAAATATGTCGGCAAGTCGGCGCGGCTTGAAGACACAAT
>CAYYKV010000148.1:0-8023 GCA_964468605.1 uncultured Occallatibacter sp. | reverse complement strand
ACCATGCGCGCGACGTTGGGGCCGAATTGTTTCTCGACGTCGTCGAGGCGTGGCTTGCCGCCGTGATCCTCAACGGTGTCATGCAGGATGGCCGCGATGACCATGTCTTCGGTGACCGGAACCGGGCCGCCGGCCTCGCCCATGACCAGCGATGCGACGCCGAGCAGGTGCGCCATGTAAGGGATTTTGGTTCCCTTGCGGGTTTCGGTGTGGAGCGTGCGCGCGTAGTCAACGGCGCGGGTGAAGCGGTCGGTCAGGACAGGTGTTTGTGTGGGAGTTTTCATCTTTTAGTCTCTCATGCGGCGAGCGTGTCCATAAACCGATCGCGTTTTACTATGGTCCCAAACGAACTTCGCTTGAGCGCCATTTCCTTGTGTCGCCCTGCGCCGCCAAGCGGCCGTCACGGACAAGGGCTTCAATGCGTCGAGAGATGACCTCGCAGCCTTCATCTCCTGGCGGCAAGTCGCGCCCAATGGCCTCAACGACTATGTCAATGATCTTGGCGACCTTCATCCATCGTTCCCCAGCTTCAGAGAGAATCAGGGTGTCAATTTGCGATGGTTTCATGCAGATATTCCTTCGTCAGTTCTAATTTCCAAAGAGCGAGCCCGGGGCTTCTGATACCTCACAGCCCGAGCTTCGTCCACATCGCATCGACCTTGGCTTTGGTGGCGCGATCCATCTCGATCATCGCCGGCCAGGGGCGCTCGAATCCTTCTGCCTTCCACTTTCGCGTGGCGTCCACTCCCATCTTCGACCCATAGTTGGGCAGGCGGCTCGCGTGATCGAGCGAATCCACGGGGCCAAGGGTGAACTGAATGTCGCGCTCGGGATCGATGTTGTTGGCGACGCGCAGCACGACCTCGCCGATATTCTGCACGTCGCAATCCTCGTCGACCACGATGATGCACTTGGTGAACATGGCCTGGCCGAGCGACCAAATGGCGTTCATCACCTTGCGCGCCTGGCCGGGATAGCTTTTCCTGATCGACACGATCATCAGATTGTGGAAGACGGCTTCGACAGGCAGATGAATGTCGACCAGCTCGGGGATGGTCATCTTCATCGCCGGCAGAAAAATGCGTTCGACGGCCTTGCCCATCCACGAGTCTTCCATCGGAGGCTTGCCGACAATCGTCGCAGCGTAGATCGGGTCTTTGCGATGGGTGATGCAGGTCAGATGGAAGACCGGGTACTCGTCCTCGAGCGTGTAGAAGCCGGTGTGGTCACCGAAAGGGCCCTCGGCTCGCAGCTCGCCCAACTCCACGTAGCCCTCGAGAATAATTTCGGCGTTGGCCGGAACTTCGAGATCGACGGTTTCGCATTTGACGATCTCGACGGGCTTGCCGCGCAAAAATCCGGCGATCAAAAACTCTTCGACCTCGGGCGGCGCAGGGACGATGGCGGCGAAGGTCGTGGCGGGATCGGTGCCGATGGAGACGGCGACGTCGAGCCGAGAGCCTTTCAGGTTGCCCAGCGAGATTTGCGGCATCCCGCCCATTGCGCCATCGGGAATGCTGACCGCGCCGCCGGCCGACTCGGCCATCATCGCGACGCGCGCCGTGGATGCGCTGATTGTTGGATCGGCCTCTGCTCCGGCCGAAGCGGCGTTGCGCAGGGCCTCGCGGTAGTGCTCGGCGGCGACTTTCTGCCGCTGCCAATGCATGCCTGTGGTTTGGCCGTCGTAGACCTGCATGCGATACATGCCGATGTTGCGCTTGCCTGTGCGCGGATCGCGCGTATGCACGCAGGGCAAGGTGATGAAGCGCCCGCCGTCGTGCGGCCAGCATTTGAGAATCGGGAAAAAATCGAGGTCGAACTTCTCGCGCCGGATCACTTCTTTGCACGGCGCGTCTTTGGCGCTCACGGTTTTAGGAAAGGCACTGGTAAGCGCGCCGAGCTGCGGCAGCATTTTGAGCTTGTCGAGCAGGCCTACGGGAGCCTTGATATTCATCAGACCAGAGATGCGCTCGGCGATTTCGTCCATACTCGCAACGCCAAGCGCCAATGCCATGCGCCGCTCACTGCCGAACTGGTTGATGAGGACACTGTGGCCGGGATGACCCTTGACGCTCTCAAAGAGCAGCGCGGGGCCGCCGGGAGCGTAGTTCTCTTTTGTGGCGCTCTTCTTCGAGCCCGCGCTTGATCCGATCTTGCTCACGCGGTCGGTAATCTCGGTCATTTCGAACTCGGGCGAAACTTCTTCGCGGATGCGCCTGAGCTCTCCGTGTTTTTCGAGCGTCTTGATCCAGTCGCGCAGATCGTCGTAGGCCAAGGTCTTGCTCCGAACGGTGGTGACCGTTCCTCAACCATGGTACGGCAGGACAGAGAGATCAGAGAACAGAGATCGGAGAACGGGAGCGGAGCTGGAGATTCAGATTGCAGCTTTGCCTCCGGCATGGAACTATGCGATGCTCTCGATGAGGAACGGAGGTCTCCCCCCAATGACCCACTCCAGAACCCATTCCCCTGCGCGCTCCCGCCGGTTCGGTTGCAAACCCTATTACAAGCTGCCCAAAGATCCGAAGGCTGCCGCCGAGACGGCCTGGAATGTGCCCGATCTCTGCGCCGCGTACGATTGGCCCACCAGCCAGGCCGGCGGCGGCGTGATTGCGATTGTGGAGCTGGGCGGTGGCTGGATTGCTTCGGACATCGATTCATTTTTTCAATCCGTGGGCCAGCCAACGCCTTCGGTGACCGACGTTTCAGTTGACGGCACCAAGAACACGCCCGGCCAGAGCGGCTCGGCGGGCGATGACGATTACGAGGTCGCGCTCGACATCGAGGTTTCGGGAGCGGCGTACTACGCGGCGACCGGCCGGGCGGCGACGATTCGCGTCTATTGGTCGCAAGACATCGGCACCGCCGTCCAGAAAGCCCAATCGGACGGATGCGATGTGTGCTCGATTTCGTGGGGCGCGGACGAAGCCAATTGGGGCGCGACCGCCGCCGAGCAGATGGAGACGATCGCGGCGGCGGCGGTGGCCGCGGGCATGATCGTGTTTGCCGCGTCGGGCGACAACGACTCGAGCGACGGCGGCTCGACACCGGCGAATGTGGATTGTCCTTCGTCGTGCCCGCACGCGGTGGGCTGCGGCGGGACGATGAAGACGCCGACCGAGGAGACGGTGTGGAACGACAATCCAGGCAAGACTGACGGCGAGGGAACCGGCGGCGGCTACTCGACCATCTTCCCCGTGCAAACGTTCCAGATCGGCGCGCCGCCCGCGCCGGCCAGCACGCAGTACGGCAAGGGCAGAATGGTGCCGGACGTTTGCGCGAACGCCGACCCCGACACGGGCTACAACATTTTTGTACACGGATCGGCGACGGTGGTGGGAGGAACGAGCGCAGTGGCGCCGCTCTATGCCGGGCTCTTCGCCGCGCTGGGGACCAAGCTCGGCTTTGTCACGCCCACACTCTGGAAAAATCAGAAAGCGTTCAACGACATTACCGTGGGAGGCAACGGATTCTACAACGCTGCTGTGGGGCCCGACCCGTGCAGCGGCATCGGCTCGCCGATTGCGGCAAAGGTTGCGGCGCTGTTTGGCGGTCCGGCGAGAGCTGTCAGTGAGCGGGCTCAATCGCCTCGACGAGCGGTATGACCGGCGGTATCGCGTCCATCGGATAGCCGAGGCGCTTCCACTCGTCGAAGCCGCCGCGCAGCGGGCGCACGCGCTCGATGCCCAGCTTGTGCAACTGCATGGCGGTCTTGGCGGCAGTGGCTTCGCTGGGGCAGGTGCAATAGAGCACGACATCGCGGTCACGGGGAATCTCGTGGTGGCGCGCGGCCAAGGCATCGGGCGAAAGGTGCACAGCGCCGGGCAGCGTGAACGGGTCGGGCACCAGCTCGAGGGGATGGCGCAGATCGACGATGTAAACCTGCTGGCCTGCGTCGAGCTGCTGCTTGAGCTCTTCAGGCTCAAGACGCGAAGCGGCGAGTTCTTTCAGCACCATGCGGCGGCGAAGCAAGCGCGCAATGAAGAATCCTACAATCCCGAGAATCAGCAGCGCACCGCTGAAGCGGCCAACCCAGTTGAGAAGGCTGGGATTGTGCTTCAGCAGGTCGCCGAAGAATCTTCCGCACAACATCGTAACGCCGACCCAGAAGGTGGAACCGATGCCGTCGTAGAGCACGAACGCGCCATAGCTCATGCCATTCTGGCCGGCAACGGGCGGCGCCAGCGTTGACAGGCCGGGAACGAACTTGGCGAACATGAGCATGGCGCCGCGGCGGCGGCCAAACGAGTCCTGCGTGCGGCGAACGCATGTGGTCGGCTCCAGCGAAAGCTTGCAAAGCAAGCGCAGGACTCGGTGACCTTGCGAGCGCCCAACGAAGAACCAGGTGCTATCCGCGATGAGCGACGCGGTTACCGCGACTGCGAGCGCAAGAGGAAAACTGATTTGTTTTTGGGCGGAAAGTGCGCCGGCAGCGAGCAGCACCGGTACCGACGGCAGGGGAATGCCGAACTGCTCGACCAGCACCCAGGCAAAGACAAGCAGGTAGCCGTACGTCAACAGAATGTCGGTCGGCAGGGCCATAAACTCATCCGAACTGCGGCGTGTGGGGAATCAGGCCGCCCGACCCCCTCCGTGACTAAGCGGGAGAAGGGATGGCCTCGCCCTATGAGATGAATCTAAATGAAGTTTGGTGCAGAAGAATGAATAAAAACTGCGGACGGCAGGTCAGGAGGGCGTGGTCTGCGCCTAAACCACTTGTTCAATGGTCCAGTCCACCCACGCAGCCTGTTCTGCAGGGCAGGCGAGGCGCGATGGGTCGTTGGCAAGAATGGCATCGACGAAGTTTTCGACGATGGGAAAGTGCAGGTTCGTGTGCGGAGGCAACAACTCCGTGCGGCCAGCCGCACGCGGTTCCGGACCCAGGCGAAGCTCCGGACCGTTGAGAGGATCGAGGACAATCTCGCCGTTCTCTCCGATGATGCGGAACTGATCGCGCGCAATGCGCGAGTTCCAGCGCGCGTCGATGACCGCGTGCACTCCGCCGGGAAACTGCATAAGCACCGTCGCGGAATCTTCGACGGCGATGCGATGGATGGCGTTCGAGCGGAACCCGCAGGCGCGCTCCGGCTTGCCGAAGAGAAAGTTCATGAGGTCGATGCGGTGCGACCCGATGTCGTAAAGCGGGCCGCCGCCTGAAAGCGCGGGATCGGCGAGCCATTCGCGGCCCTCGATTTCGAACCAGCTGTGGCAATGGGCCTCGGCAAGCAGCGGCCGCCCGATGGCGCCTTCGGCAATGAGGAGCTTCGCACGGAGGAGCTTGGGATAGAGTCTGCGGTAATACGAGACGCCGAATAGGCGGCCCGAAGCACGACTCGCCGCGCGACCCCCGTCGACCATGCGCTCGGACTCGGCGAAGTTGATGGCCATTGGTTTCTCACAGAGCACATGCTTGCCGGCGCGCAGCGCCGCGATTGCTGCCCCGGCGTGGAAGGCCACCGGCAGCGCGATGTAAACGGCGTCGACGGCCGGATCGGCAACGGCTTGCTCGATGCTTGCCCACGACCGCGCGCCGTTGTATGCCGCCGCTTTGGCCGGATCGCGCGTGACGAAGCCATAGAGCCGGCTGCGCGGCTCAGATTGAATGGCGGGAATAACGCGCTTTCTTGCGATGTCGCCGATGCCGGCGACGACCCAGTTCACGGTGTTCATGCTCTGGACAGAATAAATCGCCGTCCTGCCAAAAACGCAAGAAAAGCCGCCCGAAGGCGGCTCGATTGCAATCTGAAGTTGGGAAGGCTATGCAGTTACGGCCGAGGCGCTGCAGAATCCGCGGCAGGCACATTGCCCTGCGCGGGCACTTCGGCGGGCGCTGATTGCGCTTCCTGGTTCTTTTCGCCAAAGTAGTCGTGGTCCCAGAGGTCAGCGTAAAACGCGCCGGTCAGCTCGGCGGCGCGAGGGCCAAATGTGGCCCTGCCGCCCTCAAGGAAGAAGACGGTCACCAGGCCGCCCTGCGGCGACTCGGAATAGGCGGCGAACCAGCCGTAGCGTGTTCCGTTATCGGAGCAGGTCCCGGTCTTGCCAAAGATCGGCAGCTCGCGGAAGTTGGCGCGCAGGCGGCGCGCAGTTCCGTACTCCACCGCACCGGCCATGCCATCTTCGAGGTCGGGAAGGAACCGACCGATATCGAGGGTGCGCTTGATCCTGGGCTCAAACGCCGCAATCTCATCCGGCGTGGTGGGGTGCTGCAGGTAGTAGAGCGTTCCACCGTTGGCGATGGCCGCCACCAGGGCGCCCAACTGCAACGGAGTGACCGCGACTCCCTGCCCGAAGCTGCACATGCGGGCCACGCCGCCCTCGGACTCGGGAATCGGTTGATCGGGATAAACGCCCAATTGCTCGCCGGGAATGTTGTAGCCGGCCAGTTCGCCGAGGCCGAACTGCGTGGCATAGTGGCGCACGCGCTCGAAGCCCAGCTCGCGGCCCAGTTCTTCAAAATAGAGATTGTTGCTCTTGGCCAGCGCCTGAGTCATGTTCATGCGGAAGCCGGCGAGCTGCACCATGGTGTCGCTCGTGACCAGCGATTCAGAAAGCGCGGCCAGCGCGACAGTGAGCTTAATGGTGGAGCAGGGCTCCGCGCCCGGCGACAGCGCAAGCTTTTGGTTGACCATGGCAAGGATGCGGCCGTTGGCGGGATTGATCACCACCGCGGTGCCGTTCATATCGCCCAGGGCATCGATAGCCGCTTGGCGCACGATCGTATCCTCGCCTGTCGTGATGTCGCCCGCGCCCACAGCTCCCTGAACAAACGAACTGGCTGTGAAGCGCTCGTAATAGCGATGCCGGCGGTGATAGGACGCGCTGCGCACATGCGCTCCTGCCGTGGCCGTGAGCCGGCTGGTCGTGGTTGTTCGCGCGGCAGCGTGGCCTCTCGACCGGTGCGCATACCTGCGATGAACGGTTGACGTGTGCGCTGTGGAAGTCCTGGATGTGGTGGCGTGGCGCGTTGCGGCGAGGTGCGACTCGGTTTTGGATTTGGAACGATGCAGAGTCTGCGGGGCATCCAGCGCTGCTGCGCAGGCAGCACTCATGCCAAAGATGAAAGCACAAAGGTAAACAGGCCCAACGCGCAATTTCTTCATCCAGTCAACAACCTCTCATCCCTTGGATCTCGCACCGCGCGTTTGCCCCAGGGCCCGGCACTTCGTTCGACTAACCTTTGACTCCCCTGCGCATTTTTCGTAGTTCCAGCGCAACGATCTTACCGGCCCAAGGGATGTGCGAAGTGACAACTTCGCGATCGCGAGATTTGCCGCCAACCAGGTCTACCAACCATCCAAATGCGACCCGGGAGACAGTAGTGTCCCTCGATCGGACATCGCAACCCATACAACTTTCGGGGCGTTCCGGCTAGTATAGCCCTTTCGCGTCCGATTTGGAACCATTCCCGATAACAGACGCAGTCCTGATGCAGTTGATTCGATACGTCTTTAGAACTGCAACCGACGCAGAAAAGTAGGCACATCCAGATCTCGCTCGGGTTGCTCGGCCGGGCCTGCAAAGAGCGACGAGCCGGTCACAGCACCGGGCTCCGCCGTATCGCGCGGAATTGCGGCAAAGTCTGTCGCGTAGTCACGAGGCTGGTTGTCAGACTCCGATACCGTGTCCTCGAATTGCGATCCAGTCGATGGCGCGCTTTCACCGTCGGCCGCAAACTCCATTTCGAGGCCGGCAACCTGCCTCGCCGGCGAAGCAACCGTCACCGTGGTGGCCACTCCCGGCGCCGTTGCGGCAAAGAAGAAACCATCGTCCGCCTTGTCCTCCGCCGCATCGTCTTCTTCGCTCATGAAGCGTGCCGGAGCAGCAGCGGGCTCCGGAGATCTCTCGCGCATCCAGCTGCCCGTGGAGACCACAGGCACCGAAACGACCGGCGCCTCCTCTACATTCAGCATGCGCGCGCGCCGTTCCGGCATCTGGTCGCGAAAACCGGTAGCAATGACGGTGATCTTTACTTCTTCGCCCATCTTCTCGTCGAGCACCGCGCCGAAGATGATGTTGGCGTCTT
>CAYYKV010000147.1:179-8074 GCA_964468605.1 uncultured Occallatibacter sp. | reverse complement strand
GCCTCAAGCGCGGCGCGCAGCCTGAAATCGTCCTCAACCAGCTCTACAAGCACACGCAACTGCAGGAAAGCTTCTCCATGATCTTCCTGGCCGTAGTCAACGGCCAGCCGCGCGAGCTGGGCCTTGCCGAGGCCATCCGCGTCTTCATCGACCATCGCATCGAAGTCGTGCAACGCCGCACGGTCTTCCTGCTGCGCAGGGCGCGCGAGCGCGAGCACATCCTTGAAGGCCTCAAAATTGCGCTCGATAATCTCGACACCGTCATCAAGATCATTCGTGCGTCGGCCTCGCGGGCTGAGGCGCGCGACAACCTTTATGCCTGGGGCAAAGGCACCGAAATCATCATCACCCTCGATCGCGAGCTCCAGCGTCACGAGGAGCGCGGCCTCACCCTCCGCCAGGTCGACGCCATTCTCGAACTCCAGCTCTACCGCCTCACCCAGCTTTCCGTTGGCGAGCTCCTGAAAGAGCTCAAAGAAATCCGCGAAAGAATCGCCGAGTACGAAGAAATCCTCGGCAGCGAGAAAAAGCTGCGCGCGGTCATCGTCAAGGAGCTCGAAGATGTCCGCGACAAATACGGCGACAAGCGCCGCACCGAGATCGTCGACGAGAGCGCGGAGATTCAGCTTGAAGACCTCATCGCCGACGAGCAGGTCGCCGTCACTGTCAGCCACCAGGGCTACCTCAAGCGCACGCCCATCTCCATCTATCGCCAGCAGCGCCGCGGCGGCACGGGGCGCATGGGCATGAAGACCCGCGAAGAGGACTTCGTCTCGCAGCTCATCGTCAACTCCACGCACGCCTTCCTGCTCTGCTTCACCAACACCGGCCGCGTCTACTGGCTCAAGGTCTACGAAATTCCCGACGTCGGCGCAGCCGGCAAGGGCAAATCGATGCAGAGCCTGCTCGATCTCCAGTCCGGCGAAAAAGTCTGCGCCATCCTGCCCGTCCGCGATCTCGAAGAGGAAGGCAAGTTTATCTTCTTCTCCACGCAAAAAGGCACTGTCAAGAAAACCCCGCTCAAGGACTTCTCCAACGTCATGGCCCGTGGCATCATCGCCATCGGCATCGATTCCGACGACGAGCTCGTCGCCGCGCGCATCACCGATGGCTCGCAGGTCATCTTCATCGCCACGCACCTCGGCATGGGCATCCGCTTTGAAGAGAGCGACGTGCGCTCCATGGGTCGCCCCGCATACGGCGTCCGTGGCATCACCCTCATCAAGAACGACTACGTGGTTGGCACCGTGGTCACGCCCAAGGAGCACGCGCCGGGCGCCTACCGCATTCTCTCCGTCACAGAGAACGGCTTCGGCAAGCGCACCGATGTTGAGGAATATCGCCTGCAGTCTCGCGGCGGCAAGGGTGTCAAGAACCTCTCCGTCACTGAGCGCGTGGGCCGCGTCAATTCAATTCAAATGGTCGACGAAACCTCAGAGCTCATGGTCATCAGCCAGTTCGGCAAAATCATCCGCTGCGACACCAAGACCATCCGCTCCGCCGGCCGCGCCACGCAAGGCGTCCGCATCCTCAACCTCGAACCCGACGACAAAGTAGCCGCCACGGTCATCATCCCGCCTGAAGAGCTGAACGGCAATGGCCACGAAGAGCAGCCGACTCTGCTGCAGTAGTCTTGGATATGGATCGGAGCAAATGCAATGGACAAGACAATCCGCCGTGTGACGGATGTCGCGGAGCAGGATGCCGAGACATATCGCTACTGGCAGAGCCGTCCAGTCGGGGAACGGCTCGTCGCAGTCTGTGAATTGAGCGAGGCCGCCTATGCAATCGCCGCCAACTTCAAAGGAGCGCCGGCCCATGATGACCAAGGACTTCAAAGATCTTCTGCGAGCTCTTAACGCAAACGCAGCAGAATACCTCATTGTTGGCGGCTACGCCCTTGCGGTTCATCTCATTCCGCGCATGACAGGAGACCTTGACCGTTTTATCCGCTCTGATCCAGAGAATGCCAAGGCCGTCTTTCGTGCCTAGTCGCAGTTTGGTGCGCCCCTTCAGGGGATGACCGAAGCAGATTTTGTGGACGGCACCGTCTTCCAAATCGGCCAGGAGCCCGACCGAATCGACATCCTGCAACGGATTGATGGAGTCACATTCGATGAAGCATGGACAAATCGGATTGAGGGCAAGGTCGACGGCGAGGTTACTGCTGCGGTGATCTCAAGAGAAGATCTTATCCGCAATAAGCTGGCCAGCGGCCGGGAACAGGACCTTCTTGATGCAAAGAAACTCAAAACGTTGAGCCAAAAAGAATTGAAGTAATTCTGTAGCTTTTGCGTGCGAAAGCGGTGGCGACCATGGTGAACATCCCGGCCGACAGTCATAAGCGTAGACACAACAACGTGGAAATCGCTAGCTTATGACTCTCATGCAACTTCGATCCCTGCCTACCATCCTCTACTTCATCCTCTGCGTCTCGCTCTGCCCGGCCGAGAAAGACCCCTACGCCAAAGCCACCGTCGCTGACTCCTCCGCCTCGTTCCTTGACGTTTCCGCCCGCCGTGCCGAGTTGGCCCACGCCACGACTCCTCGCGTGCTTGAGGCTCTCAGCTGGAAGTCCTCCTGTACCAATTCAGACCAGCCTGCCCCGCCCGCCGGCCGCATGATCATCCCGCACCACTATCTCAGCGGAAGCAACGGCCCCATCGACCCACGGGAGAGCATCGCCACCGCGCCGTACCGCAAACTCAATGAAGTAGTCAGCAACGGCGCAGGTCGTTACGTTGCAACCGGAGACTCCGCGGAAGCCGTTTGCGTCGCGAACCTGCTCGCCCGTTGGGCCGCCGCGAACGCTCTGCTCGACTACAGCTTCCAGGAAAGCAGTCAGGCCTGGTATCAGGTGGAGTGGACGCTAAGCTCCGTTTCGCTGGCATGGTCAGTCGTCCAGACGGACCCCTCCATTCCAGCCGCGCAGCGCGCCGCAATCCTGGGCTGGATGCACAAGGTGACCGAGTACATGTTCGACCAGGATCCCCATCCCGGCGAACCCGCTCGCGAAAACAACCACGCTTATTGGCGCGCCCTTTGCGCAACATCCGTCGGCATCCTCACCTCCGATGACAAGCTTTACCGCCGCGGCCTTGAGCAATATGTCCGCGCCATCGGGCAAATGAACTCCGATGGCTCATTCCCTCTTGAGATGGCTCGCCATGAAAATGCCCTCCACTACCAAAGCTTCGCGCTCGCGCCGCTCGTCATGATCGCCGAGCTCGCCCGGCGTCAGGGTATCGACCTCTACAGCCTCCGTGTGAACGGCCACACCATCGACGATGCCGTTGACTTCCTCGTGCGCGCGTCCGCCGAACCAGGCCTCGTGAAGAAGTACGCATCCGAGCCACAGACTTTCTCTCTTTTCTCGAAGGAAAAGCCGCCGGCATGGACCGAGTTCTGGGCCGCGCGTCACCCAGGCAAGCCCCATCCTGATTTGGCCGATCTGTCCGAACTGCTCACCAGCCCCGTGGTCGACTCAACGATTGGCGGCAACGCCACCCTCTACGCCGCCCTGGCACAAACGAGATAACCCAACCGAACCGCCACCGGGACCTCGTCCGGGAAACTCGAAGTGCTCTGAGAACTCTGAATTACGGACTTTGAACTGTCTTTCTCGACCAAATCATGTAAACCGGAACCCCCAGCAGCACCAGGATCATTCCCGGCCACGTGTATTGCGGCTTGTAGCGCAAGAGCGCCAGGCAAATGCCGGAAGCCATCACGATATACAGCACGGGCAGAAACGGATAGCCGATGGCCTTGTACGGCCGTGGCGCGTCAGGCTGCTTGAAGCGAAGCACGAAAAGCCCAACGATGGTCAGAATGTAGAAGACCAGCGCCGCGAAGATGATGTAGTCGAGCAACTGCCCATACGAGCCGGACACGCAAAGGACCACAGTCCAGATCGCCTGCACGATCAGCCCTGCGGCCGGCGTCCGAAAGCGCGGATGCAGCTTGCCCACCGATTGAAAAAACAGCCCGTCCTGCGCCATGGCGTAGTAGACCCGCGCGCCTGCCAGCGTCATTCCATTGGCACAGCCGAAGGTGGAGACCATAATCGCCGCCGCCATTAAATAGCCGCCAAAGTGCGGAAAGATCTGTTGCAGAACGGCAGCGCCAATTCGATCCTCGGCGGCGTATTGGATGCCCCGCGCAAAAACGGTGACGCCGTGCGGATCGCCATGCAATGGGAGCACCATCATGTATGTCGTGCTTGCCAGGAAATACGTGATCACAACGAAGCCCACGCCCAGTCCGAGCGAGAGCGGGACGTTTCTCTTCGGCTGCTTGATTTCGCCCGCGGTGAAGGTGACGTTGTTCCAGGCATCGCAGGAAAAAAGTGACCCCACTTGAACCACCGCCAGGACCACGATGGAGCCGACCATGGCAATCGGTCCCTGCACGCCCACTTGTACGGGATGCAACGAGTGCCAACTGGCATTGCGCCAGAACTCGCTCCAGTCAGCGCCAAAGTTGGCCGCGAACGCCGCGCTGTTGCGGCCGATGGTGAATCCCAGAAGAATCAGCCCGGCGAGCGCCAGCGCCTTGGCGACAGTAAAGACATTCTGCAATCCCGCGCCGAATCGCACGCCGCGAATATTGACGAACGCCACAAATGCCACCACACAGATCCCAGCCAAATTCGCGGTGCTGACGCCGATGTCCATGTTGCCCAGCACCATCGGTCCCAGAGGGATGGCGGGAACGTGCGCGATGTGCCACAGCCAGTGCGTGCTTGAGACCGTTGGGAAAAAGACGCCGAGAAATTTGCCGAAGGCCACGCACACTGCCGCGATCGTTCCGGTCTGGATGACCAGAAAAAGCGTCCAGCCATAGAGAAATCCCCAAAGCGGCCCCAGAGACTCGCGCAGGTAGACGTATTGGCCGCCGGCTTTCGGCATCATGGCGGCGAGCTCGCCATAACTGAGCGCGCAAATCAACGTCATGGTTCCGGTCACGATCCAGGCAGCGAGAAAAAGCGCCGGAGAATCGGTGAGCCGCGCAATGTCGCAGTCGACAATGAAGATGCCGCTGCCAATCATGGACCCGACGACCAGAGTGGTGGCGCTGAAGAGCCCGAGGCTTTGCATCATCTGTGGGCCAGAGCCGGAGTTCGCTGGACCCGTGTCGAGTTGGGCCGTAGAAGTCGTCATCGCTTGGTTTCTGCTGGTCCTTCCTTCGGGCTCCAATCGTCCTTCATGTCCCGATGCGCGCAGGTCAAGGCATATAGGCGCCCAGTCCACTTCTATCTTCATAAAACATTGTCACAGACCAACCCCACAAGCGAATTCGTAACTCGCCTCCTCTAATTCGCGGCGATTGGGCAGATTCTTTCCGGATCATCGCCAATCGAAGACTCGCCATCGCCGAGAAAGCGTATACTCAACTCGCTTGAAAGCGCGTCGTCCGGCGACGCAATCCGGCTCTGGAGCAAAACCGGCGATTCAACCTGGAACCCAAAACGAGAGAGTTCGTAGGCAGGACACGATGAAGATTCAGATGGCATTTTTTGTTTCGACAGCACTGTGGCTTGGGGGCGTAGCTGCTTCCGCAGCTCAACCCGCCGAGCCGGCAATTCCGGACCGGATTGTAGCCACGATCGACGCGAGTCAGACCGGTGTGCCGGTCTCCCGGTACGAGTACGGCATGTTTATCGAACACATCGGCAATACGATGTATGGCAGTCTTTGGGCTGAAATGCTCGACGACCGCAAATTCTACTTCCCTATCACCTCGCAGGAGCCTGCGGCGCCAAACCAGCCGCAGCGCAATCCTATGCGCATGCAGCTCAGGAAATGGCGTCCTCTAGGGCCTGACGAAGTCGTCGTGATGGACAAGGACAATCCCTTTGTCGGTGACCAGAGCCCGCGCATCGAGCTCGACCCCGCAACTCCGCATGGGATCCGGCAGGCAGGCCTTGCCCTTGTCAAAGGCAAAAAGTATACGGGCAGCATCGTTCTCCGTGGAACTCCCGGCGCCAGGGTAAAGGTCGCGCTCGTTTGGGGCAGCGGAGCGAACGATCGTCAGACGATCTCTTTTGGAGCCCTCGCCAGCTCGTACAAGAAATATCCTCTTGCTTTCACCTCCGGAGCCGACGCCACCGACGCCGCGCTTGAGATTACGGGGACCGGCTCGGGCAACTTTCACGTCGGCACGCTTTCGCTGATGCCAGCCGACAATATTGAGGGGTTCCGTGCTGACACAATCCCGCTGATTCGCCAGATCAAGTCGGGCTTCTGGCGTTATGGCGGCAACTACACCTCGAACCTCATTTGGTACCACACCATCGGTGATCGCGATAAACGCCCGCCCGACTGGGACTCCGCGTGGAACGCCATGCAGACCAACGATCTCGGCATGGATGAATTCATGACGCTTTGCCGGCTGATTGGGGTGGAGCCCTACATCAGTGTCAACGCGGGTTTGGGCGACTCGCACTCCGCGGCGCAGCAAGTTGAATACATGAATGGTTCGGTCAACACCATGATGGGAGCCCAACGAGCGAAGAACGGCCATCCCGAACCGTACCACGTGAAGTTCTGGAACATCGGTAACGAGCCCTGGGGATCGTGGCAGATTGGCCGCACCGATTTGAAGTACTTCATGATCAAGCACAACGAATTCGCAAAAGCAATGCGCGCAGTGGATCCCTCCATCACCCTGATTGCCTCGGGCCTCATGCTGGAGGATTGGTTCCTGCCGCCCGACAAACGAGCAAAATACTCCGGAAACCTCGGGCCGCTCTACGGATCGGATGTCGACTGGACAGGCGGCTTCCTCAAAGACTGCTGGGGCAATTTCGACGGCATCGCCCAGCACTGGTATGGGCAGCCCGGCCGGCACTACGACATCGAGCGCGCAAAAAGTCTTCCGCCCGATGCACCGAATGACGATTCTTACGTAAAAGTCGACCAAACAACCGTTCAATTCGCGCGTTACCCGGCAGATTTAGTGCATGGCCAGGCAGAAGAATGGCAGGGCTACCAGCAGCGCTTCCCGGCGATGGCTGCCAAGAACATCTTTCTCTCCATCGACGAGTACGCTTACTTCGGCGGAGGCTTTGGCCGCCCGACGACGCTCAAGCAATCGCTCGCCTACGGCATGATCTTCAACGAAATGCTGCGGCACACCGACATTCTCACCATGGCGGCGCACACCACCGGTGTTTCTACCATCGACTTCAACCGCACCTCAGCGACGATGAACACTTTGGGGCTGACGTTCAAGATGTATGCCGACAACTTCATTGGTGCCATCCCCGTCGTTCTTTCGGGTAACTCGCCTCAGCCCGCACCGAGGTTTCCACCGGGTGGCGATCAGCCGCATTCAAGCTCTGGCAGCCCGACGTTTCCGCTCGATATGATCGCAGCGCTTTCTCCTGACAGGAAGTTCCTGATTCTTTCCGCGGTGAACGCGACGGACTCCGAACAGAAATTCGATCTGAGCGTGACCGGCGTCCGGCTAGCTGGGTCAGCTACGCAGTGGCAGTTGACCGGCAGCACGTTGGACTCGACCAATCGCGTCGGCCAGCCACCGCAGGTTGAAATCAAGGAGATCCCCATCGGCACCACTCCGGGGACGGTCTCGGTCGCCCCCATCAGCATCAACATCTATCGCTTTCCCGTGATGGAAACAGCGCAGTGAGAGTGCCCGCCGACTGACGCGTAAGCGGTTCATTTGTTCGTGCCCAGAGGGGGACTTGAACTTGAGCCGCATGGCGGGCGTCTAAGCCCGCCGACGAAATCCCGAGCGCAGTCGAGGGACCTCGCGTTTTTGGTGCCCAGAGGGGGACTTGAACTTGAGCCGCATGGCGGGCGTCTAAGCCCGCCGGCGAAATCCCGAGCGCAGTCGAGGGACCTCGCGTTTTTGGTGCCCAGAGGGGGACT
>CAYYKV010000147.1:0-79 GCA_964468605.1 uncultured Occallatibacter sp. | reverse complement strand
TGAACCCCCACGGCCGGTTAGGGCCTGCGGATTTTAAGTCCGCTGCGTCTGCCAATTTCGCCATCCGGGCCCGCTTCTA
>CAYYKV010000146.1:0-8118 GCA_964468605.1 uncultured Occallatibacter sp. | reverse complement strand
GATTGGATCTGTGTCAGCCCGAAGGCCGGCGCCGAGTTCAAGCAGCGCAGCGGAGACGAATTGAAGCTGATTTACCCGCAGCTCGGAGCGGAGCCGGAGCGGTTTGAGGAGCTGCCGTTCCGGCATTTCTTCCTTCAGCCCATGGATGGTCCCAGCCGCGAGTTGAACACGACCCTCGCGCTCGCATACTCCCTCGATCACCCGCGCTGGCGACTGAGCCTGCAAACGCACAAGCTGCTTGGAATTCCATAGACACGGAGCTCGCAGCAGCTTATGGGGCGTTCGCAGCGAAGGTTGATAGAGTGGTCAACCCTTTCGCGCTTCCGCTTCGGCCAACCACCCTCGCCGCAGTTTCTCCGATGGAATGCTGGACAGATACGGCTTGATGTCGAGCACCGGTGTCCCGTCGATCATGTCCACGCCGCGCACATGGAGCGCCGAGCCTTCGCGGCGTAGCAACTCGACAACTGTAAGGCCGATCGGATTTGGCCGGCGCGGTGATCGAGTGGCAAAGACGCCGTGAGGCCGGCCCTCGTCGGTCGGCGGATGAGCAATCAGATCGAATCCATCTGCGCGGTCGAACTGCCAAAGCACAAACAGATGCGAAAAACCATCGATGTCAGTCAGCCCCGCTCCGAACTCGTGCAAGAGCTCGATGACGCCTTCAGCGTCGTGTTTGGCGCCGAGGCCCTTGGGAATCGCCGAGGATTCATGGTAATGGCTGTGAATGAAGCCGATCGGATGGGCAGTAAACATGACCAGGCGCCTCTGCTTTTCATCCTAAGCGCCGACTGAGAGAATCGAAACCGCGAGGTTTCGAATCGAAGGTTCGGAGTCTGAGATCCCTGGAGG
This sequence comes from uncultured Occallatibacter sp., assembly GCA_964468605.1. Classification (GTDB taxonomy): domain Bacteria; phylum Acidobacteriota; class Terriglobia; order Terriglobales; family Acidobacteriaceae; genus Telmatobacter. Next base: position 7,266 of record CAYYKV010000146.1, on the reverse strand, counting down.
TGAATTCGATGGACGCTGCCGTCGTCAGAGTCCCGGGCCAGCCGCCGATGTTCCAATCATTTGCCGACCCTGTCGCCGAGGAGGGGGAGGCGTTGGTCCGGGTGCGCGCCGCCGGTTTGCACCCGATCGTCAAGTTGCTGGCGAGCGGCTCGCACTACGCGAGCGCAGGCGTGGGGCAGGTTCCTGCCGTTCCGGGCGTGGATGGCGTGGGTGTTCTCGAGGACGGCAGCCGAGTCTACTTCGGGTTTGTGCGCAAGCCTTGGGGAACGATGGCTGAGCAAGCCGCTGCTCCGCGGAAGACGTGCATTCCTGTGCCTGACGGATTGGACGACGTGGTGGCCGCGGCTGTTGCCAATCCCGGCATGTCGGCCTGGGTAGCGCTAAAAGAGCGTGCCGGCCTCGCGTTAGGAGAAACGGTGCTGGTTATGGGTGCGACCGGAGTTGCCGGCCAACTTGCCATCCAAGTGGCGCAGCAGTTAGGAGCAATGCGCGTGATCGCTGTCGGGCGCAACGTGGATGCAATTGCGACGGCTAACGTGGATGCAGTGATCCCGCTCGGCCAGCCCGAAGACGCAGTGCGCGAAGCCCTTGCCGCCGAAGCCGCTGCCGGTATCCATGTGGTCGTCGATTATCTTTGGGGACGGCCCACGGAGTTACTGCTGGAGGCCCTCGCCAAAGGCTTTAAAGCGACCGCCACTCACAAGACACGCCTGGTCGAGGTCGGCTCCAGCGCCGGAAAGACGATTAAGTTACCCGGCGCGACGCTGCGCAGCATCGATTTGACACTCCTTGGCAGTGGTTTTGGCTCTGCCCGGTTCGACCGGATTCTCGCCGCCATTCCGACCCTCTTCGAGTTGGCTGCATCGGGAGGCTTAAAGATCGCAGTCGAACCAGTCCCGCTGGCCGAGGTTGGGACGGCGTGGGATCGAGTCGAAAAGGGCCGCAGGATCGTCTTTACTGTCTGATTGGCCCGCTTTCGTTGAATGTATCAATAAAGTTTTGGTGACACGAAAACGCCCGCTGAACGCAAATGGGAACACTTCATCGGTCCGCGGTGTCTAACAAAGGTAGGCGCGTGGGTCATATTGCGGTACACCAGGGTTCATGCGTTCAGGGTAAGCATCGGGCTTCCAATGGCTAACCGGCCGCGGGAAATGGCAGTGAGTGGCTTCGAATAGTCGGTGCAGGCACGGGCTCTACAGCGCGGTGTGACGCACGCAGATGCAGAAGACGGCTGATATGCGGTAACGTGGGAGGATAGGGAATTGCAGGCGGACCTCACCATGGGCAATCTTGCCAGCGCCAGTCTTGCCGGAGTACCGACGCTCCAATCCAATGAGGCGGCTCTCGTAGAAGAACTGCGAGCCGGCTCTGAGGAGGCCTTTGCCTGGCTTATCGCGCACTACCATCAGCCGATCTACTCATTGCTTGCGCGCACGGTGCGCAATCCCGCAGACGCTGCAGACTTAACTCAGGAAGTTTTCGTCAAGGTCTTTCGCGGAATTCGCGGCTTTCATTGCGAGTCTTCCCTTCGCACCTGGATCTACCGCATTGCGTTGCGCGAAGCGTCGAACCAGCGACGCTGGTGGAAAAGGCATCAGCAGCAGGAGATTGCGATGGAGCAGGAGATGGTTCAGGGAGATTGCGGCCAGCCAGTCCAACTGAAGGACATGCTCGTAGATCCTGCCGAGTCGCCCTATGACGCGGCACTGCGCGAGGAGAACCGCGCGCGGGTCGAGAATGCGTTGCGCCAGGTTCCGGAGCCATTCCGCACGACTCTTGTCCTTCGCGACATCGAAGGATTTGTCTACGAGGAAGTTGCAGCGATCCAAGGGGTCAACCTGGGAACGGTGAAATCGAGGTTGGTACGCGGACGCGCCTGCTTGAAGGCGTTGCTGACGGGTGAGCGGTCGGGTTTGCGGCCCACAGCGCTGGCAGGGATGAAGATCTCCCTGAGAGAGGAGGCGCGATGAACAGCTGCAACGAAGTGCAGGCTGGCTTGACGGATTACCTCGATGGTCGGTTGAGCGGACGCGAGATGCAGGAGATCGATGCGCATTTCAAGGAGTGCCGCGATTGTGCGCGAGAGTGGAAATCTCTCCGCGGATTGCAGGCTTCGCTGGCAGGCCTGGGTCCCGCACAGGAGCCGCCGGATCTGCCATTGCGAATTCGGGTCGCTGTAAGCCAGGAGCGGGCGCATAGCCGCCGCAGCATCTTCACAGCATGGGAACTGGCATGGAAGAACACCGTGGGACCGTTTCTGTTTCAGGCAGGTGCGGGATTCGCGAGCGCGGTTCTGCTATTAGGAACAATCGTCGTGCTGGTCACCGTGCTGGCACAGCCGCAGGCAGCCCAGGCTACGCCCGACGAGCCTTTGGGAGATGCGACTGCTCCTCATCTGCTTTATTTCTCGAACATTCAGGGCAGCGATGAAACTGAAGCCATCTCCAGCCCGGTTACGGTCGAAGCGTACGTAGACGGCGCAGGCAAGGTCTACGACTATCGCATCGTTTCCGGCCCCACCGATGCCGTGACTCGTTCTCAGGTGGAGAACCTACTCTTGTTCAGCCGCTTTGAGCCGGCCCGCTTCTTCGGCCAGCCCGTTCGCGGCTTGGCGGTTCTCTCGTTCTCGGGCATCTCAGTGCGCGGATAAGAGCAGCCTGCAACTCGAGTTGATTCAGTCCTTCCGTTTGACCCTGCCCGTGCGTCTAAATAGACTTGCAGGCAGGGTTTCCTCATGACTCGTCGATTGCATTCTTTGGCTTTTGTTTCCGCGGTGATTCTGTGTTTGTTGGCCGGATTGGCCCCGAGGTCCGCGCAAGCTCAATCTTCCAGTAGTTCCTCCTCCGACCAGAGCTCATCTTCTGGGCAGTTGTATGCCCGGGAAAAGGCTCCTTCGCTTATCGATCCAGCTGGGCCCACTATCTCGCTCATCCCCTCCGAGCAGGTGTTCATCATGGCGGCGGCGCTGAACGCCTGCGGTTACGACGAAGGTCTGGAGGAGAGCGCACCCATTCGCAAGCATGTGCGCGACGAGATGAATCAGGCATTCGCGCAAAGCGAGGATGCCCGCATCAAGCGGGACGCGCTCTGCCTGTATATTGCTCAGCACCGCATGACCGGCTCGGAACGCGACATCTCTCAGTACATCTCGCTGGCTCTATACCTCACTCCGCCGCCGGAACTCGAACTCACGGCCGATCTGACCGAAATGCCGCCCGATTCCACCCAGGTGGCCGAGATTGTCCCCTTGCTTCGCTCATTTGCGGCTGCGGTGGACTTGCACGGCGTCTGGCTGGCCTCGCACCATCTCTACGACGACGAGATTGACCACTTGCACGATCCACTCTCGAAGATGATCGTCAGTACAAACCTCTACCTCAAGATGCCTGCCTCCACCTACGACGGTCGCAGGTTTATCGTGGTGATCGAGCCGCAACTCTCCCCGGCCATGGTCAATGCCCGCATCTATGGCACCGACTACGTGGTCGTGGTCTCGCCGGTCAATGGAAAAATTCCTATGGCCGACGTGCGTCACACTTACCTCCACTACGTTATCGATCCATTGCTTTACCAGCGGTCCAACGCCATCGACCGCGAGCAACCAATTCTCAAGGAAATTCATGACGCTCCGCTTGATTTCCGATTCCGCTCCGATACCGTGGCGTTGACAATCGAATGTTTGATCAAGGCCATTGAAGCGCGCACCATGGATACGAGCATTCCCGAGTATAAGATTCCGCCGGATGTTGATCGCTCGCAGTTGCCGCGGTACGAACATGAGCGCGAACTTTACCAGCAAAAGGTGGACGCGGTGAAGTGGGCCACTGTCGGACATGATATGCGCCAGGGTTATGTGCTCACGCAGTACTTTTATGAGCAGTTATTGCAGTTTGAAAAGGATCCTGCAAGCCTCAAGGACACGATGGGAGAAATGGTATATGGCATGGATGTCGATCAGCAGGTCCACCGTGCACGCCAAACCGAGTTCGATAAAGAGGGCGACGAAGACATTCTGCAGCAGACCAAGCCTCGTCCGCTAACGGGACTCGATCTCGCGGAGGCCAAGCTGGCCAGCGGAGATGTGCCTGCGGCCACCGCCATGGCGCAAAAGGTGCTCGCCAGCCAGGACGACAGCATCGCGTCTACGGCCGATGCCGCTCGTGCCCATTTCATCCTGGCCCGTGTGGATCTGATGACGGGACATCCTGACGAGGCTGTCGAAGACTTCCAGAAAACCCTCGCCACGAGTAAGGAGCAGCGGCTGCTCGCATGGTCGCACATCTACCTTGGCCGGATGCTGGACCTGGAATGCAAGCGAGACGAAGCCCTTGCCGAGTACAAAGAGGCGCTGGCCGTCCGCGACGGTCAACTCGACACCCGCCTCGCCGCCGAACGGGGCGTGAAGGCTGCCTATGTGCAGCGCGGCCATGAGCACGATTGCGAAGATGAGACCGGCGACAACGAGCCAGGATCTCCACCACAGCAAACTCAGCCTGGCCAGTCGCCGGCCGCTGGCGGTCCCGGCGGCTCTGCCGCGCCCCAGCCGCAGGTGCTGGGCAGCGCTCCGAAACCGCAGTAACTGTTAACCGGGGCATCCACAAGGCGACGAATCTGATGGTTTGTGCCGATTGTCCGAGGTCTTCGGATCCATCTTCGGCACAAATGCGGCACGGTCAATGCGTCTAAGTGAGAGCAGGATTTCAAGGACGAGGCAGGAGTGAAGCCAAATCTCAAAGAGCTTGAAGCTGATCTGGGGCACGAATTTTCGAACCCGGAGCTCCTGGTGCGCGCGCTCACACACCGTTCGCTTGCCCACCAGCTCGCGCAAGCGGACAGCAGCAAGAAGTCAGTTCCCGCCGACAATGAACGCCTTGAGTTTCTCGGCGATGCTGTGTTGGGACTCGTTGTGGCGGAGGCGCTGTTCACGATGCATCCAGAATGGCGCGAAGGTGAAATGACGCGCATTCGCTCCGGGTTGGTAAGCCGGCTGCACATGGCGCAGGTCGCCGAAAAGATTCACTTGGGCAGACATCTCCGTCTTAGCCGCGGCGAGGAGAGCAGCGGGCTGCGCAAGAGAAGCACTGTGCTTTCGAATACCATGGAAGCTGTGATGGGTGCACTCTTTCTCGATGGAGGTCTGGAGCCCGTACGGGTCTTTGTCTGCGGAAGGGTAATGGCCGAAGCTGCGGAGCGTCTGGCCCTTGAACTGCGTTCCGGAGAGGCCCTGGGCAATTACAAGTCTGCGCTGCAGGAGCAGCTCCAGGCTGCGGGCGCGGGAGTGCCAGTCTATCGCGTGAAGACCGAGAGTGGTCCCGACCATCACAAACGCTTTTTGGTTGAAGTGCGGCTGAAGAGCGAGGCGGGGCAAAAAGGGAAGCCGCTGGCGCGCGGCATGGGGCGTACCAAGAAGCATGCCGAGCAGGATGCAGCGCGCCGGGCGCTCAGCCTTCTGGCGAAAGCAGACGCTTCGCATTCTGGCGCGGACCCATCCGGCGGCCTTCGAATTCCCGGCGCTGACATCACCGGGGCTTCCGGCAAAGAGAGCCAGCGCGCACAATGAACGGCCCTCCTCCAGCACCTACGCCGTTTCTCGACCGGTGGGCGCATGTGCGCGCTCATCTTCTCACCTTGCCGCAGGTCTTTGCATCGCTGCTGCAAACCGTGGTGGTAGCGCTGTTCGTGCTCACTTTTATTCTGCAGCCGCTTCTCATTCCTTCTGAGAGCATGGAACGCACGCTGCTCGTCGGTGACTTTCTGCTCTTTAACAAGCAGGTCTACGCACCACCCGGTCGCATGAGCCACTGGCTCCTGCCTTATCGGCCGGTTCAGCGCGGTGACATCATCGTCTTTCGTCACTCTCAGCCGCCCATGCTCATCAAGAGAGTGGTCGGAGTACCCGGCGACCGGCTTCGCATCTCAAATGGACGTGTGATTTTGAATGGCGAAACCCTCGAAGAGCCTTATGCGGTCTTTGAACCTGCTCCGCCCAACTTCGCGCGAGATAACTTTCCTGCCCGGATATATTCCGATCCGGAAGTCGATCCCGAATGGTGGCGCCAGATGCAAAGCCTCACCCAGAACGGTGAGTTGTTGGTGCCCCAGGGCGAGTACTTCGTGCTCGGTGACAACCGCAATCACAGCCTGGACTCGCGCTACTGGGGTTTTGTGCCGAGGCCGGCCATCATCGCGCGCCCCCTGGTAATTTACTTCTCGCTCTCGCGCCCCTCTTCCACTGACGTCGAGCAAATCGATCCCGTCACTGCGCAGCAAGCTGTGGATGATAGACTCGGACACGAACGCGATCTTGCCCAACGTCTCACCGGGTTTGCGCGTTGGCGGCGCATCCTCCGAATTGTACATTGATGCGGTTTTGAAACAGCGCCAAGACGCCGGAGTACTTCCACCAGAGCGACAGGATGACGAAGAAAAGGAACCGAGCAGACAACGAGCCCTCCCAGAGACTTCAGGAGCCGGTTCCCGAGCCTGCCAAAGTTGAAGAAACGCCGTTTGAGGCGGTCGCCAGCATCTGCTCGGTGCTGGTGGTGGGTCTCTTCATTCTGACCTTTATTGCGCAGAATTTTGTCATTCCTTCTGGATCAATGGAAAACACGTTGCTTGTGGGCGATCACCTGGTAGTCGACCGCATTAATTTGGCTCCGCCCGCCAAGTGGATGCCCCTGGTTCACTACCGCGAGCCAAGGCGCGGCGACATTGTCGTTTTCATCAAGCCAAGTCCCGAGCCGGAACTCGACGCCGATGGCAAGCCTCAATATTTCTTTCTGGTCAAGCGTCTCGTTGGTATCCCTGGCGATCACATCCATCTGCATGACGGCGTCGTCATTCTTAACGGCGTCGCGCAGCCACAGCCGTACGCTCAAACGACCACCGCCGATAATTATCAGGAGTTTCTCGACGACTTTCCTTCTGTGCCGCCCTACCCGCAGCCTGGGGGCGCAACCGAGAGTTGGGCTGTCGATTTTCCGAATCACGTCGACGATGGTGATCTTGTGGTTCCCCCCGGCATGTACTTTATGATGGGCGACAACCGCCATAACAGCCTTGACTCCCGTTTTTGGGGATTCGTGCCCCGGCAAAACATTGTGGGGCGTCCACTGTTTAACTACTGGTCGTTCATTACGCCGGAATCGGTGTACGAGCAAACGGGACTTGTCCCCCGTTTGGCCTGGATGGGCCATGTGGTTCTGCACTTCTTCACGCAAACGCGCTGGAGCCGCACCTTCCACCTGACGCGGTGAGCCTGTT
>CAYYKV010000145.1:0-8200 GCA_964468605.1 uncultured Occallatibacter sp. | reverse complement strand
GGAATCGATCGCAACGCCCTTTCCACCTTGTGTGGAAAGCTGATAAATCAAGCTCGGCTTGGGTCCGCCCGATTGCGTATTGGGAACGGCAAAAAGGCCGTCGCCGTTGATGGAGATGTACAACGTGCCATTGCCCGCAACTGCGAGACCGCTGATGCCGTTGCCGTAGCTGGCCGCGTTGGTGTAGCTCTCCACGACGGTTGGCGAGGCGGCATACGTTCCCGCGGAGAGCGGGAGTTCGTTCAGGTTGGTCGCGTCGCCCTTGCTGTTGCCTTTGCCATCGACAAAGAAGATGTTGCCCCAAGGATCGATTACGAACGCGCCGACCGGATTCGCGTCGGAATAAATCAGCTTCGGGGTGGCTGAGGAGCTGGCGATGCAGGCGAGGTTGCATTCGAAGATCGTGTCGGGGTTGGTGCTAGGAAGTGTGTTCGATTCGAAGAAGAAATTACCCTGGCCATCGAAGGCCACGCCGGCATAACCGGAATTTCCCGAACCGGCGAGCGTGCCGCTCATGTACGCCGAAACCGCGGGCGCGAAGATGCACGGCGCCGTGTCCTGGTTGCCGCCAAGGCAATTCGTGGTTGGAGCCGTGGTGAAACCAACATATTGGCCAGTCGCAGCGTCGTAGGGAATCTTGTAGACGTTGGGATTGTAATTGCCGCCAAAATACAGATTGCCGTAGCTGTCGAGCGCGGCGTTCGAAGCGCCTACGCCGGACGCTAACTTGGTGTCCGTCCCGGAAGGGGTGATCTGGAGAAAGTTGGATGAATATCCGTCACCGACGAGGACGTTGCCGTTCACGCCAATTACAAAGTTCCCCCCAATGGGCTCCTGGGAACCGTCCCAACCGCCGCCGGTGAGCGCGCCTAACTGTACTGGCGTGCCGGAGACCACGATGGGTGGTTTCTGCGCGTGAGCAGATGCACCAAAGCAAAGGGCCAGCAGCACGAACAGGGCTACCCATGTTCCCGCCGCGAGGGATCGCACTGGACTCGTCATTTTTTTCATAGTCGTTTGCATTCCTTCTCCTCCGATCTGTTTTCATCCCCGAACCGGGGAATCGGTGACGGTCCGGTTTGTCCCGTATCGTCCTCTGCCAAAATCAAACTCTCGATTTGAATCCCATCCTGGTTTGCCGTTCCGATGTAAGTCCCATTCCATCTCACGCACGATTCGGCGGCGAAGGCCGAATTCTCTGTCTCCGTATCGAGCCGGGAGAAGTTGGGTAAATATGCGCAGGAAAAAGAGTCCTGAAAGCCCGCCGGAAACCTCCGGCACTTCTCCGCGCACAGAACAGGTACGTCAAGTTATCTGGAACTGCGTGCGGATTATCCTACAAATTTGGTAACGGTACACCGTACTCGACGAAATTTGCCGTTGTCAAGTGAAAAACGTTTGAGTACAGCGAATTAGGCGGAGGGAAAAAATGGGCTTGGCGAGCTCGGCACCGGTTCGCCTGAAGGCAGAGAAACTATCTGCGCCCATTGACGATGGGAGCCAGGGAGCGACCGATTCACATTTTGGGCGACCTGGTCGAGGCATGCCAGGGTCGGCTCAGAACGGAAATTCATGATACCGTTATCTGTGCCTCATCGTTTCGATGCAAACAAGGCCGCAGCGAACGGTGAGCTGTCCTCGACCTCGCTCCATTGTGCCGGTCCAGTTTTGCGCCGCGACACCCCCGCCAGGATATGGTCCGGGCCAGAAAATCCAGAGCCGGAATCCGATAGTGGAAGAGGAAGATAGAAGAGAGGTTCGGTCATGATGAAGGTGGGGCGGCAGCCGGCGATTTGGCTAAGCATTTTGGCGAGTTTTTGGGCGGCGGGGTGCGGGGGGAATAATGGGGGAAGCACAACTTCCCGGAACACACCGACTGTGACAGCTTGGCCGACGGCGAGCGCAATCACTTTCGGCAGTACGCTTGCGAGTTCGGCGCTAAGCGGGGGCACGGCGTCGGTAACCGGCTCCTTCTCATGGACAACACCAACGACGGCACCTGGTGCGGGATCACCCAGCGAGAGTGTGACCTTCACGCCTTCAGATACCACCGATTACAACACGGTGACAGGCATGGTCAGCCTGACAGTGAACAAGGCGACGCCGACGGTGTCGGCATGGCCCACTGCGAGCGCTATCACCTATGGCCAGACACTGGCTTCCTCGACGCTGAGCGGGGGCACGGCGTCGGTATCCGGCACTTTTTCTTGGACGACGTCCACGACGACACCTGCCACGGGGACGACCAGCGAGGGCGTGATCTTCACGGCTACAGATGCGATTGACTACAACGCGGTGGCGGGTACCGCCAATGTGACGGTGAACAAAGCGACGCCGACAGTGTCGGCATGGCCGACGGCGAGCGCAATCACTTACGGCCAGACGCTGGCATCGTCGACACTGAGCGGCGGGATGGCGTCATTGACCGGCGCTTTCGAGTGGACTACGCCCTCGATCGTGCCCAGCGGGGGGACACCCAGCGAAAGCGCAACCTTTACGCCTGGTGACACGACCGACTACAACACGGTGACGGGGTCCGTGATTGTGACGGTGAGCCCTGAGACGCCCACCGTGACGGTGACTCCGGGATCTTCGAGCATCACAGTTACAAGCCCACTTTCTGTGACCGTCGCGGTCAGCGGCGGAGCGGGAGCAGCCACACCGACGGGCTCAGTGACGTTGAGTGGCGGGGGCTATACAACTTCTGCGACAACACTGACAAACGGAATCGCACAGATCAACATACCGGCGAGTTCGCTGACAACGGGCAGCATTACGCTCATCGGGAGCTACACTCCCGATGCGAACAGCAATACGTCCTATAAGAGCGCCTCTGGAAATGGCCAAGTCACGGTGAATCCGGCCGTGGCATACACGCTGACGGTGAATTCCGCAGCGCCATCGAGCGGCATCGCGATCTCGCCCGTCTCTCCCGCTGACAACAATGGGGCGAGCTCGGGAACAACACCTTTCACGCGCTCCTACTATTCCGGCACGCAGGTGACGCTGAGCGCTCCGTTCTCCGATAACAGCTATTCTTTCGTCTCCTGGAGCGGATGCGCGTCGACAAGCGGGTCCGGTGGAATCAATTGCGTCGTAAATATGAGCGCCAACACGACCGTGACGGCAAACTACAACGAGGCAGGAATTTCGTCGATCACCGTGACACCCAGCACCGCAACCATTGGTGCGCAGCAGCAATTCACGGCGACAGTGCATGGCACAGGCAGCTACAGCAGCGGCGTGACTTGGTCGCTGGCCTGTTCCTCGTGCGGCAGTTTGAGCCCCGGAACGCTCAGCGCAAGTGGCCTCTACACCACACCCTATCCGGCTCCGGCGAGCGTCACAATTACGGCCACTAGCACCATGACCGGGTTCACCAACGTGAGCGGCAGCGCGATAGTCGCGCTAAACCCACCGACGACGGCGAGCGGGCCGGCTTTGACGGTGGACGTGGGCACGCCCGGCAACAGCAGCGAAAATCCGCACACCATCAGCCCGTATGTTTACGGGATGAACGGGTACGTTCTGGATTCTGCGTCGGAGAAAATCGCAAACCCTGGCATTGTGCGCTGGGGTGGGGACGATACCTCGCGATACAACTACCAATTCAACATGACCAATTCCGCCAGCGACTACGACTTTGAGAACTTCTCAGGCGGGGGGGGGCAGTATCCCAACGCCACCGGGAGCACAAACTTTACGCAGTTCGTTCAGTCCACCGACGCCGCCGGCTCAGCGGCGCTGGGCACGGTGCCGGTTCTCGGATGGGTTTCGAACAACACGCAGTATGCCTGCGGCTTTCCGGAAGCGCAGTATCCCGGCCAGCAGTCGTACAGCCCGGCGAATTGCGGAAACGGCGTTGACCCGGAGGGGGTCAATGGATGTACGAGTTCCGGCGGATGCGATCTATATGGGAACAGCACGACTCAGGCAAACACCAGCATTTCGGAGCCTCCGCCAAGCATTTTGAGTGCGCCAGCACCCGGGTCTGTCACGGAAAATTGGGCGGATGGAACGTGGTCGGGCGGTTGGGTGAACTCGATCGTAAGCGGCTATGGGAGCGGCGCCAGCGGCCAGGGTGTGGCCGTCTGGGATCTCGACAACGAGCCAACCTGGTGGGACGCAGTGCACCGCGACGTGCACCCGGTCGCGTTCACGTACGACGAAGTGACTGACAACGGCATTGGCACCGCGCTGGCCATCAAGACCGCCGATCCGACAGCTCTGATCAGCGGGCCGGTGATCGACTACTGGGAGGCCTACTTCTACTCGAAAAAGGACATTGAGAACGGATGGAGCTCCGGCCCATGTTACGAGCCCTGGAGCGGTCCCATCGACCGCGAAGCGCATGGCGGTGTGCCCATGATCGAGTACTATCTGCAGCAATTTGCGAAGTATTCCAGCGCGGCGTATTACAACACGCGGCTGCTTGATTATGTCGATATCCATGGGTATTTTGCGCCGGACTACCCCGTCGGCGGAAGCTCCGTGGCATTCACGACTGCCGGCGACACCGGAGAGCAGGAAGCGCGCATGAATTCGACGCGCGTGTTCTGGGATCCGACCTATACCGATCCCAACTACCCCCAGCCGAACTACATCACCGACTCGAACTACACGACAAGCTGCTCGCCGCCAGTGCAGGCTCCGCAACTGATCCCCATGCTGCAGAAATGGGTCTCGAATGATTACCCCGGGACCAAGACAGCGATTGACGAGTACAATTTCGGCGGCTTGGAATCGATCAACGGCGCTCTAGTGCAGGCTGACATTCTGGGCATCTTCGGGCGCCAGGGCCTGGGCATGGGCGCGTTCTGGCCGACGACGAACTACAGCCAGCAGGGCCCCGGCAACTATGCTTTTGCGATGTACCGCAACTATGACGGGAACGACTCGACGTTCGGCAACACGTATCTTTACGCGACGAGCGCAGTTTCCGGTGGCGACGGCGAGGGGCAACTGGCGGTTTACGGCGGACAGAGAAGCTCCGACAACGCCATCACCGTGATGGTAATCAATAAAACGTACGGCTCGCTGACTTCGACAATCAGCTTGGAGAACTTCTCTGCGGCGAGCGGCACGACGGCAGCGGTATACCAGTACAGCAACGCCAACCTGAACGCGATCGTTCAACAGGCAGGCGTGAGCGTGACGCCGCCCTCGGGAAGCGGGACGACAAGCACGATCGGCAGTTACACGTTCCCGGCCCAATCCATCACACTGTTTGTGGTGCCGGATTAGGGGATTGAAAGGGTTGTAGCGCGCAGTTCGCACAGCAAACGGCACGATTTCAGAGCTGGTGCGCGACCTCATCTGACTCTGGCCGCAGCATCCGCGCAACGATGGCCGAGCGTGGGATTTCATGATATCGCAACCATGCCCTGCGAAGAGACGCGCGGCGTGCGGCAACAGAACATTCCATCCGATCTGAACCTGGGGATGCTCGAACTGAGTTACGAAAGCCGTGCCGATCGCACGCGCGAGAAGCGATAACCGGCTCTCCGCAACGGCAAGATCGCAACTTGGGCGGCGGGAGTTGCCCGATTCGAACTTCGCAGCGGGGAGAGCGAAGGGCCTTCCCGAATAGAAGTCGGCGGGAAAAATGCGCGCAAAGAGTGAATCGGTTTTTCATTTGGCATGGAACAGCTTTTGTGGCTGGATGGCTGGGACGGCAACCCGGTTACTCTGGCGATGATCCTTGGGCCGGAGCGTCGCCCGGCTGGAATCACGTTAGCCGAAGTTCGCGCCGGCGTGAAGATGAATGCGTTTTCGAGGGCAGGCTTGTCTCCGTGGGAGGCCGCAAAGCACCCTCCGCACATGCCCAAATAGCCCCAAAGACCGTCAAACCTGCGGTATCGATCCCATCATTGGAAAACTCGGAAAGAATTCACTTGACAGAGTCTAACCTCAAGCTTCAGAATTCCCTGTCATCAATGCAGAACGAGAATCTGCGTCCGAATACTCAAAGGCTTAAGTGGCACTTAAAGGCTTAGTTGGGGTGTGCGAAAATTTAGGGCTGGTGTGAAGACCGGGAACCAGCTGTCAAAGACACAACGGAATGTAGCCGACGGGGGGACTACTATGAAGTTCTTTTCAGGGAACAGGCCGACTGCCTCGTTGCTGGTGATGCTAACCGCAGTGCTCCTGCTGGCGCAAACGGCGCTCCATGGGCAAGCGACAGGAAACGTGACTGGCATTGTCGCGGATACGACAGGCGCTGTGATTCCAAAAGCCTCTGTTGTGTTGACCGACATCGCGAGCGGAATCAAGCGCACCACGACGAGTAACAGCGATGGCGCATTTGCATTTGCGGGCGTAATCCCCGATCTCAGTTACCAGCTCTCGGTGACGGCCGATAACTTCGACTCCTGGCAGTCCCAGCCGTTCCCGGTGCGCGCCGGAGATCAGTTGAGCTACACCGACATCAAAATGAAGGTTGGGTCCACCGCATCGGCGGTCACAGTGGAAGCGCAGGTTGATTCCAATCTGGCCGCCCTCGACACTGGTGAGCGCAGCGACATCATCACCTCCAAGGATCTGAACAACCTCACCATCGTCGGTCGCGACGCCGGCGAGTTGGTCAAGATGTTGCCCGGATATGCGATGTCTACCGGCGATCAAGGCCTATTCAACCGTCCGGGATACAACAACGCAGTAGTTGGTCTGAGCGGCCCCACATCGGCTTATGTCGCCAATGGCTCCGGCCCGGCCGGCATCGCCATCGTGAGTGACGGCGTTTCGCTCACCGATATTGCGACCAATTCGGGGTCGGTGCAGCAGATGAACATCGAGATGGTTTCTGAGGTCAAGGCGTCTAATTCTTCGTATGGCCCCGAATACGCGAAGGGACCAGCGCTCATCAGCTCATCGACGAAGACGGGCGGCGCCACGTACCACGGCGAGGCCTATTTGGTGGCCCGCAACGCAATTTTGAATTCCAACGACTGGTACGACAATTACCTCCGCCAGTCCCGACCGAACGAGCAGTACTTTTATCCCGGTGGTAACTTCGGGGGTCCGCTGCCGCTTCCGTTTACGAGCTTCAATCACAACAGGGACAAGCTCTTCTTCTTTGCAGGGTTCGAGTATTACCACCAGGTCTTTGAGGCCAATCAGCAGGCGATTTCTGCCTGGGTACCCACCGCGGCTGAACGCCAGGGCGATTTCAGCGCTGCCTCTCTCGATACCGATCTTTGCGGCGCGCGTCCCGACGGCAACCCCAACCCCGATGCCATTCTGCCGATGTGCTATGTGGATAGCTTCCTGCCGAACGGTACTGCCGTGGCAAATAACAATGCCAATCCCTACGTTAATGGCTCTGGCGCGGCGCTCGTGAATTGGTACCCGGCGCCCAATGCAGATCCATTCACCAACCCCTTTGGTTACAACTATATTCAGCAGCTCCAGCAGAACCAGAACGGGGGCGTATTCCGGTCCACGCTGCAATATAACATCAATCCCAATAACAATTTGTTCCTGGTCTATGGACTGCAGAAGGAAATCGACGAGGATCCTGTCGCTCTTGGCTACTTCCCGACCGGCGGAGTGCCTTATCCCGGCGACATCACCACCGGAGACGTTTCGAATGTGCTTTCCGCGCGCTACACGCGCTTCTTCGGTTCGACCCTGACCAACGAGCTTTCCGCAGCGATGTCCTTCGTCAGCCTGCCAGGAAAGATGGGCGACCCGACGGCGGTGGATCGGTTTGACATTCCGGGAAACGGCGGCTTGGGTTTCGACTATCTGGGCGAGTACAAAAACAACGACGACTATTCCGTACCTGCCATAAACAGTGGAGGTGCGAACGGCTATCCGAACGTGCTGATGCCTGGCGGGTTCTACCAGAACCGGATTCACACCAAGAAAGTGGATCCGATCATCCAGGACAACGTGAGCTGGGAGCTGAAAAACCACTTCTTCCAGTTCGGTTTCTATGGAGAGCAGGGCACCTACAACGGCATCGCGGATCCTGGCGCCTATCCTCAGGGCGAGTACACGTTCAATCCGGGAAACTCATACTTCGAGTATTCGTCGACCAATCAGGCGCCCTATAACGGCTGCGAGAATCCGAACCCGGCAGGAAACCTGCGCAACTCAGGCGCGGCTTATCTGGGAAGCTGTTATAACCCCACAGCGCTGACCTACGAGGGGTATGCCGATTCGTTTACGCAGACCAATTTCACGCCCCTCGTTGACA
>CAYYKV010000144.1:0-8335 GCA_964468605.1 uncultured Occallatibacter sp. | reverse complement strand
CGGAACATCGGCGCAACTTTCTCGATTCCGTCAGAAGCCGCAAACCGACCATCGCGCCGGTCGAAACGGGGCACCATTCCACGATCCCCGGCCACCTCGGACTTATTTCCATGCTCGTGGGCCGCAAGATTCGCTGGGACGTGAAGCGCGAAGTGATTCTCGATGATCCCGGGGCGAGCGAATTGCTTTCACGGCCGTACCGGGCCCCCTGGACTCTCGCTTAGCGCGGCCGCGTCGTAGATCGATATGGAATGGACGTTGGACGTCTTTTTTACGGTCCCGCTCCGGCCCAGTAATTGGCGCGCGCCACAATCCGCGCCCCATAGTCCTCGGCTGTCCGCACGCGAATGGTATGGAGTCCCGGCGTGGGGTCCGATGGACTGAACGTAATCAGATACCGGTTGCGCGCATCCCGCGCGGCTGTCATCACTCGATCTTCGAAACGCTTGTCGCCGACAAACGTCGTGTATTCGCCGCCGCTCTCCGTCGCTACTTCTTTCGCCACATTCTTCTTGAAGGCCTTCAGTGCCATCAGCAGCGGAGCCAGCAGATCGGCACCCGCGCTTTCCGAGTACGGCTGCGTCAGCCCGTTCACCAACTCCGCCGTCGCCGGCGAAAATGACACGCTCAGCACCAGCACATCCGATTCGCCAATCTTCCTGATCAGCTGCACCGGCTTGGTGTGCTTGCTGCCATGGTCGCGCTCCTCGCTGATGAGCAGCAGTACACGCCGGTACTCCTTGGGCTGCGACTCGAGCAACGTCACCGCGTAGTTCACCGTGTCCAGAATCGCCGCTCCGCCATTGCCCGGCTCGAGTTTCGTCAGCTCCGTGTTCACCAGATCGCCTGAGTGCGTAAAGTCCTGGATCAGGTGCGGCGTGGAATCGAATCCCACCATCGCCACCTGGCTGCGCGGGTCGAAGAGAAACACATCGAGCAGCGGGCCCAGCCGCGCCAGCTTGTTAAACTCCAGCACGCTCGCGCCGCCCTGCTCCACCGCGACCACAAGGGCCACCGGCGCCGTGTCCATCTCAGGCTGCACCTTGATTTTCTGCGGCACGCCATTGTCTTCGAGCACGAAGTCGCTCGGCTTGAGCCCGTAGAGAATGCTTCCACTCTTACTCTCCACCAGCGTCGGCACCAGTACCTCGGTTGTGGTCACGCGCAGGCTCGGCGCCTCGCCTTGAGTGGCAGGCATCGGCTTGGGCGCCTCAATTGGAGGCAAATGCTGCGCCCAGCCAACGGCAGCCAGGAGGAAGATCACGTTGACAACACAAAAGGCGGAAAGACGAATGCTCATGTGCTCCTGGACTTGATCCTAAGTGATGCGGGTGTTCGCTGTGGCTCTCGATTCTTTTCCGGCAGATCCTTATTTGCTGCGCGTTTCGCTCCTTGCTATTCTCGCTTTTGGAGACTCCCATGCCGGCACAACGTCACAACCCCAAAGTCGACGCCCACATCAAAAAGGCGCGGCCCTTTGCTCAGCCTATCCTCGTGCATCTACGCAAGCTCATCCACGCGGGATGCCCCCAGGTTGAAGAAACCATGAAGTGGAGCCGCCCCTTCTTTGAGTACCGCGGCGTCATCCTCTGCAACATGTCGGCCTTCAAGGAGCACTGCAGTCTGGGCTTCTGGGGGCTCGAAATCGGAGCCATCCTGCGCCAAGCCGGCGTCGTGCGCGACGGTGCGATGGGCTCGCTTGGCCGCATCACCGGCATCGCATCACTCCCGCCCGAAAAGAAGATGATCGACTGGGTTGCTCAGGCTGCGGCTCTCATCGAGAGTGGCCAGGAAAGGAGCCCGATCGCGGCACGCCCTCGCGTCGTGAAGCCGGCTCGCGCGGCTCTTAAAACTCCGCCCGACTTCAATCGCGCTCTCGGCAAGAACAAGAAAGCCGCTGCCGCTTTTGCCGCCTTCAGTCCCAGTTGCCGCCGCGAATATATTGAGTGGATCGTCGATGCCAAGCGGCCCGAAACACGCGAGCAACGCATCACCACGGCCGTCGGCTGGATCGCCGAAGGCAAACAGCGCAACTGGAAATATCAGAAGTAGTATTCCTGCCTCAAAGGCGACTTCGGAGTTCCCTGCTCCCTTGCAGCTCAGCCCTGCTTCGCCCTCACCGGAGCCCCATCGAGCGCTCCGCGCAATGCCCAGAACGCGTCAGTCGGAGCATCATCGTCATCAAACGGCAGCGGCCGCTCGCGCCAGATGTCCGGAAATCGCTGCATCCTCTGATTCGGGTTGTTGACCCACGAGAGCCCGCTCGACAGTCCCCATGTCAGCAGCATTTTCACGTTCGGGTCAGCCAACATCAGCGAAGCATAATCACCGTAAACCTTGGCCGTCGCCCGATCGCGCCCAGCCTGCCCGCCGCCAATCCCCGCGCTCACCACGTCCATCTCCGTGATGTACACCTCGAGCCCCAGCGCCGACACTTCGCTCAGAAACTCGCGCAGCCCCGCGCCCGGCTGCGCTCCCGCGGCATACAAGTGGCTTTGCACGCCCATCGCGCCGACGGGCACGCCGCTCGCTTTCAGCCTTTTCAGCAGCGCCAGCACTTGCGCGCGCTTGGCGGCTTCGCCCGGCTTGTCGGTTTCGATTCCGTAGTCGTTATAGGTCAGCTTCGCGTGAGGATCCGCCTCCGCCGCTGTGCGAAACGCCAACTCAATATAGTCCGGCCCGATCATCTCCAGCCAAGGCTGCACGCGCAAACCGTCCGGCCTTCCGTCCTCCAGCCAGATGGCCTCATTCAACACGTCCCAGCTCTGCACCTGTCCGCGAAAATGGCCTGCCACCGTGCGAATGTGCTCCGTCAGAAACTGACGCGCATTATCCTTATTCACCGTTTTCGCAAACCACCCGGGCAGCCCCTCGTGCCAGCAAAGATTGTGCCCGCGCACCACCTTGCCGGTGAGTTGCGCAAACCGAATCATGCGATCCGCATTGCTAAAGTCGAAGCGATCCGGCGCCGGCCGCAGCGCGTACCACTTCATCGCGTTTTCGGCAACGAGAATTCGCGTCTGCTCGGCAAAAAGCTGCGTGTACGGATCGTTTGTATGTTCGACTGCGATGCCATCAACATCGAGCAATTCGGGATCGACCGCCGCGCCATAGAGCAATCCCCTAGCCGCCGCATGAGCACCCAGCGAATTCGCCCCGGTTACGTCGAGCCCCGACGCATTCTCCAGCTGAAGTTTCTTTTCGTCCTGCTCGGAGCGTCCGAAGGATCCGCAGCCCGTTACGCTCTCTACCGCCGCCGTCGCCACTCCCGCCGCGGCCCACTTGCCGAATCTTCTCCTCGTCACCGTTCCATCGCCGGTCGCCATGCGCACCTCTTTCCGCAGCGCCCATTCGCAGTCGCCTACTGCTTCTTACGCGCTTCCTGGTGCATGGTTCCCGGCCGGTAAGGAAAATTCAGCATTTCCGGGCTCTTTCTACTCGCTATTGGCTGTTCGCGGTTGGCTACTCCCTATTCCCTGTTTCGTCCGCGCCTCGCGTTCCAGTTGCCCCGTCCAGGCCAGAAAACGCAGCAACTCCCAGCGCTCGGTCCACATGAATCCCAGCACCATCTTCGCCGTCAGCGTCTCCGCGCGCATGCCGCTGTAGGTCTCCACGCGCCAGCGCAGAAACTCGCTCCGCCACGGAGCCAGCCGATGGCCCCGCGTCGCATTCCACAGGAAACGCAGCGCTGCAAACAAGGAGAATCCTCTCGTTTCAAGTATAGAGAAGCTGGCGCACTCCGCGCCGGTCGCGGATTCATCCCTGCAGCTTGCTGAAGAGGCTGTTCGACGTCGACTCCAATTGCGCGATCACGTCTTCGAGAGCCGTCTGCTGCGTCTCGGCCAGCGAAAGCTGCGTGGAGATGGTGGGAAGATCGGCCTGCATCAGATCGGTCTGTGCTGCGGTTAGTTGAGTTTGCTCGCTGGTGACCGCGCCCGACGCCGCGCTCAATTGCGTCATTGAAATGTCAACAGTCACGCGCTGCTGCGAGACGTAATTCAACGCCGTGTTCAACGCGGCCGTATCGCTTGCCGCCTGCGCTGTGTTCACCGTGCCGCTCGAGTAGTCGGCCACCAACGCGTTCAGCGCGCCGAAGACGCTGTTCGCGCCACCGCCGAGAAAAATCTGATCGCCCGGCACGTTCAACTGAATCTTCTGGCCGTTGGGCAGCTCGAGAAAGTTCACGTTCTCGTCGCCGCTGTAGCTCGTCACCCCCGGCGACGTTGCCGTCGAAGTGGAGAACGGCGCAGCGGTCGTCTTTCCGCCGGCAAAAATGTATTGGCCCTGATAGCTCGTATTGGCCAGCGACTGCACTTCGTCCAGAATTCCCGAGATTTGAGTTCCGATCGATTGAACGTCGCTCGCGTTCATGGTTCCGTTATTGGCGCTCGTGGCCAAAGAAACCGCCTGCGTCAGCTCGGTCACCACGCTGCCCAGCGCCGAATCCGCTACCTGTAACTGCCCCGTCACCAGGTTCGAACTCGCGGTGAAAGAATCGTCCTGCTGAATCTGGTTGAGCAAGAGCACATTCTCGCCCGCGCCCACTGGGTTCTGGCTGAGCGACGTGATGCTCACGCCGCTTGAAAGCTCCGAGCTCAACTGCTGCTCGCTGGCCTGCGTCTGGTCCAGCGAGCCCACCAGATTCGTAATGTATGTCGGATCAACCCGCATCTCCAAAGCTCCTAGCTTCTAGCTGCTAGCTTCTAGTTTTCTGGTTTTCACTCACTTCCCCTTGGACTTCGGGCTCCTTCGCTCTTAATAACGTGGAATAAGTCCCGCGCCTGCACGATGGAGCCAGGAGCTGATAGCTAGAAGCTAGAAGGCCTCCTTTACGCCACCGCCGTCTCCTCGCCCAGGTTCAGCGCCGACGCCATGATGGTATTCAGAAGCGTGAAGACCTGCGAGGCCGCCTGGTAGCTGTTCTCGAGCGTCGACATCGCCGCTGCTTCATCGTTCAGGTTCACGGTCGACAGCGCGTTGTTTTGCGTCTGTAACTGCGTCACCGAAGCGTTCTGCGCCGTGTTCTCCGTCTGCACCTCTGAAACCGTTGAGCCCAGCGTGGAGACAAAGTTGGAGTAGTAGTTGATTGGCGTCTGCCCATTCACGATCAGCCCGTTGGCAAGACCCGCTAAAGTCACCGCGTTGGAGTTGTCCCCAGTCCCGCTTCCCGCGCCCGCCGCCGCAACCTGGCTGGGATCGGTCATGATCACACTCATCGCCGCCGCGCTTCCCGCCGCCTGCGCCGGCTCCTTGAAGATGTAGAGCGGATTCGCCGGCGTTCCCGTCACACCGTTCAAATCCTTGCCCGCATTGTTCTGCGCGTTCACCGAGGTCGAGACGCTGTACGCCAGTTGATCGAGCGAGCTGAGCGCGCCGGGAATGTCCACGTCGCGCGCGGTCAGATACCCGCCCAGTTGACCGCCACCGGACGCCAGTTGGGAAGTAATGTCTGTTCCGCCGAGGAAGAAGTCCGTGACTCCATTCACCGTTCCCGTGGTCAGCTGCGTGCTCTGCCCCTCGGAGACCAGCAACTGCCCCGAGGTTGTCGTCACCGACAGTCCATTGTTCTCCGTCGTCACCTGGTTGATTCCGATGAGTTGCGAAAGCCGGCTCAGGTCCTGCTGGCGCTGATCCTCGAGCGTTCCCGCGTCGGAGTTCGGAGAGCTGGACTCGATGGAAAGATTCAGTTGCGCAATCGCGCTGGTCAGCGAGTTCACCTGGCTCACCACGCCCGTCGCTTCCTGATCGATGGCCGCGCTTTGGCTGTTCAGGCTGCTCGCCGCGCTGGAAATGTCGCCGGCCAAGGTCGACGCCGACGACAACACCTGCTCGCGCAGCGCGTTGTCAGTGGGATCGCTCTCGAGCGACGAGAAAGAGTCGAAGAAGCTTGTGATGTCGCTTCCGATGTCTCCGGCCGTAGCGCTCGACGAGCCCGAATCCGGCGTGAACAACGCCTGTATATTGTTCAGGGCCGTCAGCCGTGTACTCGATGCCGACGCCATTTGCTGCTGCTGATCGAGCCGCTCCTCGAGCACCCGGTCACGTTGCGACGTGGCCCCTGTCTCCGTCACGCCGTCGCCGACCAACACGCCGCCAACGGAGATCGGCGCGTTCTCCTGCCAGTCCGGCTTCTCTTCCGTGTACCCGGCCGTGTTGGCGTTGGCGACATTGTTCGCCACCACGTTCAAGGCTTCCTGGTCGGCGTCGAGAGCCCCGGTCATCACGCTCAACGCGGAGTTAATCGTCCCCATCGACCGCCTCCGCTTCCGCACCGGCCTCCGCAACAATTTCTGGGCCGATCTCCGCGCCCGCACGAATCTGCCTCTCGCTATACTCGAGACGCCGCTCGCGCATCTCGCGCAGCCGCCGCATCACGTTCTGGTTGGCGCGCGTGACTGCCAACACCCGGCCCAGCACCGCCATCCCTGGCGCCGCTTCCCGCGCCTGCCGCGCCAGATCGCTCTTTTTGTCCGCGCCCATCGATTCCAGATCGCGGTTCAGCGCCTCGCACGAAAGCGCGAGTTCCTCCAGCCGCGGCGCATCGAGCTGCGCCAGCGCGCGCGATGCCTCGACTACGAGCTCCTTGAGCTCCGGATTTTCCGCGGGCGTCTCAGGCTCCTGCATCCTTCGCGTTCCTCTCCTGTTACCTTGCCAACGTTTTTCGTTGGGCCAGGTTTGCGCCGGCATATCTTGTCGAGCCCGCCCCGGTTTCTTCGGGGCCGCCCCGGTTTCGTGACTGCCGGAGGCGGCTACGCGCTCGTCAACATCGAGTCAACCAACTTGGAGGCCACTGCGGAGGCCGGCACATCGTAGGTTCCCGCCGCCAGCGCCGATTGAATTGCCGCGACTTTTTCCGGCCGCACGCCTTCGTCCGACAGAGCCAGCGAGACTTCGTTGCCCGCGGCGCTGAATGTCGCCCGATCGGAATCGAATCCGCTGCCGGCTGTGGCTGTGCTCCCTTTGGGCTGCGGCGCGGACTGAGGCGTCGGGTTCACTCCCAAAAGTGACCTTAATCCGTCCAGGCTATTGCGAATATCCATACGCTTTGCTCCTTAGTGGGTCTATCGGCGCCGCCGCAAATCACTCTAGTCATCAAGGTGTTCTCATCACGGTATTGCCGTGCAAATTTCTGATTACCTTCCCGTTTTCGTGCTGGTTACTGGAATGGGAGAGTTCTTTCACAATGCGATCGGCAATTCCAAACCCGCCGCGATCGCTTAACGCCTTTCCCAGAGCCTCGGACGCAAACTCGCCCAACGCGCCTGTTGAGCCCGAACCTGAGCTCCCACCCAATGCCGAGTCACCGTCTTCGGCGCCTGTCAGGGAATCACCGGCAATCAAGGGCTCGAATAACTCCTTCATCATCTGCCCCTCAAACTCATGCGCCGCCTTCACCAGCCGCGGCGAGGGCGCCGGCGAGGGCGCCAACGGGGCCGCAGCCGCGACGGAGTTTCCGGTGATCGATCCCACAACCCACGCTCCTGCTCCCTGTTCCTTGCGTTCTCGGTCCCTTGTTCCCTTGGTCACTGCCCTACAGCACTTCCAGATCGGCGTCCAGCGAGCCGGCGGCCTTCATCGCCTGCAGGATCGAGATCACATCCCGAGCTCCCGCTCCGGTACGCTGCAATTCCTCGACCAAATCCTCCACCGTCGCACCTTCTTTCAGCTCGATGCGGTTCACCGGCTTGTCCTGGGCCTGAACGGTGGTCTGCTCCACCACCTGCGTGGTTCCGGACGACATCGCGTTGGGTTGCGAGACCTCTACTCGATTGATCACGTTGATGCTCAACCCGCCATGCAGGATCGATACCGGCTGCAACCGGACCCTGCCTCCAATCACCACCGTTCCCGTGCGTTCGTTCACCACCACACGAGCCCGCGGAAAAACCTCGATCTCCAGCTCCTCCACTTTGTCGAGCAGCGCCGGCACATCCTCGTCGGGCTCAACGGCGATCTCCACGCGCCGGCTGTCAACGGCTTTTGCCCGCGTCGAGCGCGACGTCTGCGAGACCAGTGCGTTGTTGATCGCCGCCGCCATCTGCTCCGCGGTGTGAAAGTCGGCGTCGTTCAAGACCACGCTGACCGTGCGCATCTGCTTCAAGTCAAAAGGCGCCGCGCGCTCCACCATCGCGCCACCCGGGATGCGCGCCGTGGTGGGATGATTCACCTGCTTCGAGCTGCCGCCCGACGCGGCCACGTAGCCTCCGAGCACAAGCGCTCCCTGCGCCTGCGCGTAGATCTGTCCATCGGGCCCATAGAGCGGCGTCATCAGCAGGATTCCGCCTTCGATCGACCGCGCATCGCCGGCCGACGACACCGTGACGTCCACCTTGTA
>CAYYKV010000143.1:0-8337 GCA_964468605.1 uncultured Occallatibacter sp. | reverse complement strand
ATCAGGTGCTTGACCGTGCGGCGGGCGAGATACCCAATGTAGTCGCGAGAAAAAATCATGGGCTAAATGTCAGGATACCGCACCGCACCCGCGCCTGTACACCTGCAAACCGGTGTCACGGGCTTGCTTTTACGACTATCGCCGGCTTCGACTTGCGGCTGAACGTCGGTTCGCGCTCAAATCTGAGACCGCCCTGGCCATCCCTAAGCGCCTTTTCGCATCACGGTGTAGTACGGCTGATTCGAGAGCGTCGCGTTGAACGCCGGCTCCAGCCGCGCCGCCCCGCTCTTTCCAACCAGATCGAAGTAGTACTCCAGCGGGAAATCGGAATTCGTGTAGTCGGCCGGAATCGCCGCGGTATAGCTCCCGCCATCTCCCCGCATCTCCACTCTCCTCCATCGTTCCGCCTGGTCCACATGGCGGTAGTGGAGCCGAATCGAGATCACTTCATCCGGCACCAGGACGGTTGCCGACAGCGACAGTGGCGCACCGGGCTCAAAGTTCGCCGGTGGCGCGTGATTGCATTCCACAAGAGGCCGCCCTGGCCTGCCCGCCGCTTCGATCATCGCGCGCCGCGTGTCTTGCGACGACGCGTCCGGTCGCCCCACGCTCAACACCCTCTCGGTCACCGCCGCAATATCTTTGTCGATCGCGCTCAGCCGGTCGCTCCAGTGTCCGCGCCGCATCGGCGTACTTCCGTAGGAAACGTCTGCCCGATAGACAGCCGCGGCCCGCGTGGCCATATCTGCCCACGCTTCTCGCGCCATTCTGTATAGGTTAATCGCCTGCTTGCCGGCTGCAGAGTCCTCCGATTGCTCAAAAACGGCAAACGACGCACCGCCGCGCAGCTTTGAAGCGAAGAACCATCCCAGCCCCACCTGAATCTCCACATCCGCTTCGATCCGGCGAAAGGCAGCCGAACGCCTCGCCACGATCTTGCTGCGTGCCTCGTCCAGCGCGTCGCTCGCTGCGGTAGCGCAATCCTCTATCCATTGAGCGACCTCGATCGGCGAATATTTCGGATTCGCCGCGAGCCCCATTTCGTCCGCAGCGTGCGTTTCGATCGTTGCGAACAATACCGGATCGAGCGGGCTCACTGTCGCAAAGCATCTGGGCTCTGGCGTATCGCTGTACGGCGTGAACTCGCTTCCGCGAACCATGGGCATGTTGGTGTACATCTCCGGCCAGAACGAGTGATTTGATGCCGATGGCAGATGCGCTGAAGTCAGCAGCGGAAGAATCCGGCTCGCGTTGGCCACGGCCGTCTCCACGTCATTTGCCCCGGCCCCAAAATCCTTGCGTAGCCACCGGCGCCACGCCTCCGGATTCGTGTCCGGATCGTAGAGCCGCCGTCCCCATACCCTGTAATAAAGCTCGAATTTCTCCCAGTCAGCCTTCGGGTTCAGGCTCGCATCCGCATACGCGCAACGCCCTCCCGTGTGTCCCGACCCTTCCCTTCCCTTGAACGTCAGCGGCTCCATCAAATCCAGTCCAACGGCGCCGCAAAAATGCGCCGTCCTCCCGTACGCCGCCGCCATCTCCGGATCAGCGCTCAGCAAATGCCTCTGTGTACCGGGCCACAGTCGAAACAGCAATTTGTAGCGGCTTCCCGCCTTTAGAAAATCCGCGTACCCATAGCGCGTGAACGAGCGCGCGCCGGAGCTCACGCTGAAAGGTCCTGCTGGCTCGCTTCCCGGCGTCGGAATCTCCAGCGGGCGAATGTCTGCCTGCTGATATCCAAGGCTCTGGTGTTCCGCGGAATATTTCGCTCCCAGTTTCACCGGCATTCCTGTCGCGTTGGCGATGTCGATCATCGTTTCATCCACGCCCTTGGCGTGCATGTCGATCTCGACCGTGCGTCCGCAACCTTGAATTGCTTCAAACAACGTCTTCCAGAAGTCGTAGCTTCCCTCCGGGATTCCGCTCTCTCCGTGCACGCGCATCGTCAGTCCCTGGATCTCCGGGCACTGATTCAACAGCATCGCCAGCGCATCCCGGCAGTAAGCCGCGTGCGTCTCCTTGGTCAGCCCGTCGATGCTGTGATACGCATGCGGGCTATCGGTCCACTGGTACGCGTGCGTCCAGATTCCCAGCTGAAAGTGCAGTCCGCGCGCGGCGGTCTGCGCGGCAATAAATTTCAGCGCCTCCAGATTCATCTGCCGTTCGTGATCGCTGAGCTGAATCGGCGCTGGCAGCACCGTTCCATCCGCGGCAGCCAGCTGCATCACGCGCACGTTGTATCCCGGAACGTTCACCAAATATGGATAGGGAAAGTGCAGGTAATCGCTCGTCACGCCCTTGGGAAAGTCGTACTCAAGCCCAAACGCGAGACAAAACCGGTTGAACCTGCACGCAACCAGCAGATCCAGGTACCCGAGCCAGAAGTTCCTGTCGTAGAGCCATGGTTTGTCCTCGACTTCGCTGCAAAAATAGCGCCCAACGCTGCGCACTTCATTGGCTGGCTGCTCCAAAGTTGGCTGCGCCACGCGCAGCGTCGCAGTTGAAGCCGCGCCGAACCGCACTCTTTCCGCGAGTTCGAGCAGGCCGTACACGTATCCGCGCACGTCGGTCCCCGAGACAATCGTGGCAGGTACGCCGCCCTGGCGACCTGGAGCCAGCACAAACGATTCCGCACCGGGACGCCACCCCGGCGCCTGCGCAGAGTTTTTCGCTTCTGCCAAACCCGTCGCGTTCACAAGAACAAAAAACGCGGCTCCGCGCACGCGTGCCTCAGACGTCACCAGGTGGCACCACGCGCCCTTTGCTGCCAGCGCCGCGCGTAGTTCCTCCGCAGCCCACTGCACCGGCGGCGCACTTGCCAGCGGATCATTGCTGTCGATGATGATGACAAAACCGCGCCCCGACTGCGCCATCGAACCGCGCACAATCGTCGCCGCCGAAGCCGCTCCCGCCACCTTCAGAAACTCTCTGCGCTTCATCGCAAATCTTGGCTCCGGATTGCTTCGCTCCTTAGCCCTTGGACTCTAGGCCTCGCGTCCCTGCTCCCACGCTCCCTCGTTCCCTGTCCTACCACTTCTTGTTCCCGACCGCCCTAAGACCCCACGTTCCGTTGTTCCCTTGGTCCCTTGTTCCCTGTTTCTCTCAGCTCCTGTGCGGGCAGGTCTTGGAGTTGATGCACTCCTCGGCAATGCGCAGCCGCTCCACGGGCCGTCCGCCGACCAGGTGCTCCGTCACAATCTCCTCCGCATCTTCCGGCCGCACATTCCCGTACCACACTGCTTCTGGATACACCACGACAGTCGGCCCGTGCTCGCACTGATCAAGACATCCCGACTTGTTGATTCTCACCTTGCCGCCAAGCCCTGCTTCGCGAGACAGTTGCTGCAGCCTCGTGTGCAATTCGCTTGTTCCATCGCTCGTGCAGGAAGGCCGCGGCGCGTCAGCCGGCCTGACATTGTGGCAAACAAAGACATGGCGTTCAAATCCAGGCAAGCGGTAATCCTCCCTGAAGGAATTCGTGAATCGATCCTTTCCAGAGTAACAACTCCGCACCCCGCCCGGCGCGCCGATAACTGGTGCCGCTCTTGCGGCCCCCCCTCTGCTCCACAAGTTTTCCTGATCCCCTCCCCGCCCTCATCTGCGAGAATGGATGCTTGACAATGAGTACCGATAACCTCCTCTCGCTGAAAGACGACATGGTGGCCTTCATTGAAGGCCATGGCCTCCATCGCCTCCCCGG
The DNA here is from genome assembly GCA_964468605.1 of uncultured Occallatibacter sp. Lineage (GTDB taxonomy): Bacteria > Acidobacteriota > Terriglobia > Terriglobales > Acidobacteriaceae > Telmatobacter. The sequence continues at coordinate 4,637 of CAYYKV010000143.1, read as the reverse complement.
CTACGTCACCGACGACATTCCCTCCGTCCTCTGGGAGGGACGCGGCAACCCCGACGCGTGGAAGGACTTTGTGGAGATGGCCAAGCATGTCGGCGCTCCTTTCGTCACATTCAGCGAAATGACGCTGGATCGCGACGAGCTCGACGCTCTCATTGAGGAAGCCGGCGAAATGAACTTCCCCGATGAAGAAGCCGCGGAGATGGTCGAGGCCAAGTGGCTGCGCAAGTATTCCGGCATGTTGGGCTACATTCAGCTCGGCTTCATCTACGAGGGCATCGTCTTTCTTCACGAAACCACCACCGAATGGTACGAGCGTTACCAGTCGCTCCTTGAAAACATCGAGAGCTTCCACGACATCGTCATCGACGACGCCCACTCCCGCGACGACGAGGACGAGTAAGCCTCGGTGGCCGATTTAGCCAACGCTCCAGTCAGTGCTGCGGGGCCCCGGAACCAGGCAACTTCAACTCGCGCTTTGCCGCTCCAGCGCTGGCTCCTCGCCGAATCGCACTCCGAGACATCCGCTTCCCTCGCCCGCGAAGCTCGCGTGCCGCTCGTCATCGCGGAACTGCTCGTCGCGCGTGGCATCACCACCGCCGCCGAGGCCTTTGTCTTCCTCAATCCTGAGCCCGCGCATCTCCACGATCCCTTTCTCATGCTCGGAATGTCTGTTGCGGTCGAGCGCCTCGAACGCGCTATCGCTGCACGCGAACCCATCCTTCTCTACGGCGACTACGATGTCGACGGCACCGTCGCCGTTGTCCTGCTCAAGACAGCCATCGAAATGCTCGGCGGCGCCGGGAGTGATCTCGTGCGATTTCACGTCCCTCATCGCCTCCGCGACGGATACGGCATGCAGTCGAGAGTTCTGGAAGCGGCCTACGCCGAGGGCGTGCGTGTCGTCGTCACCGTCGACACCGGAATGCGCGCCTTTGCCGAGGCTGAAACCGCGCGTCAACTCGGGCTCGACCTCATCATCACGGATCATCACTTGGCTGAGGCTCATGACAAACTTCCCGCCGCCCTCGCCATCCTGAACCCAAACCAACCGGGTTGCACGTACCCGGAAAAAAGCCTTTGCGGCGCGGCCATCGCGCTCAAGCTCGCGCAGGCGCTGCTCGAGAAATCCGAGCCAGTTCGCCGCGATCCCACACGCCTGCGTGAAAAGACCCTGCCCAGCTTTCTCAAAATGGCGGCCATCGCCACCATTGCCGACGCCGTCCCTCTTTGCGGCGAGAACCGCACCATCGCCGCGCTCGGTCTGCGTGAGCTGCGCCGCCCCGTGGGCGCCGGACTGCGCGCGCTCTTCGCCGCCGCCGCGCTCGATCCGGCCTCAAAGCAGCTCACCGGCTTCGATGTCGCCTTCCGCCTAGCCCCGCGCATCAACGCCGCCGGCCGGATGGACGTAGCCTCCGACGTCATCGAGCTCTTCTCTACGCGCGACTCCCACCGCGCCGCCGAGTTGGCCACCAAACTCGAGCGCCTCAATCGCGAGCGCCGCGATGTCGAGGCCGCCGCGCTCACCATCATCGAAGACCGCCTCGCCTCCGACGCCGAAATCTTCGCCGACCGCCTTCTCGTCATCGATGGTGACGGCTGGCATCGCGGCGTCATCGGCATTCTGGCTTCGCGCGTTGTCGAGCGCACTGCCAAGCCGGCCATCGTCGTCAGCGTCGAGGACGGTGTAGCCCACGGTTCTGGCCGCTCGGTCGACGGCTTCCCGCTCCTCGCCGCCATCGAAACCTGCGCCGACCTCTTCACCCGCTTCGGTGGCCACGCCTTCGCTGTCGGCTTTGCTCTGCCCGCTGAAAAATTACCCGACCTCAAGCGCCGCCTTCGCACCTATGCCGACGCGCACCTCGCCGCGCGCGAACCTGAGCGTCTCCTCCGCATCCACGCCGAGCTGCCACTCGACCGCATCACCCCCGTCCTTGCCGGATGGCTGCGCAAGCTCGAGCCGCTCGGCCACGGCAACCCCGAGCCCATCTTCATCGCCCGCTCCGCGCGTCTGCTCGCCCCGCCGCGCATCATGAAGGCTCAGCACCTTCGCCTCGAGCTTGCACAAGACGCCCTCGCGCAAAACGCCACTTCGTCGTCCGCCACGTCAATCGCAACTCCACCAAGTGGCTCCATCGCACACCTGCCTGCCTCAGCCGCACCGGTCGCATCCATCCGCGCCGTCGGCTGGAATCTGGCCGAGCGCGCCATCAAGCTTCAACTTGTTCAGGGCAGTCTCATCGACCTCGCCTACCGCATCCGCGAAAACGACCATCCCGACTTCGGCGGCCTCGAAATTGAAATCATGGGCATGCGACCGGCGGAATCGTAAAACGCACAACAGGAAGTCGCCGTCATTCCGGGAATCGATCTCGGCGCCAATAAAAAAGACCCTCCGCACCGCGGAGGGCCTTTGCATTCACTTCGAATCCGCTTGGCTCTTAATTCCCAACTTGCAAACGCCAACTCGCCAACAGAAAAGGCCCCAATCCGGGGCCTTTTCGCTGACTTGCTAACTCGCTGTTTTTATCCCACCACTTCAATCCCCATCGATCGCGCCGTTCCCTTGATGCTCTTCACCGCAGCATCGATCGACGCCGCATTCAAATCCGGCATCTTCTGCGTGGCGATCTCGCGCACCTGCTTCTCGGTCACTTTGCCCTTCTTTTCCTTGTTGGGCGTGCCCGATCCCTTGTCGATCCCCGCCGCCTTCTTCAGCAGCACCGCCGCCGGAGGCGTCTTGGTGATAAAGCTGAAAGTGCGGTCACCGTAAACCGTGATGACGACCGGAATAATCAGCCCAGCCATCTCCTTGTTCTGCGTCTTGGCGTTGAACTGCTTGCAGAACTCCATAATATTGACCTGCGCCTGGCCCAGCGCGGGGCCAACAGGCGGAGCAGGCGTCGCTTTGCCTGCTTCGATCTGCAGCTTCACGTAGCCGTTAATTTTCTTCGGAGGTGCCATGTCGTTTCCTTTGAAACCAGCTTCTAGCTTCTAGCTGCTAGCTACTAGCTTGTCTGTTCGTATTCCAAATTTTGAGTCCACAACCTTCTCGTCTGCTCGAACTGGCGCCCGCTAGAAAAGCCAACCAGCTAGAAGCTAGGAGCTAGAAGCTCGCTTTACTCAATCTTTTCCACTTTGCCGAACTCGAGTTCGACCGGCGTTGAACGCCCGAAAATCGTGACCATCACCTTCAGCGTCTCGCGATCCTCGTTGACTTCGTCCACTACGCCGTTGAAGTTGGCGAACGGCCCGTCAGTGATGCGCACCTGTTCGCTCTTCTCAAACTTGATCTTCATCCGCGGCTTGTCTTTGGCCGTCTCGCTGCGGAAGAGTATCGAGCTCACCTCTTCCTCGCTCAGCGCCACGGGCTTGTCGCCGGTACCCAGGAACCCCGTCACTTTGGGCGTGTCCTTCAGTACGTGCCACAACTCATTGTCCAGCTCCATCTCCACCAGCACGTAGCCGGGCAAGAACACCCGTTCCACGGTGCGCTTCTTGCCGTTGACGATCTCCGTCACCGGCTCGGTGGGAATCATCACGCGCCCCACGCGCTCCTTCAATCCAAACGCCTGCACGCGGCTCTCAATCGATTCCCGCACCTTGCGCTCGAAGCCTGAATAGGCGTGCAGAATGTACCACCGGAAATTCTCGTTACGCACAGGCTGCGGTTCCACTGCGGCTGCTGCAGGCTCCGCCGCTGCTGTTTCTTGCCCTGCCGCCGCTTCGGGCTCAGGCTCCGCCGGCGCCTCTGTCTTTGTCTCGGCCGCGCGAGTCTTTTTCGAGTTTGCTACCGCCTTTGCTGCAGGCTCTTCCGCTGCCGCCGGCGCCTCGCCCGCTGCCGCTGTTTCTGCCTGCACCTCTGCGGCCGGTGCCTCTGCAGTCGGCGCCTCTGAGGCCACTGTCTCTGCGGCCCCTATCTCTCCGGTTTGCTGCAGGTCTTCTGTCATTCCACTCTCGATTCTGTGCTGCACCGGCTACTGCAATCCGCCTAGCTTGCCGAGCAGACCATACACCGCAACTCTGAAAATGCCGTCGACGATGAAGAAGAACAGCCCGAACAGGAAGACCGCGACGATCACAACACCCGTCGTCACCCGCACTTCCTTCGGCGAGGGCGTCACCACCTTGCGCATCTCCGCGCGCACATCGCGCAGAAAGCTGGTAAATTCGGTCCACTTGCTCAACACGCCGCCTCCAAACTCAGCCAGCGCTCCCGGCTGCTGCCGTTTGGCCGACCGCTCGTCACCTTTTTCCATTGCCGTCTTCGTCGCCATGCTTCCACATCCTCTTCCAGAGATCAGTTCGCAATTTGTTGCTGCAGGCCTCTGCGTCTCAACTCTGGCCGCGTTTTCTGATCCCTGTTCTCTGATCTCTGTCTTCCTAAACTGGCAGGGGCGGAGGGATTCGAACCCCCAAGTCCGGTTTTGGAGACCGGCAGTTTAGCCGTTGAGCTTACGCCCCTAAAAACAGCTATTAGCTTCTAGCCTCTAGCTTGACCGCGGAAGAACTCAACCTTTGGCTCTCCCGACGCAAAAGCTAGGAGCTAGAAGCTAGCAGCTAGAAGCTGCCTTACTTCGACTCCTTGTGCACCTGGTGCTTGCGGCAGCGCTTGCAGAACTTCTTCAACTCAAGACGGC
>CAYYKV010000142.1:0-8338 GCA_964468605.1 uncultured Occallatibacter sp. | reverse complement strand
AACTGGGATGAGCGCCTCGACGGCCAGCTTGCCTGGGCGGTCATGAGCCTGCAGGCCGTCAAGGCCGTTGAAATCGGTCGCGGAGTCGCCGCCGCTGCAACCTTCGGCTCGCGCGTCCACGATCCTATTCACTACGCCAGCGAAAACCCGCCCGGCAAGCCCACGCGCTTCACTCGACCGCACAACAACGCAGGCGGAATCGAGGGCGGCGTCTCCAACGGCGAGGACATCGTCGTTCGTGGCTACTTGAAGCCCATCTCCACGCTCCGCCAGCCCCTCGAATCCGTGCGTTTTGACACGCGCGAGCCGACCAGTGCAAGCTACGAGCGCAGCGACATCTGCGTCGTCCCGGCCGCGGGCGTTGCAGCTGAGGCCATGGTCGCCCTCGTTCTCGCCAATTTGGCCCGCGAGAAATTCGGCGGCGACTCATTGCTGGAGTTGAAGCGAAACTTCCAGGGGTACATCGAACAGATACGGAGCTTTTAGCGGCGGCGATGATTCTCAAGATAGTGAAATATCCCGAGCCTGTGCTGGAGCAGCCTGGCGAGCCGGTCACCGAATTCAACGCCGAATTGCGCAAGTTCGTGGCCGACATGTTCGAGACCACCTACGCCTCGCAAGGCATCGGTCTTGCCGCTCCGCAGGTCGGCGTATCCAAACGCATCACGGTCATCGATCTGAGTATGGGCAAGGATCCGGCGCAAAGGCTCGTGCTCATCAATCCAGAGATCATTGTCAGCGAGGGCAGGCAGTACGAAGAAGAAGGCTGCCTCAGCTTTCCCGAGATACGCGAGAAAGTAGTTCGCGCCGCCAAGGTTCGCATCCGCGCCCAGGACGAGAACGGCAAATGGTTCGAGATGGACGGCGAAGAGCTTCTCGCACGCGCCTTCCAGCACGAGATCGATCATCTGGACGGCATCGTCTTCCTCTTCCGCATGAGCGCGCTCAAGCGAGGCCTCAATTTGCGCAAGATTCGCAAGATGCAAAACGAAGGCACCTGGTAGCCATGTCATGACCGACGCTGCGCACGCCCTCAAGCTCGTCTTTTGCGGCACTCCGGAGTTCGCCGTCCCCACGCTTGAAGCTCTGCTCGCGGCTCATCACCAGATTGCGCTCGTTGTCTCGCAGCCTGACCGGCCCACGGGACGTGACCAGCAACTCACCGCACCTTCTGTCAAGCAGGCCGCGCTCGCTGCCGGGCTCCCGCTTACACAGCCGGAAAAAATCCGCAGCAACGTCGAGTTCCGCGCGCAGCTTGAGTCCCTAGCGCCCGACGCCATCGTCGTCGTCGCCTATGGCCGCATCATTCCGCCGTGGATGCTCGCTCTGCCCCGCCTTGGATGCATCAATCTCCACGCGTCCCTTCTGCCCAAACACCGGGGCGCGGCGCCCATCCAGTGGGCCATTGCACTCGGCGACGCCTACACCGGCAATACCACCATGCTCTTGGAAGAAGGTCTCGACACTGGACCGATTCTGCTCCAGCAGACAATGGAAATCGGGCCCGCCCAAACTTCGGTTGACCTTTTTCCATTGCTGGCGCGAGCCGGCGCGCCCCTCGTCGTCGAAACCCTCGCCGGCTTGGCCAACGGCTCGATTCACCCTCAGCCCCAAAATCACGAGACTGCAACCTTCGCGCCGCTGCTCGACCGTGAAGACGGCCGCATCGACTTTGCCGCTCGCACCGCGCACGAAACCTACAATCGCTGGCGCGGATTTCAGCCCTGGCCCGGCGCGTTTACCACTCTCAACGGCAAGAAGCTGATTGTCCATCGCATGGCTATCGCGCGCGGCAGCTACGCCGAAGGCTTGGGCTTTGCCGAACCGGGATGGATTGTCGTCGAAAACCATCGCCTTTTGGCCGCATGCGCTGAGAATACCTGGCTCGAGTTCCTCGACATTCAGCTCGAAGGCAAGAAACGCATGACCACAGACGAGTTTCTGCGCGGAAATCCGTTCCCGGCGGACGCGCGCTTCGGTTGAGCGCCGTGGCCGCTGTCTCTCTTGCGCGCAAGGCCGCCTTCGACATTTTGCTGGCTGTCGAGCGCGGTAAAGCTAATGCCGATGACCTTCTTCGCGAGCCGGCAGTTGACGCGCTCTCTCTTGCCGATCGTCACCTCGCCACAACTCTCGTTCTTGGCGTCCTTCGCTGGCAGATTCGTCTCGACCGTCAGCTCAAGACTCTCATCAACAAGCCCGGAGCCAAACTCGATCACGAAGTTTCAATCGCCCTCCGCATGGGTGCATTCCAGTTGCAATTCCTCGATCGCGTTCCCGCCCACGCCGCCATCGATGAAAGTGTCGAGTTGACCAAACAGTCCGGTCACCGCTTCGCCTCCGGACTGGTGAATGCGGTATTGCGCAAGTTCGCCGCTCTTGATCCGGTTGCCGACGCTCCAGAAGAGTCCGCCGCTGAAATCGCGCAAGCCTATGCTCACCCCGCATGGCTCGTCGAGCGGTGGACGCATCTCTATGGCCAGGAAGCTGCTCGCGTCATCTGCCGCCACGGCCAGGCCCAGCCTACGCGAACCGTCCGCTTAGTGGATTCCGCCGCCGAAGCCGAACTGATCGACGCCGGCCTTTGCCTGGAACCCGGGGCCATTCTTACCGCCGCGTGCTTCGTCATTTCTGGCGACGCTACCACCAAGGCGGCCTGGCGCGAGGGCCGCGTGCGCATCCAGGATGAAGGATCGCAATTGATCGCCGAGCTGGCCGCCAGTCCAGGCGAAACTCTGAACCAAAAGGTCAAAACAATCCTCGACACATGCGCCGCTCCCGGAGGGAAAACACTCATCCTCGCTGAGCGCAACCCCGCAGCTCGAATTCTGGCCTGTGAATCGAGTCAGAGGCGGTTAGCTGAGTTGACTACGCGTCTCGCCGCATACTCCGGCCGCATCGAATGCCGTCTAGCTGACGCAACTGCCTTGCCCGAAGAATCATCCTTTGATCTTGTGCTGGCCGACGTGCCGTGTAGCGGCACCGGCACTTTGGGCCGCAACCCCGAAATTCGTCATCGCCTGCGTCCGGAGGACCTGCCGCGCCACGCCGAGCGGCAGCGCGCGATTCTCTCCGCCGCGTTTCGCTCGGCTCGCCCCGGCGGCCACGTCGTCTACTCCACCTGTTCCCTCGAGCCCGAAGAAAACGAGCAGGTCGTCGCTTGCGCTCTCGCGGAAAACCGAAATGCGCGCCAACTTTCCCTCGCGGACCGCATCGCTGCGCTGGTAAGGGCGGGAATCCTCACGAGCCCCGCCGCCGCACGCCTCCTTGATTGCCTCACTCCCGAAGGCGCACTCCGCCTTCTACCCGGCGCTCTCCCCACCGACGGTTTCTATGTCGCCTTGATCGAGAAGATCGCCTAGAGTCCGGCGGGATCCACTTCAGCCCTATGCCTGCTCCGGCTCAAGCTTCAGCGCCGCAAAATCCCGCCCCAGCATTGCGCACAACGCCTCCACCACCAGGTTGTGATCGTCGCGCTGCGGCAGCCCCGAAACCGTCACACTGCCTACCACTCCCGCGCCCTCCACGGCCAGCGGAAACGACCCGCCGTCCGCCGCATAGTCTGAAACCGGCAGCCCCTGGCGTTCAAAAAGCGACGTCCCCTTCAACTTCTGCGTCATGCCCACGCCATACGAGCTGCGATGAAAGCGCGCCACCACGTTGCTCTTGCGGCGTACCCATTCGGGGTTGTCAGGCGTCGTCCCATCGAGCGCGGCATAGAACAGTGGCTGCCCGAAACGCCGCACGTCGACCACCAGTTTCAGCCCGCGTTCGAGCGCCATCGTTCGAATCTTCGAGCCAAGCTCCCATGCTATGCCCGCATCCAGGTGCGGCAACCTCAGCTCCCGCTCCTGCAATGCGATTCGTTCCAAATCCTCTCTTAGTCCCATTAGCATTTGTCTCCCAACCCGCTTATCTCACCACGGTTAGCTTCACCACGGTGCTCTGATCCACGCGCGAGCCCGAGCTCGGCGATTGCATCAGCACTTCGCCCGGCCTCACCGGCACCTTCAACGGCGCATCGCCGCTTCCCACCGGCGCGACCGGCACATTCACAAAACTCGGCGCCGCCGTCTTGATGCCAACTTTCTTCAGCGCCGCTTCCGCGCTGGCGAACTGCCAGCCCGTCAGATCGGGCATCACATACCCGTCGGGGGTCTCATCATCCGGCGCGGCCACCAGCAGGCTGACACTTGGCTGTTCAATGCCTTGTGCGTGCGGTGGTGGGTCCTGTGCCAACACGGTTCCCTCCGCGGCCAAGCTATACGGTAGCCGTGCAGTTTCGCCCACCTCAAGCCCGGCGCGCCGCAGCTCCAGTGCGGCCATGCGCTCATTCGCGCCCACCGTGTCCGGCACATCCACCTTCTGCGGACCTAGGCTCTCGGCCACGCGCACCCTCCACTCGCGCCTCACCACGGTTCCCGCTGCCGGCGACTGCGACAAAATGTGCCCTGCCGCCACGTCGCTCGAGTAGTAGCGATTGTCTACGTCCAGGTCCAACCCCAACCCCGCCGCCACGCTGCGCGCGTCTGCGGTCGTCATCCCTTTTAGTGCCGGCACCTGCACTTCCGCGCCGTGAATCGCGAACTGCATCGTCAAAATCGCCGACAGTAAGCCCACAGCCACGAGCAGCAGCAGCAACCACGAAATACGAAAGATTCTTGCGATGGAACCGGTATTGATCAATTTGATCCGCATGCGAGTGTTCGCCCTACCGCGTATTATCCGTCACCGGCTCCGGATGAATCGTCACCCGGTACACCTCCGGGCACTCCAGCTTGAACCGGTCTTCGAGCGCGGTGATCACCTCGTGAACCCGGTTCATCGGCAGCTCGTCAGGCAACGTGCAGTGGCAAGTCACCGAAATGTGTTCTCCCGTCCGGCCCACGGCGACAGCGTGCACGTCAACAATCTCCGGCAGCCCCGCTGCTGCTGACCGCAGCGCCTGCTCCAGTCTGCGGTCTTCCACGTCTTCTTCCTCCGGTTGCTCAATCGTCGCCGGCTCGCTTTCAATGTGCGTCAGCACCGAGTCGACTTCCGGCACGCTGCGCAGAATCTGCGCTTCCATCGCGGTCACAAAGTTGTGCGCTTCTCTCAGCGCCAGGTGTTCATCGAGTTCCACGTGCAACTCCACCTGCAGCCGTCCATGATGCGTCTGGATGCTCAGCTCGTGCACCGACACGTTGTTCACTGCCGCCACAGCGCGCACGCGGTCGAAGATGCTTTCCGCCTTGGTTTCTCGCGGAATCGTGTGGATCACCACATCCGCCGTGGGCAGCGCTCGCTGCACAGCCTCCGTCGCGGCCCGCACCAACTCGCTGGTGTGCTCAAAGGTGAATCGCCGCGGCAGTGCCAGCGTTAGGTCGGCAAAGTAGCCGGCTCCCGCCCGCCGCACGCGCGCCCGTTCCACGGCCAGCACACCATCCACTCGCTCCACCTCGCGTACCAGCCGTCGCCGCGTCTCGGCGGGAATCTCGTCCACCAGCGCCGCCACCGCTTCGTGGCCCACTTGCACGGTCATCCGCAGAATCATGAGCGACACCACCAAAGCCGCCAGTGGATCGGCATAACGCAGCGCCTCAATGTGGAATCGCTCACCTACCCAGGCCGCTCCCAGTCCCGCCAGCACAGCCGATGTCGCCCAGATGTCCGAAGCGAAATGGAACGCATCAGTCGCCAGAGCCGGCGATCCCGTGCGCACAGCCACCGCGCGTAATTGCCGCGAGCGCCAGATGTCCACGCCGATTGAAGCCACCAGCACCAGCACCGGCCACAGTGAGTGGTGCAGTTCCACTGCACGGTAGAAAATTCGCTCCACAGCCTCCCAGACAATCCACGCGCAGGAGAGAGCCATCAGCCCCGCCTCGCTGAAGGCGGAAAGATTCTCGATCTTCCCATGGCCGTAGGTGTGATCCTCGTCCGCCGGCCTGTCGCTCACATGAACGGAAAAGTACGTTAGCGCCGCACCAACAAGGTCGAGTCCCGAGTGTGCCGCGTCGGAAAGTACACCCAGCGACCCCGATAGCAAGCCGGCAGCGACTTTCAGCAGTGTCATCACCACCGCGGCCGCCATCGACCCCCGCGCCACGCGCTGCTTTTCAGCGGAGAAACTCACCACGGCAGGCTCGTTCGCTCGCGAACTTGAGGCGGTGATCACCATTGAATTCCTAGACTATCGTGGGCCGCATCGCCGTGTACAACCCCGCAATCCCGAACGTGTACGGCTGCCACGCGCACTCCTCAAAGCCCGCTCGCCGCATCATCTCCAGCATTGCATCGGGGGGCGGAAAATTGCCCACCGAGCTCGGCAGATAGTTGTACGCCCCATCCTTCCCGCAAATCATGCGGCCAATCGCCGGCAGCACGCGCCGGAAGTACGCGCCGTATGCCTTCCCGATCAAACCTCCCGGCTCGCTGAACTCCAGAATTCCCAACTGCCCGCCCGGCTTCAGCGCGCGATAAAACTCCTTCAGTCCGGCCTCGTAGTTCGCCAGATTCCGAAATCCGAACGCCGTCACAATCAGGTCGAGCGACTCCGCGCGCAGCGGCAGATGCAACGCATCGGTTTCGATCGCCACCGCATACGGCGCTCCATTCCTCGATTCGTCCGCCAATCCTTGTTCCGGTCCTCGCGACTCTTTCGGCCCGAACTTCTCCGCCCCGCGCCGCAGCATCGCACGCGCAAAATCACCGGCCAGAATCGGCTTTGCCCCACGCGGCCGCAGCTTCAAAAGCGCCAACGTCAAATCGCCCGTGCCGCAGCAGATGTCCAGCACCGCCGCATCAGGTCGCGCCAGAACATCCTTAAATCTGCGCGCAGCCCGACGCCACCACACCCGGTCCACATTGGCTGAGAGCACGTGGTTTAGCAGGTCATACCGGGGCGCGATCGAGTCAAACATCTGCCGCACGGCCGTCGCCGCGCCTGCTTCGTCCGTCGCGCCAGCTGGTCGGGCACCTGTTGCGGGCATCTTCCTTCTTTCTTCGCCGATAGCGCGAATCTGCGAGTCAGTTCTCAGCACGCTCGCTCTATCATGCTATCGCTTCTCTTCCACTGCTCCAGGATCGGATTCACGGCCTTTCAAGCCTCGGCAAGAAAGGTATACGCTTGAAGTTGCCGATGGCTGCCCCTTCCCTCTCCGCAATCCCCGCGCCGGCGTCGCACCCGCCGCTTACGGATAGCCATGGCCGCGTGATTCACGACCTGCGAGTCTCCATCACCGACCGCTGCAACTACAAATGCGTCTATTGCCGCACCGGCGAACTGGGCGCACAGTATCCCGAGCTGGCCATCGACGAATACCTCCGCCTCATCGAGCTGTTTGTCGGCCTCGGCATCACCAAGGTCCGCTTAACCGGCGGTGAGCCGCTCCTTCGTCGCGGTCTGGTCGACCTGGTCCGTGAGCTCTCGCGGCTGCAAACCCTCGCGGGCGACCCGCTTGACCTCGCGCTCACCACCAACGGCCACCTGCTTGAATCGCTCGCCGAGCCGCTCAAGGCCGCTGGCCTCAACCGTGTGACAGTCAGCATGGACGCCGTCGACGCCCCGACATTCGAGCGCATCACTCGCGTCGAGGGCAGCTTCTCTAAGGTTCTCGCCGGCCTTCGCGCCGCCCGCGCAGCCGGCCTCACGCCCCTCAAAATCAACTGCGTGCTCCTGCGCGGCTTCAACGACGATCAGATCGAAGGCTTTGCCCGCTTCGCCCGCGCAGAAAACGTCGTAGTCCGCTTCATTGAGTTCATGCCTCTTGAAGAGGGCCGCCTCTGGACGCCCGAGATCGTCGTCACGCTGCGCGAGATTGTCGACCGCATCGGCCGCACCCTGCCGCTGGTCGAGCTTCCCCCGCGCGAGGCCAGCGAGACAGCCCGTCGCTACACCTTCGCCGATGGCGTCGGCGAAATCGGAATCATCGCCCCCGTCAGCCAGGCCTTTTGCGGAGCATGCAGCCGCGTGCGCCTCACTTCCGACGGCAAGATTCGCACCTGCCTGTTCTCACAAGTGGAACACGACCTATACGGCCGCCTTCGCGCCGGCGCCGGCAATGAGGAACTGCGCGCCTACATCGTCCGCACCATCCAGGAGAAGGAAGCTCGCCACCACATCGGTGAGCCGGGTTTCCTCAAACCCTCCCGGTCGATGGTCCACATCGGCGGCTAACCCCGCGCGAACGGCTCCGAAGGATTTTCACACGAATTGTGATTAGAAATGCAATGGGTCGGGTTTAACCTGTACCGTGAAGAATCCATGAAAGAATAAGGTCAGCACTTCCCCCACAGGGCCCGAACATGCCTAACGAGACGGAAGGGCGCATCCCGCTCGCCGATCTGCTTGTGTTTCACC
>CAYYKV010000141.1:0-8355 GCA_964468605.1 uncultured Occallatibacter sp. | reverse complement strand
TCGACGGCATGACCATGACTCCCGCGCCTGTTGCCGACATCGCCGGCGCGCGCGTTCTCGCCGTCCTCGGCGACTCAGTCACCACCGATCACATCTCGCCCGCCGGCTCCATCAAAGCCAGCGGCCCGGCCGGAAAATACCTGACCGAGCATGGAGTCAAGCCCGCCGACTTCAACTCATACGGTTCGCGCCGCGGCAATCACGAAGTCATGGTGCGCGGCACCTTCGCCAACGTGCGCCTGCGCAACAAGCTCGCGCCCGGCACCGAGGGCGGCGTCACGCGCCTGCTTCCTGAAGGCCAGCAGATGTCCATCTTCGACGCCAGCGTCAAGTACGCCGAGCGCGGCACGCCGCTGATCATCCTGGCTGGAAAAGAATATGGCTCCGGCTCATCGCGCGACTGGGCCGCCAAGGGACCAAAGCTCCTCGGCGTCCGCGCCGTCATCGCCGAAAGCTTCGAGCGCATTCACCGCTCGAATCTCGTTGGCATGGGCATTCTGCCGCTGCAATTCGCGCCCGGCGAAAACGCCGAGTCTCTCGGCCTCACTGGCGAAGAGGTCTACGACTTCCCAGGCCTGACAGCTTTGCTCAAGGAAAAATTTGCCGGCGGGCGTACCCTCGTCATCACTGCGGCCTCGTCCAAAGGCTCGAAGAAAATCAACACAACCGTGCGCATCGACACGCCGCAGGAGATCGAGTACTACGAGCACGGTGGCATCCTGCAATATGTCCTGCGCCAGCTCGCCGCAAAGTAACGCTAACGGATTCAGAAACTGGGTATCCCATGTCCCGACTTTGGGACATGGGAGACCTCGGTCCCTCTTCTTCGCGCTAAAATCTTCGCCGGCCTCGCTTCAATTCGACTGCGGCGGCGTCATCTTCGCGGCAATCGTCTGGAACGTCGCCCAGTTCGCCTCGACAAACGCCGCATTTGCCGGCGTGATGGAGTTCGGCGGGTAAGCCGTGATCATTCCCTGCATCTTCATCCCCACAAACCCAACGTCGTTGATGATCGCGCCGGTGATCACGATAAACTCCCGCGTCTCTAACCCATTGGCGTGAATGATCGTTGCGATCTGCGGATATTGCGAGTCGATATCCCGGGCCTGCTGCGTAATCGGCTTCTTACCGGTCGTGTCGCTTCCGGCGCTGAGCGCCGCATTCAGGCTGGGGTTGGCCGCAACCAGCTGGTTGATGCTTTGCATGGCCGTGGCCGTTGCTTGTGCCTTGGCCAGCGTCAGCACATAGTTGCGCACTTCAGTCACATCGGGATTATCACTCCCTGCGCCCTGTGCGCTCATCGTGGCCGTGGCCAGCGCTACCAATGCGATACCACTGATGACCGACAGTACTTCGCGAACTCTCATCAGTTCCCTCCATCGTTTCTCTGATTCGTTTTGATTGATTGTCCGGTTCCGGCTTCCCGAACTGGGGGACCCTATTGTTCCTGCCCGGTCACGAGAGAATATACCCCCGAGCGCCCGCTTCACTACAGAATTTGTATGCAGATTTGACCTGGCAGTAGTACCGCAGCATGGGGCGCGTCTTGCAGTTTGGACCTCTCAACCCCAAAAGCTCGTTGTTCTCTGCTCTCTATTCTTTTTCAAGCACTTCATCCAGCAGCACGCGCAGGCTATTGGCGCGGGCGTGTCCCAGTTGCAAATCGGCCGATGTGGCCTGCGAAACTTCATCGGCGAGGTTCAGCGCTGCCAGAACCGCCACGCGCAGCGAATCGGCCGTCCTTCCGTGCGCGGCCACGGCGCGCATCTTGGCATCCACCACCGCTGCCAGCTCGCGAATGTGCTCCGGGTCCTGCCCCGAAAGATGGTAGAGTTGGTCGTAGATCTCCACCGTCACATAGTCCATCGGATTGCTCCGTTTTTGCTCGGCCATCGTTGCCTCACAGCTCCAGCGCGTCAAGCTGCTTCAGCAACCGCTCCACGCGCTCACGCACCTGGTCGCGCTCGGCGCGCAGCGCGCTCAACTCGCTTTGCAACCGCTCCACCACCGGCAACTGCGCCTTTGCTTGCTCTTCGGCTTGCGCCGCTCGTGCTTCAAGCTCCGCATGCCGTGCTTCGGCCTGCGACGCGCGAGCCTCGGACTCCGTTGCGCGAGCTTCCAATTCCGCCACGCGCGCTTCCACCGCCGCGCGCGCCTGCCGCTCCCGCTTCACCACGTCAACGGCGCGCCGGACCCGTTCCTCGAGCGCCGAAAAATCGTCCACGCTCACGGCCAGCGCCACCGGCTCCTCATGCGCCTGTTGCTCTTCGTTCTGCGTCTCCACAGCCGCCTCCGATTCCGACATCGATCCCCCCAAATAGACCTCAGTTGCGTTCGAGTATATCTCTGATGCGCGCCGATCCTTCTGTCAAATCCGCCGTCGCGCTCAAACCCGCAGCCGCGCTCCCGCCTTGCCAACCGCTTCCACCACGCGCGCCTGAAAACTCTGTAGCTCCTCCTCGCGCAGCGTCCGGTCCTGCGCCTGAAACGTCGCGCCCAGCAGCAGCGCATACTCGCCCTTGCCCAGCCGCGCATCGCGGAACACCTCGCGCACGCGCCAATCCACCAGCTCCGGCATTTGTAGTTCGCGAATCGCCTGGTCGATCGTCTCCCACGCAATGCTCTCATCCAGAACCAGGGAGAAATCGCGACGAACCGGCTGATAGCGCGAAATCTCCCGCGCCACAGGCCTGCGCAGCGGCAGGTTGTAGAGCCGGTCGAGATAGATCTCGCCGATCAGCACCTTATCCTTGATCTTCCGCGCCGCCGCCTCCCGCGGATGCAGTTGTCCGAACCAACCCACCGTCAATCCGTCAGCCACCGCCCGCGCCGCGCGATACGGATGCAGCCACTCCGGCGTGATTCCCGCGTCAGCGGCAAAATGATCGAAGTACATCGTGCGCACTTCGAATCGCTGCAGCAGTTGCTCGACCACGCCCTTTACGTCGAGGAACTCGAACGCCCGTGCGGCGTGCAACGCGCTCTCCTCCGGCAAACTGCCCACGGCTCCGAACGCCAGCGCCGGCCGCTCCTCGACTCGATCCGTTGTGCCGCCAAACGCAGTGCCCAGCTCGAAGAGCCGAACATCGCTCACATCGCGATTCAGGTTTCCCGCAATCATAGCCAGCATTCCGGGCACGAGCGATGGCCGCAGCACGCCCGCCTCTTCGCTCAGCGGATTGCCCAGCGGAACCACCTGCCCCGGTTGCGGCGCGGTCAGCGCCCCTTCCGCCGCCGAGCAGAACGAGCTCCCAATCGCCTCATGGAACCCAGCGGCCAGCAGCGTCCCTCGCATCGCTGCCTCCTTCTCCGCCCACGGCAGCGCGCGCACGCCCTCGCCAAAGGCCGGCAGCGTGTTGGCAAACCGGTTGTATCCGTAAACCCGCGCGACCTCTTCGATCAGGTCGATCTCGCGTTCCAAATCCAGCCGCCAGCTCGGCAGCGTGACACTCCACGACTCTTCTCCAAAGGTCTGCCCAACGGCAGGTGGCAGCCCGCATCCAAGCGCCCCCAGCACAACCTCCACAGTCGCCGCGGTAATTCCCTCCCGGTCCTCCGTCGCGCCTAGAATCCTCCCCACCTCGCTCAACTTCAGATGGATGGGTTTGCGTCGGGCAGTACGTTCTTCCGCGGCCTCCACGCGCACGTCCACCAAATCTCCTTCGATCCATCCACCGTTCGCCAGCAGAATTGCGCTTACCAGTGTCGACGCCACCGGAGCCGCATTGAAATCCGCGCCGCGCTCGAACCTGTGGCTGGCATCGGTGTGCAATCCATGCCGCCGCGCCGTCTGCCGCACGGCCATTGGATCGAACCACGCCGCCTCTACGAGCACGTTCTTCGTCTCCGCCGTTATCATCGTGTCCCAGCCGCCCATAACGCCCGCCAGGCCCACCGCCTTCTTGTGATCGGCCACCACCAGGTCGTCCGCATCAAGCACGCGGTCCACGCCGTCCAGAGTCTTCAGCCGCTCGCCTTTGCGCGCCCGGCGCACAATGATTCCTCCCTCGACCTTGTCCAGATCGAAGACGTGTGTCGGCTGGCCCATCGCCAGCCAGGCAAAGTTCGTCGCATCCACGGCATTCGAAATCATCTTCTGCTCGAGCAGCGCGAAATATGTCGCCACCTCCGCGCCCACGAACCAATCGCGTGACTCGCCAATCGTCACATCGCGCAGCATCCGCGCCGTGAACCGCCCGCACGCGTCCTCCGCCTCAATCCGCACTGAAAACGGCTTGGCCGCCGACTTCGCCGCCGGTAGCGCGGATTGCAACTCCGCCAGCTTCAGCCCATAGATCGCCGCCGCCTCCCGCGCAATGCCGTAGTGGTTCATCGCGTCCACGCGGTTGGTGGTGATGTCCATCTCGTAAACCGAGCCCTTGCCCTCGCCGAGCGGATAAATCCCCTCCACCGCGATCCCGCGCAGAGTCAGATCCTCGGCCAGTTGAGCGTCATCCACAGCGAGTCCCGGCAGATATGCTCGAAGCCATTTTGTGAGAATCTTCATGAAAATCACTTCCGCGAGTTAGCGTCCGCTATCGCGGACATTCGCAAGTTCGCAAGCTTGCGGATCTTCACCTTTGATTAAGGCTCCAAGACTCCCAGCAGTCCATTAATGAGCCTGGCCGTATTTGTTGCTGTTTCGAGCAACTTTTGCGCAGATTCATGATTGAGGAAATTAAGATCGCCGGCCAACGCAATCTGAGTCTCCAATTCGTAAAGCGATCCACGCGCCATTCCCAACGAGTTTTTTAGCTGTGGATCTGTCAAACGCCCGTGTCCTTCCGCAATGTTGCTCGCTACTGAAACCGCGGATCGTCTCATCTGCATCCGCAAGCCGAACGCTTCGGACTTCGGAAAACCCTCCGTTTGGAGGTAGACCTGACGGGCCAGTTCCATCGCTTTCTGCCACGCAATCAAATCCCGAAAATGTCTTGTTCTTGCCACAATCTTGCGTCCTTCCGTTGCTGCTGCTAACTCGCTAACTTGCTAAGGTGCGCGGAGCGCACGCAAACTTGCTGCTTTCATGCAAATTGACCCAGGAACCGCATATCCCCCGCGAACAAGCTCCCGATCTCGCTGATGCCGTACTTCATCATCGCGATCCGCTCCACGCCCATGCCGAATGCGAATCCCGAAATCTGCGTCGCGTCGTAGGCCGGCTGCTTCTCCGCGGCAAACGCAAACACCGCGGGGTCCACCATGCCGCAGCCCAGCAGCTCAATCCACCCCGACTGCTTGCATTTGCGGCAGCCCTTGCCGCCACAGAAGATGCAGCTGATCTGCACATCGGCGCTCGGCTCAGTGAACGGGAAGAACGACGGAAAGAACCGCGTCTTCACGGCCGATCCGAACAGCGCCTTCATCGCGTGGTCCAGCGTCCCCTTCAGGTCGCTGAACGTGATGTTCCGGTCCACGCACAACCCTTCAACTTGATGGAAGATCGGCGAGTGCGTTGCGTCGGCCGCGTCATTTCTGTGCACCTTGCCAGGAATCACAATGCGCACCGGCGGCGGCTGCTGTTCCATGGTCCGCATCTGCACCGGCGACGTGTGCGTGCGCAGAAGCAGCCGGTCGCGCACCGGCCTGCGCTCCTGCCCCGCCACCACCAGCGTGTCCTGCGTGTCGCGCGCCGGATGGCCGTGCGGAAAGTTCATGCTCTCGAAGTTGTAGTAGTCGGTTTCAACCTCAGGCCCCACGCCCACCGAATAGCCCAGCGCGGCAAACACAGCCACAATCTCATTCATCGTGCGCGTAATCGGGTGCTCGGCCCCGGTCAGGTGCCGCGTTCCCGGCAGTGTAATGTCGATGGCCTCGGCCCTCAGCGAAGCCCCTCGCCAGGAATCGTCCGGGCCGCCTGTCAGCGTAGCATCCAGCAGCCCCTCCACCACTTCCTTCAGCGCGTTGAAGCGCACGCCCAGCGCCTTCTTCGCGTCTGCAGGAGCTGATTTGAGCCACCGGCCTGAAACTTCGTTGAGCCGTCCCTGCTTGCGCCCCAGCCATTCCAGCCGAAACGCCTCCACGGCCGCCTCGCTGCCCAGCCCGGCCGCAGCCGCGCGCGCCTGCGCCTCAAGCGCAGCAAACGCCTTGTCCAGCGCCGCTTCGTCAAACGCTGTCAAATTCGGTATCGCTTCGTTCGTCATGTGCAAAGAGAAGAATAAAGCATTGCACGCGGCAGACGCGCACTGAAGCGCACCGGAAAGCATCGGCCTTGCCAACCGGTTGCGACGGCGCCGCCAAACCCCAATTCAGTTCGCCCCCCAAACGCACTGCGGCCCGGAATCCTTTCGAACTCCGGGCCGCCTTTTCCGCCAGTCATATTTCGTTGCTACGCAACCTTGGCCTTTGCCGGCTTCTCTGCCTTCGCCTTCGCCGGCTGTGCCGCCCTGGCCTGCTCCACCAGCTTGGCAAACCCAGCCGCGTCGTGCACGGCAATGTCCGCCAGAATCTTGCGGTCCAGCTCAATGCCGGCCTTCTTCAATCCGCTGATGAACTGCGAATAGCTGGTCCCGTTCAGCTTGCACGCCGCTGCAATGCGCACAATCCACAGCGAGCGGTACTGGCGCTTCTTCAGCCGCCGGCCCGTGTAAGCAAACTTCAGGCCGCGCTCCACGGCCTCCTGGGCCGCCTGGTAGAGCTTTGATTTGGTCAGGAAATAACCGCTGGCGCGTTTCAGAATCTTCTTGCGCCGGTCATTCCGCTTGGTGCTCCGTTTTACGCGGGGCATGTTTTTCTCCTTTTTTGGATCCCGCCGATACCTCTCCGCCTGTCGCGGAGCATCGCGGAATCCGGTTCAAGCACGTCGATCTCGAATCCGACGGCTCTGGTTACGCGGCTGGAGGCAGGAGGCCATCGCATCTGCAACGGCTGTCAACCTCTTCACTCGCTCTCGTCAAGCCTGATCTCTCGCCGCTGCGAAACGCTCTCGCAAACCGCGGGGGCCAATACGACGGCCCATCAACTACAGCAGCACGGATCTAATCCAAAGGTCCGCCCCACCGCAGGTGGTCAGGCGTAGGGAATCATGCGCGCGACCTTCAAGTAGTCGCCATCAGAAACCAGCACAGTCTTGCCCAGTTTCCGCTTGGTCTTTTGCTTCTTCGACGTCAGGATGTGCCGCGTCTTCGTCTGGCCCCGCTTGATCTTTCCGGTCCCAGTCTTGCTGAAGCGCTTGGCCGCGCCCGAATGGGTCTTCAACTTTGGCATTTTCTTCTCGGTTTTGCTCGATTTTCGGCAAGCGGATCGCTCGCCGCGGGCCCCTTGACACAGGGATCTCCCTGCTCTTCAGGCCTCAATCAGTATACCGTAAGCCTGAATTTCCCGCGAGAAAGCGGTTTCCCCGGCATCGTCCGAACGTGCACGATGCCCTGCGAAAGGGGCGAAAGGCGGGCGTGCTCGTGCCGCCCGCTCAATCGCTCAAAGGCTATACGCCAGCGGATGCCTGGGCTCGTAGAGCATGATGTCGTCCGCGCCGGGAACGGCCATCATCGCCATCAGTCCCCACCCCTGATCCTGAACTTCGCCGTGGAACTCCGCTCCCTTGGCCTTCAGATCAGCGATCGTGCGCGCGATGTCGTCGCACATCAGGGAGATCATGTGGTGGCGCGGCGATTCGTACGTCTTGCCCTCGTAGACGCTGTGGGTCGGGTGCACGCCCATCTCGCTTGGCCCGGTCTTGAAGATTAGCCAGCCCGCGCCTCCGCCCGCCGCATCCTCAACGTAGGGCCAACCGAGGACGTCGCGAAGAAATGCGCGTGTCGCGGGGGCATCGTCGGAATAAATCAAGGTATGAACGCTGGTGATCATCGGACTAAACTCCCGGAATCACTTCAAACTGTACTCGTTCGATCCATCGCCAATCAAGAAACCGTTGATCGCACTGGAAATCGAAATGATGCCGCTACCCACCCCGGCAGCGTCTCAGTTTGAACGGTACTCCCTGAAAACCAGAATCCCGAGGAAGAGGTCAATAACGATGACGAGCGAGAAAATTCCTACTCCCAAATGACGACCGATCATGCGCCGCTTCCAGAGCGCGAGAGTCACAAGCGTCACCGCTGCGCAGGCAATCGAGAGAACTGCCATCGTCCGTAGTGTCATATGAGGCAAATTCTCAGCCTTTCCAGGGGATGATAGAGCTCATCAAGCTAACTCCGCCGCCCCTTGCCGGCCTCGCCCCGCCAGCCCCGCCAACTCCGCTGCCAGTTTCTACTCTTTGCTGGCTACTCCCTACTCCCTGCCTTCCTTACTCCTTCGGATCATCCGCAGTGAACTCCGAGCAGCACGGCTTCTCCGTCGCGTGGAAGTTCATCATCTCCACCCGGGTCCCATCCGGGTCGTAGAGATTGAACTGGT
>CAYYKV010000140.1:0-8397 GCA_964468605.1 uncultured Occallatibacter sp. | reverse complement strand
TCCCACTTCTACGGGCAATGTGACTTCCGACTGGGTTACCGGCCAGGCCTCCTCGGCTGAGCAGGACTCGCCGTACACCACGCACCTGAGCACATGGCACTACGCATTGTTTGTGCAGGATAACTACCGGATCACGCCCCGGTTTACGGCGAACCTTGGCATCCGGTGGGACATCGATCAGCCTCCGGTCGATCCCCATAACCGGACGGAGTCGTTCATTCCCGGCCAGCAATCCACCGTGGCTGCAAACGCGCCCAAGGGTATTGTGTTTCCGGGTGACGCAGGCGTCGGCCGCGGCATCATCCCCACGAAGTTCTATCACGTTTCGCCCCGCCTGGGCTTCGCGTTGGACCCGTTTGGTGACGGCAAGACCTCCATTCGAGGCGCAACCGGTATCTTCTTCGGCAATGTCGCCGGCAACGAGTGGAATCAGCCCGGCAACGCCATTCCATTCGCCTTACGGCCACAGACCGGCGAGGGTCCTCTCAATTCCATCACCAATTTCTATTCCTATCCCGGAGACTTCCCGTCGACCGCGTCGGGAGGCGGACTGTTCCCGTATCACTACACGTCCAGCTCGCCCATATTTATTTCCGGGCCCGGCGGCGCCACCGAGACCATCTCCCCGCATTTCAAGTATCCCTACGTCTACCAGGTCAATCTTTCTGTGCAGCGGCAGTTGCCCGGCCGGGTAACACTGACGACGGCGTATGTAGCCGCCCTCTCGCACCAGCTGCCCAACTTTATCGACGTCAACTACGCGCCGTATTCGACCGCATTCGGAACGCCAAGCACTTCTGCAACCAGCATCGCCGATCGGCGTCAGTTCGATCCCTGCGTCGGAGCTTGTCCTACCGGCGCGGCCGCCATCAACAACGGCACCGGCGTTCTGGGAGCCTCGATCACCCAACTGCTGTCAAACCTGTCAGGTAGTTACGAATCCCTGCAAATCTCGGCGACCAAGCAGCTCTCCCGCAGCTTCAGCGCCGGCGGCAACTATGTCTGGAGCCACGCCCTCGATAGCTTCGAGCCCGATGTGGATGGACTTTCGAGCCCGCAGGATTCCGGCTACTTTGGCGCTCCCTTCAACTCGACCAACAACACTTTGGGCGCCGTCGGCGGTGGACTCGGGGAGGAATACGGCAGTATGAACGCCGACATTCGCAGCAGCGCCGCGATCTCCGGGACGTGGAACATCGATTACTTCCACGGCGACAACAATGTCGTCAAGGAAGTCGTCAATGGATGGCAGATCGCGCCCATTCTCATTCTGCACAGTGGCGGGGTGTTCTCGGTGACCACCGGGTCCAACAAGAGCTTTGACAGCACCAATGCTCAGCGCCCGGATGCTGTTGCCGGCCAAAACCCCGTGCTCAGCGCGCACCGTTGCCGTGTTTGCACCCCCGCATCCGGGTCTAACGAGGTGAATGCGTGGTTTAACACTGCAGCTTTCACACCCAACGGGCCCGGCGTGGCAGGCGGCATCGGCCCAGGCGGCGCAGACGGCAACGTAGCCCGCAATAGCCTCTTTGGGCCTGGTTTCAAAGATCTCGACATGGGGGTCTTCCGCAACATTACCCTCGAGCGTGGAGTTGTGTTCCAGCTCCGCGGCGAAACCACCAACGCCTTAAACTGGGTCAACCTCAGTAACCCCACCGCAAGCCTCGCGTCCGGCAACTACGGCAAGATCACATCGGCGACAGGCACCCAGCGCATCATCCAGGTGGGTGGCCGGTTGACTTTCTAATCTGTACCTGCATCCATCCTCTGCGCCTGCTCTTCGCGAGCAGGCGCAATCTTTCTCAAATCGCGGCGCGTAGATGTTGACGGACGATGTAAGACGGAAAGCTAAATGAAAGAAGTATCGAGAAGAGAATTCTGCTCCATGAGCGCTGCGCTCGGCGCAATCGCATTCAGCATACCAGGCAAGCTGATGGCCCAGCCTTCCGTTCTGGAAGTTGAACTGAACATCGACTCTGCAGCAAACCTCGCAAAAGTGCCCCCCGATTACATGGGGTTGAGCTATGAAAGCGGTCAACTGGCATATCCGGATTTCTTTTCGCCCCGAAACACGGCACTGATTCAGATGTTTCGCACACTGAGCCCGTCGGGCGTGCTGCGTCTCGGTGGCAACCTGAGCGAGTTTACGCTTTGGTCGGAGACGGAGCCGGCAGCCCCACCGGACGCCGGCGGATTGGTGGGGCCAGATCCGGGCCATCGCGAGCCGCGCACATTCACCATCACACCGCATTCCATCCGCAACCTGCACGGATTTCTTTCTGCAACCGGCTGGAGATGTATCTATGGCCTGAACCTCGGCGGGGGCACACTGGAGCAGGCGCTCGCCGAAGGCGGATATGTAGCCAGGACGCTCGGACGGCAACTGATTGCAGTGCAATTCGGGAATGAACCTGATCTCTTCAAGCATCGGGACCAAGAGAACAAGCCCTGGACATTCGACGAGTACCTCACTCGTTGGAAGATGTTTCGTGCCGCGTTTCGTGAAAAACTCCCGCACGTTGCGGTGGCCGGACCGGACACGGCCTCAAATCAGACATGGGTAAAGCAGTTCACCGAAGATGTCCCGAAAGAGATTGTGCTTGCAACAAGTCACTACTACCCTCTCGGCCCACCAAGCGATCCGGCAATGACGATTGATCGGCTCTTGCACCCTGGAACAAAATTCGACCACTCCTGCCGGCAAGCTCTGGATTCGGCCAAGGCCGCCGGCTTGCCGTTTCGCATGGCTGAAGGAAACTCCTGCTATAACGCGGGTAAACCGGATGTCAGCGATACCTTCGCATCTGCGTTGTGGGCTGGAGATTTTTGCCTGCAAATGGCATCGCTGGGCTGCGTGGGAGTCAATTTGCACGGAGGAGCGAACGGCTACTATTCGCCGATCGTCGGCTCGATCGAAAGCGGCTTTGCTGCCAGGCCGGAGTATTACGGCCTGATGCTGGCGCAACAGTTTGCGGGGCACACTTTGAAAAAGACAACGCTTGAAACGCAGGGAGGAAACCTTACTGCGTATGCGGCCGGCGGAGGAACCGCGACGCGTTTGGTTGCCGTCTTTAACAAAGATGCCCGCGCCGCGGAGGTTACGATCACTGGTTCTCCAACAGGATTCAGTCAAGCTTCGGTCGCGCGCCTCGATGCCTCAGCAATCGACGCCAAGGACGGAGTGCGGTTTCAGGGAAGCACCGTGAAAAGCGATGGACAATTTCATCCGCGGATCGGCGAGGCGCTCAAGGCCCAATCTGGCAAGCTGCGCGTTAGCGTTCCGGGTTACTCGGCAGCACTGATTCAGCTGGATTAGGACGCGTTTCAGACCGCGAGATCGTGCAGCGTTCCACCTTGGGGCCGATTTTCCTCTCATAACCCAAAGGTTGCTGGTTCAAATCCAGCCCCAGCAACCATTTGAGGATCCCGTTATGCAGGCAGGTCATAGACCCTTGCAAAGGTGGATTGTATCCCGCTGCAAAGGCGGCCGAATTGGGTCAATACCCGTAATGGGCCTGAACTTCAACGTCTGCCGCGGGTTTATACGCCTGGACAGGGTTCCGTTCTCGTTCCCGAAGTTGCTACGCCGTACTGGTTCGCTCCGGAGATCGTTTGACCGTCAGCGGACAGTGTGACGCTATCGACAGGATCTGGCCAGGTGAGCGTGTAGATCCCTCGAGACGCATCGACAGTTTGCCAGGTTCCGTTAAACGTTGCAGCGGTAAAGGCGCCATTCGGGAGCACAAGCAAGGGAACGTTATTTGACATGTTCCACGAGCCCACGAGTCCGATCGTGCCCGCAATGCGCGTCGCTGCGATCGGGTATTGATATTGATTCATTCCGCTCAACGAGCGCTGGTCAGCGGAGATGGTAATTGTGTCAATCGCTTCAGGCCAAGTGAAGGTATATGCTCGTCGCGCGGTGCTCACCAAGCGCCAGTGTCCAGTAAAAGGACCGCCGATGATAACGCCATTGGCGTGAATGACGACCGAGCCGTTGTTAAACCAGTGATAGCAACCCACGATGGGATCGACGGCGATTGTGCCAGTTGGGGCCGTTGAGGGAGTTGGGCCGGTTGCGGGAATCGGATTCACGACCGGGACTGTCGGCGCTTGCGGTTTTGGCCGATGGAAAATGATTCCCAGGGCAATTGCCGCGACAACAAGCAACGCGACTACCCCAAGCCAAAGTGTTTTCGACTGAGTTGGACTGTCAATCGCGTTGCCCGCACGGAGTGGAAGGGGTGACGGAGGAGCGGGCGATTGCACGGACGCAGGTGGCGCGGCCTTCCCAACTTGTAGCGGAGGAATCAGCTTTTGAACGGTCCCCACCAGGTCGTCGAGATGCATTTCCAGGGGCGGAGTCATTGCGTCGAGCCAGTGGACCGAGCCGATGAAATAGTCGAGCGATTTGCCCGGCATCACATCTTCAATACGAAAAGGAAGGATAACTACGCCGCTGCTGACCGCGCGCTCCACTTCCTTTGGAATGTGGCCGGAGGAGTTTGCGTTGGAGGAAAGGACCAGCACCATCACTCTCGCCGAATGAATGGCGTCGATGATCGATTCGCCATAAGACGTGCCGGCCACAATGTCGCGCGGGGCAATCCAACAACGAATGCCGGCTGCCTCAAGCCGCGCGCACACCGCATCGGCTACGAGTTTGTCCTTGGAAGAGTGGCTGACGAAGACATCGAACGGCACGGGGAAGAACTCCTTTAGCCGGTTTTGGGGCGGCAGTTCTTCTGGAATACCGGCTGAACACGGAAATCATAACATCCGTGAGATCAGACGACTGAGAATCAAGAAAGGCCGCAGACGCGGCGTCAATCGCGCAGCTTGGCATGAGGTTTGGAAGGGGAAAAAGCGGCAGAGCCAGAAATTACAGTTGGTTGTCGGTAGGATTTGGTGGAGCTGAGCGGGATCGAACCGCTGGCCTCCTCGTTGCGAACGAGGCGCTCTCCCAGCTGAGCTACAGCCCCACAAGATTCTTATTTTATCAGCGGGCGAACGATCCGGAAAGAGGCGGCGTGCCGTCCGCGCTGTTCAATAGTAATAAGGCGTTTTGGCGGTCCACGGCGACTTCGGGTAGCGCTGGTGCAGCAGGTCGAAGGCGGCTTTGCCTGCGGTGCTGAATTTTGGCCGCTGATCATAGGGGACTTTTGGGTCAAAGGTCTGGCAATCGTAATGCGTGGCGCGTACCGTGAGCGCGAGGGCTTCGGGGACTTCGGGATCGTCGGGGTGCTGCTTCGCGTAGTCGATGATGCGTTGACCAAGAAAGTCAGAGGAATCCGGCAGGGCCTTGAGACGCGCGAATTCGGACGCGGCCTGCTGTTGCTCGGCGGACGTGAAAATCGGCGGGGTTGGTAATGCAGACGACGGAGAAGTATTACCTCCCTGAGTGTCGATGTTTGCGCCAATGATGCACCAGCCATTGTCGCGGTACTCGTCAAATTGGCTATCACTCGCCACGCGGGAGATGCCTGGATCAAGAATGGGCTGCAGGCCGTCGTGACGAAGAATGGCCACGAAGGCTGGGAAACCGGAGCTCGTGTTCGCAGTGACGCCGATCTCTCTGGGCAGTAATGGCGCAAGAGCGGCTGCGGACTTTGTGTCGTCGAGGATCACAGCGCGAACCCAAGCGACAATGGCGATGTTTCGGCGGAGATTTGGAGTCAGAACAGGCGAATTTGCCGCATCAAGAAGACGGGAAAGTGACGCTTTCTCGTTCAGGATGTTGGTTGCATCGCTATCGAAGGTTATGGGCTGGTCGAGTTCGGGGCAAGGAGCAGTTTTGCCGCCGTAGAGCGGAAGACCAGCACGCTTCTGGCAGAGCGCGCGCATATCGGCCGCAGGCTCAGAACCGGTCTCGAGCGGAACGCGCGGAGCGTAGGTGAGGAATTCCGTGAAATCGCGGGCGACGGCCATGCGCTCGCCGAGGAGTGCGTTCCGTTCAGAGCTCGGTTTTTGAAGGTTGGGTGCGGCGAGAGCTTTGTCGAGCAGGGCACGCGCTTCGTCGAGGCGCTCAAGAGAAATGAGCAGGCGCACGCGGTGATAGAAGACTGTTTCGTAAGCGGCGCTCGTGGGCGGGATTGCAGCCGCTGCGTCGATGAGTGTGGGCGCTAAGGAGTCGGATGGAGCGGCCTTGACCATGGCCATGACTAGCCAAGGGAGCGCGTGGCTATGCTGCCAAATTGCGAAAGCCGAGGCGGCCGTGCTTGAGCTGCGCCATGCAGCGATCCATGCCAGAAGCGGCGGCTGATTCTTAATGGCGATGTGATTCTGGAGTAGCCAGCTCAGGTCTTTGAGGTCCTGAGCAAAGTTGGGATCGGGCTGCGGGCCAGCGAGGGCGGAGCTTATTTCGGCAGCGCGTTTCGCGGAATCGGTGCGTATGAGAACAAAGTTCAGCTCATTCTGAACGATGGAGCGCGAGGGAACCGGATTGGACTGGATCAGGATGGCTTCAAGCATTTGTTGCGCGCGGAGCATCGTGGCGGAGTCGTATGTGGCAAGGTCACCGCTGTACGGGTCGCTGGGTTTCCCCATCGCGAATGCTTTGCGGATAGTGGCGCGGGCAGCGAGGTAGTCGCCCCATGAGCTCCACGGTGAGTTGTGGTCGGAAGCAATTGCGGCAAATTCCCTGGCGGCATCGTCAAACTTTCCTGCATAGAACGTTGCGGAAGCAATCTGGTAAGCGCGGTCGGCCTTAAGAAGAGCGGGACTATCGCTTGAGGGAGGAGCCGGAATGGCGTTACCCTTGGTGGCGCAGTTCGAGAAGACGGTATCCTGAGCGTGAATCCAGTCAGCAAGCCACTTGCTCTTTGCGCCCCACACTCCGGCGCGTTTTGTGAGAGTGAGTGTGGCATTGGAAAAAGCAGCGCCGGGGCAGTTCAGATAGTTTTCATCAAGGACAACGTTGCCTTCGTAGTCGATTGGAATGGAAGGGGCGGGAGATGCAGGTGTTGCGGGAGGAGCATACTGAGCGCGAGCTTTCAGCCAGAGAGTCGGCGGCTGGGATTCGACGGCGGCTTTCTCGGCCGCTTGCTCTGCTTGCCACTGCTCAGCCGTCTCAAAGTCGGGGTCGGGGCTGGGCGGCTTGAGCGCCAATCGCTCTTCGGCGTTGAGTTTGCCGCCGCTTAGGTAGCGATAGGCGATCGCGTACTCATCGGAGTCGTAACGGGCCTGGAGGATGCCGAGCTGTCCCTTCGAGAAGGATGCGAAATCGTCGGGGGTGGTAGTGCTGACGAAGACGTCGTCCTCAAAAAATGGCCCGCAGGCTTCCACATAGTGGACCGGCGAGAGAAGGGCAGCGGCCGCGAATGCAGCCAGAATCAGAGGGCGCGTCTTCATTGAAGTCTCCGTGCAACTTCGGTGGGCGAATCGATTAGCCAGCCATTGTCGGGAAAGACGTATATCCGTTTGCCATCAAGATCGGCTGGCCACGGTTCGGTAGTGGAGATGCCGACCGAAGATTGGCAGAGCGGCTCGCGTATGCGGAAGTCGTCAAGGTTGGGCGGCGCGCGACGGCGGTCGGGCTCCATGCGGAACATCATTGGGACGGCCTCGTCGATGGGGAGATCGCGAATCCAGTCGTCGAAACTGCACCATGAGGCGAGGGCGGTGATAGAGAGTGGTAGATTGGCCGGCATTCGGCCGCGCAAGTCGACCAGCAAGTCGCGGTAAAACTGGCGCTGAGAGCGCGTGGCATCGAAATCGATTTGAAGAGCTGCGATGCCGGGCTCGCGCGCGCTGCGCAGAATCGCATCAATGGCGCCGCTGCGATCTTCAGCGCTAAGCACGGCGTTTGGCGACGCCTCAATTCGGACCACTGGGATTCGTGTCGCTGACGCGGGAAAGACCAGGAGGTCCCGGCGAGGTTGGCTAGAAACGGTTAGATCGATGGTTAGGGTCTGATCAAGATACGCGACGGCGAAGCGGTGAGTGTCCAAAGCATGTAGGTCTTCGCGGCGCTCCCATGCCCAGAGCGTAACTCGCGGCAAAGCGGCCAGGCTGGCGGGCGGATGGGGAAGGTTGTCGGAGCGGATGCCGAACGAGCAGAGAAGTGCAACGAGAGCGAAGGAAACGCTATTCCAAGCGTGTGCTCTAGGTGGCATTGCGGTGACGGTAACACGATGCACCATGCCGCCTGAGAAAGCAAGGCCGGGAGAAACCCGGCCTTTCCGATTGCTCTGGTCGATTCTGACCACCTAGCCAGACCACCTAGACCCCAGAGCGCGAACCTGATTACAGCTGATTCATGTTGGCCAGGAATTCGGCGTTGTTGCGTACCTTTTCCAAACGGCTGATCAACAGCTCCATGGCTTCGACGGGCGAGAGCGGATTGAGCACGCGGCGAAGGATGAAGACGCGCTGCAGGTCTTCCTTGGGAATGAGCAG
>CAYYKV010000139.1:0-8528 GCA_964468605.1 uncultured Occallatibacter sp. | reverse complement strand
TCCAGACCCGCGCCTTCGAAGTGCTCTCCGGCCTTCAATGTCCGCCCGACGCCACCACGCAGATCATCGGCCTCATCGCCAACGCCATCGGCACGGTCGATGGCATGATCGGCGGCCAGGTGCTCGACCTCGAAAGCGAGCACCTCAAGCCCACGCCCGAGCTCGTCGAAGCCATCCATCGCGCCAAGACCGGGGCTCTCATCCGCGTGAGCGTTGTTACTGGCGGCGTCTATGCAGGCGCTACCGCCGACGACGTCGCGCGTCTCAACCGTTTCGGCCGCAAAGCCGGTCTCGCCTTCCAGATCGTCGACGACGTGCTCGACATGACCGTCGACTCAGCGCAGCTCGGCAAGACCGCGGGCAAAGACGCAGCCACCGAAAAAGCCACCTGGCCCGCCGTCTACGGCGTCGAGCAAAGCCTGCGCGACGCAGAGCAGCTCGTCGAAGAGGCTTTTGCAGCCCTCGAACCATACGGCAGCCGCGCATACGGCCTCAAGGCCGTCGCCCGCTATCTCATCGAACGCAAAAATTAGGAATTGTTTTCGGATTCTGCGTCGCAGGCCGCACCGCCCGCAAACATATCGGCGATCGCCTCTGCCTTACTTGCTCAGCGCCTGCCGCAGCTTCTGGCTTTGGCTCGAAAGATCCTCGACGGCCGCCTGCGTTTTGCCCAGCAATCCCTGCAGCTCTTCAAGAAATTCGGGGAGCATGTCCCAGCACTTGCGCACTACTTCCTGCTGATCGATCAGCGTCAGGGCAGTTCCGGAAAGAGCAGCTACCAGGCCGAGGCGCTTGTTGCCGGTCACCAGCAGCACACCACTTGCGGCCAAAGTGCCCGCCGCGGCGTACCGGATCCAGTTCGTGGATTCGGTCCCGTCGTCGCATGTCCCAGCACCCGCTTCGTATTCTCCCCTGGCTAACGGCACAACTACCATGACCCCTCCTGCGTTTCAGGCCCAATCTTCGGCCGGGAACTCAATTGCCTCTCAAGTATCGCTTGAAAACCCGGCCTCGGGCGACTTTAATTGCGCTCGCACCCGCAAAAAATCCAGCAACCCTCAATCCAGGTCGATCTCGCGGAGCGGCTTGCCCTCGGGAGCGTCCTTCGCTTTGCGCATTGCCTCGGCAAATTTCTTCTCCAGCAGGTCGGCCTTGTTCTTTTCCGCGTCCACACTCTGCCTGAAGATCGATTCTGTCCGTTCCCCGTGTTCGCGCATGGCCTGCGCGGCGGTCTCCAGATCCTCGAACATCCGCTTGCGCGGCGCCGAAGTGTGGCTCACCAGCACTCCGGTCGTCGCGTCGATCTTCAGCATCGCCCCGCAATCCGGGCACGCCACTTCGAAAGTCTTGTCCTTGTTCTTGCTCATGGCAACTCGTATTCTATGCGCTCGCACCCGCTTTTTGCAGTGCCCTCTCTCTTCGTGCGGCAACCGCAGTTCCGCGGTCCCCCAGTCCCGCAGTCCCGCATCATTCAATCGTCACCTGCAAGCTGATTAGAAGGGAGCCTTCAGTCGGATTCCAGCCACTTGCATCGCAGGTCACCTCTGCCGCGGCTGCACCCAACACCCGGTCCCGCCGCGCAACCCGAAGATAACTCCGCCACGCTCCCCGCGCAAGCCTCGCCCCGCCTTGACACGCCCGCACCCTCAAGCGAAAGATGAATGGGCCGGTTGCTCAACCTTGCGAAGCGCACCAATGCACGGCCGCAACGAGCTACCGCCGGAGAAATTTTTCTTCACTTCAGGAAGCTGCCAATGAAAAATAAATCGACCAATCCGATGCGCCTCTTCGCAGCGGCAACCTTTGCGTTTTTCAGCCTCTTTCTCGCCGCCGCCAGCCCCGCGCAATCCGCTGCGGCAGCTTCCTCCGCGCCGCTCAAGACGCCCCTCAAAGTCGACCGCATTGATCCCGCTTCCGCCCGCATCATTCCTGCGAATGCAAAGCTCGAGCGCATCGCCACCGGCTTTACCTGGGTCGAAGGCCCCGTCTGGGTCAACGGCAGCCTCTTCTTCGCCGACATTCCTTCCAACAGCATTCGCCGCTGGACGCCCGGCAAAGGCGTCAGCATCTTCCTTCAACCCAGCGGCTACAAGGGCTCCGTTCCCTACGGCGGCCGCGAGCCCGGCTCAAACGGAATGACCCTCGACGCCCTCGGCCGCCTCACCGTTGCCGGCCACGCCCAGCGCGACGTCTTCCGCTTCGAATCGCTCAATCCTGAAGCCGTTCAGACCGTCCTCGCCGATCGCTACCAGAGCCTGCGCCTCAACAGCCCCAACGATCTTGTCTATCGCTCCGATGGCTCGCTCTACGTCACCGATCCGCCCTACGGCCTGCGCAAGCAGAACGATTCAGATCCTGAGAAAGAACTCCAGGTCAATGGCGTCTATCGCATCCCGCACGCGTTCGATCAAAAGCCCGGCGCGCCGCCCGCTCGCCAGGACCTCCAGCTCCTCATTTCAGATTTGCCGCGGCCCAACGGCATCGTCTTCTCGCCCGGCGAAAAATTCCTCTACGTCGACAACTCCGAGCCAAAGAAGATTTGGATGCGCTATCGCGTTCTCCCCGACGGCACATTAGCCGATCCCACACTCCTCTATGACGGAACCGCCGATCCGCTTCCCGGCGCGCCCGACGGCATGAAAGTTGACGTCGCGGGAAATATCTACAGCGCAGGCCCCGGCGGCGTCGTGATCCTCTCGCCTGAAGGCAGGCATCTTGCCACCATCATCATGCCGGAACGTGTCGCCAACGTGGCCTGGGGCGGCGCTGATCGCAAAACGCTCTACATCTGCGCCAGCACAAGCGTCTACCGCGTCCGCCTCTCCATCGCCGGCGAACCCATCGTGCAGACCAAGTAGCGCAATTTACCCTAGCGGCCGCGCGCGTAGCGCGGCTGACTTGCCGACTTGCTGACTTGCTAGCTCCGCCAACTCCGCTAGCTCCGCTAACCACGCGCGCAGCGCGGCTAGCCCCGCTGCATCTACGTCACCGGCCCCGGATTGAACAGGGCGAACTCATTGTGCAATCCCCAGTGGTCGGCCCAGGTCTTCCTGCGCCCACTTGCAACCTCCAAAATCAGGGAAAAAATCTCCCAGCCCACGTCCTCTATGGTTGCCTCCGCCGTCGCGATCCGTCCCGCATCCACATCGATCAAATCGGGCCAGCGTTGCGCGAGCCCGCTGTTTGTGGCAACTTTGATCACCGGCGCCATGGCCAGTCCATAGGGCGTGCCGCGGCCGGTGGTAAAGATGTGCATGTTCATCCCGGCCGCCAGTTGCAGTGTGCCGCAGATAAAATCGCTCGCCGGCGTTGCCGCAAATACCAGTCCCTTCTGCTTCACTCGCTCACCCGGCCCCGCTACTCCCATCAGCGCGGTGCTGCCTGACTTGGCAACCGACCCCATCGCCTTCTCGACCACATTCGTCAGCCCGCCCTGCTTGTTGCCCGGCGCGGGATTTGCTGCCCGGTCGCTGCCACCGATGCGCAAGTACTCGTCGAACCACGCCATCTCGCGCACCAAATCGCGCGCAATCTCCGGCGTGGCCGCGCGCGCCGTCAACTGATGCGCGGCGTCGCGCACCTCCGTCACCTCAGAAAACATTACGGTTGCCCCGGCGCGCACCAGCAGGTCCGCCGCAAATCCCACCGCCGGATTCGCCGTCACCCCCGAGAACGCATCCGACCCGCCGCATTGCAAACCCACCACAAGATCTGCGGCCTCGCACGGAACCCGCCGCCGCCGCTCCAGTCTTTCCAGCTTCCTTTCCGCCAGCGACATGATCGTGGCCACCATCTCGCCAAATCCTTCATGCGCGTCCTGCAGCGCCGTAACGCTTGGCTCTGCGTCCAGCACTGCCAGCGCGCCCTTCGGCATCAGTCGCGCCGGCGGCAGCTTTTCGCATCCCAGGCTCACCACCAGAAGTTCCCCGCCGAAGTTCGGATGCAGGCTCAGGTTGCGCAGCGTGCGAATCGGAATCTCTGCTCCGGGCGCGTCGATCGCCACTCCGCAGCCGTAGTGATGCGTGATCGCCACAACGTCGTCCACATGCGGATAACGCGGAAGAACCTCTTCCTTGATGCGCCGCACGGCGTAGCCCACCGTCGCTGCCACGCACTGCACCGTAGTTGTGATGCCAAGAATGTTCTTTGTTCCCGCCGAGCCGTCGCGGTTGCGGTAGCCCTCAAACGTGTATCCCTCCAGTGCCGGCTGAGGCTTGGGTGTCGCTGTAGCCAGCGGGCATTCGGCAAGCAGCGGCGCTTCGGGCGGTGTCACCAATCCCTCGTGCACCCAACTGCCCGCCGCAATCGTCCGATTCGCATAGCCGATCGTCGTGCCGTAGCGGACAATCGCATCTCCCTTCGCGATATCGGTGAGCGCCACTTTATGCGCTTCGGGAATCGCCTCGGTCAGCACCAGTCCGTCGGCAAACCGGCTGCCCGCCGGCAACCCATCCTGGCTCACCACCACGGCCACATTGTCCCGTTCGTTCACGCGAAGATATCGCGGCTGGTTTGAGCTCTTCATGATTGCATCGCCATCGCGTCGCCGCGCACGCCGCTGGTCCGATTCTTCTTCTGCTTCGTCATGCGCCCCCGCTGCCTCAAGATCATAGCATCGCGCAATCTTCGCAAATCTTCATCCGCATCGCTCCACTTTACAGAGATATGTCTGGTCGCATACAAGTCTTGAGAACGACGCTGACCGCTGTAAAGCTCGATTCGGAGAAATCATTCCCTTGGCTGAAACCCGGCAGACGCGCGTGCGCTATCTCATCATCACCATCCTGTTCGTGGTGAGCTGCTTCAGCTTTGCCGACCGGTCTGCTCTCTCCCAGGCCGCCTCCTCCATGCCCAGGGAAATGAATCTGAATGCGGCGAGGTTGGGCTATCTTCTCTTCGCGTTCGGTTGGGCCTACGCGCTCGGCCAGCTTCCCTCCGGCGGCTTGCTCGACCGATTCGGATCGAAGCGCGTTTACGGCATCGCCATCATCGGCTGGTCGATCTGCGCTTTTCTCACCGCCTTTGCCGGGTACCTTGCCGCCAGTGCTGCCTTTACAGCAATCTTCATCCTCAGAGTGTTCTCCGGTTTCTTCCAATCGCCTGTATTTCCCGGCAACGGCCGCATCGTCGCCTCCTGGTTTCCCACGACCGAGCGCGGACGCACCTCGGCCATCTTCAACTCCGCGCAGTATTTCGCCTTGCCTATCTTTGCGCCTATCTTCGGATGGCTGATCCACGTCGCAGGCTGGCAGAGCTGCTTCTGGTTCCTGGGCGCGCTCGGCTGCGTTCTCACTCTCGTCTGGTACACCAATATCTACCGCGTCAAAGATCATCCGCGCATCTCGCCGGTCGAGATCGAACTCATCGAGCGCGGCGGCGGCCTCGTCGACGCCGATTCGGCCTCAAGTCCGCGCCGCAATACCCTCACCTGGGCCACTGTCAAAAAGCTGCTCAGCTACCGCATGCTTGTTGGCGTTTACATCGGTCAGTACTGCATCGCGACGCTCACCTGGTTCTTCCTTACGTGGTATCCGCTCTACCTCGCGCAGGCCCGCCACATGTCCGTCATCAACGTCGGCCTCGCTGCCGCCGTACCCGGCCTTTGCGGAGGCTTCGGCGGAGTCCTGGGCGGCGTCATCTCCGATTGGCTTCTCCATCGCGGCCATTCGCTCACCTTCAGCCGCAAACTTCCCATCATCGCCGGCCTGGCGCTTTCGATCACCATCGTCGCCTGCAACTACGCGTCGTCACAGATTCTCATGATTCTGTTCATGTCGATTTCATTCTTCGGCAAGGGTTTCGGCGCGCTCGGCTGGACGGTCGTCTCCGACACCTCGCCGCGGGGCATGGTGGGCATGAACGGCGCCCTCTTCAACCTCTGCGGCAACATGGCCGGAATCACCACGCCGCTCATCATCGGTCACATCGTCCAGAAAACCCACTCCTATGACGGCGCGCTCGTCTTCGTCGGACTCATCGCCTTCTGCGCCATCATCAGCTATGGTCCCATCGTCGGCGAAATCAAGCGCCTCGACTTTTCGTCGCAAGAATGAACTTGTGTGTCATCCCGAGCGGAGCGAGCTTGGGGCCCCGTGATCGCGCTGCGATCGTGGGGTCGGCGGCTCGACGCCGGGGGGAGCCGAGGGATCTGCTTTTGTTTTTTCACTCGTTAGCGCAGGCTCGCTGGATAAGGACGAGTGGCTGCCGGCTACAAGCTACCAGCCTCTTCGCGTTTTACAATCGCCAAAGGAGTTTCAACCCATGTCCAACTGGCCCGGGAATTTCCCACGCAATGCATTCAAACAGGCGCTCGCGCGCGGCGAGCGTCAGGTCGGCCTATGGTGCTCCCTGGCCAGTCCCGTCGCAACGGAAGTCGCTGCCGGCGCAGGCTTCGACTGGATCGTCGTCGACGGCGAGCATGGGCCCAACGACATCACCACGCTTTTGCCGCAGCTCCAGGCCATGAGCCGCGGCACGGCTGAGCCGGTCTTCCGCGTGCCCTGGAACGACTTCGTCATCATCAAGCGCGCCCTCGATGTCGGCGCCCGCTCGCTCCTCATTCCTTTTGTGCAGAACGCTGAAGAAGCGCGCCGCGCCGTGGCCGCCACGCGCTATCCGCCACTGGGTATTCGCGGGGTCGCCCGGGCTATCCGCGCCAACAACTACGGCCGCATCCAGGACTACCATCGCAACGCGCACCTCGACACCTGTGTGCTCGTGCAACTTGAAACCGGGGCCGCGCTCAGCGAGATCGAGGCCGTGGCTGCCGTGGAAGGCGTCGACGGTATCTTCATCGGCCCCAGCGATGTTGCCGCATCCCTCGGCCATCTTGGCGATCCCAAAGACCCCGCCGTGCAGGCAGCCATCAAAGATGCTGCAAAGCGAATACGCGCCGCGGGCAAATCGGCCGGCTTTTTAACCGGCAATGCCGATGAGGCTGAAGCCATGTTCGAACTCGGCTTCAACTTCACCGCCGTCGGCAACGATGTGAGCATCCTGGCCGGCAACCTGACCAACCTCGCCGCCCGCTTCCGCAAGAATTGAAGAAGGATTCTGGGTGCCCCATGTCTCGCGAATCCAACTTACCTCGACAGTGGGTGCCCCCGGTCCCTCGCATTTGGGGACCGGGGATCGCACGAATCTGCGCCTGATTCTGGTTGAAAGCCGATAGCTGAAGCCTGGTCGCTGCGGCAAGCTAACTCGCCAACCTAAGCCCTCGTCCCCTGTCCTAACCCCCGACGATTACCGTCTCCCCCGCCGGCGTCGCCGCCGTCTTGAAGTTCACCACGTGGTAAATCGCCGGCTCCGTTCCCACGTTTCTGAACCCGTGCACCTGGTTTGACCCGTTGAAGACCACCGATCCCGGTCCCACGCGGATCCACTCCCCGTTCGAAAGCGTCTCCACCGTGCCTTGCCGCAAAATGATCAGCTCCTCGTTCGGGTGCTTGTGCGGCGGATGCGGCATCATTCCCGGGTTCAGCGTCGAGATGTGGATCTCCAGGTTCTCGAGCGTCGCCGTCGGCGAGCTGCAAACCGAACGTACCGAACCCGTCTTCGTCGGCTTGTCGACCATCGAGTTCCAGTCGAACACCTTCGATCCCATCACGGTCGCGGGGCTGGGCGCAGCGACAGGCGCCGCTTGGGGATTAGCTTCGGCGAACGCCAGCGCATCGCCGGCAACGGCAGTAGCGGCCAAAGCCGCGAACATCTCTCTGCGATTCATCGTTGTTTTCCCTTTTCCTTTTCAATGTTTGGAGCGCCATGCACAAAACCGCTGCTCCCCGTTCGCAGTTACTTATAGTGCACCGCGCATCTCCATGCAACCTCGCCGGCACTCGCTACGCAAACACCGCCGTCCCCGCGTCTCTTTTTCGGTCCCTTGGTCCCCGCTTTGCTGTCAAGTCTGCCCAGCCGCGGACTCGTCCCGATCTCTCTCAATCCAAAAGAAATATTTCTTTCGCGAAGTTTGCCGATTAATTCCCGCATCTGGCGCATGCTCAGACCATGAGCATCACCACAAGACACGCCCGGCCCGTTCGTTCGCCGAAGCTTGATTCAAGTTTTATCGGTGCTGGGAACTCAGCGAACTCAGTCGGCTCCGCTCACTCCGGCTGCTCGCCTGGGGCCACAAATAGGGGAAGGGGTGATTTTATACACTCTGAAACGCAAAAATCCTCCGTAACTCTTTTATCATCAACAAATATGCCCCAAAATCCGCTTCGATTTTTTGCGATTTTTTGCGATTTTTGTGCGCAAAACGGCCCTTTTCGACCCCAAAATCGCCCCTCCGCGACCCTTCCGCACCTCAGCCTACCGGTAGCCCCGTTAACTCCGCTGCCGC
This sequence comes from uncultured Occallatibacter sp., assembly GCA_964468605.1. GTDB lineage: Bacteria > Acidobacteriota > Terriglobia > Terriglobales > Acidobacteriaceae > Telmatobacter. The sequence continues at coordinate 187 of CAYYKV010000139.1, read as the reverse complement.
TATTTCTGCGCCGTCTGCATCGGCTTCTGTCCGCCTGCGGCAGGCGGGTTCACCTGCACGTTCAGGAAGTTGGCCAGGTCGTCCACGTCCTGCTGCGTGCCCACCATCGGAGGCATGAAGTGGTGATACGGAGAGTCGGGCTTGTACTCGTGCAGCATCGTGATGAAGCTCTCGATGTTGGCGCGGT
>CAYYKV010000138.1:0-8585 GCA_964468605.1 uncultured Occallatibacter sp. | reverse complement strand
GATTGCCGTCGACCTGGACGCCCAGCTCGCGAATGCGGCCGACCTCGCTGAGGAACGCGATGGGATCGAGGACAACTCCGTTGCCGATGACGCCCTTGCATCCCGGCCGGAGCACGCCGCAGGGAATAAGCTGCAGCACAAACTTGTGCTCGCCGATGATGACGGTGTGCCCCGCGTTATGCCCGCCGGCGTAGCGCGCCACTGCGGAAAACCGCTCGCTGAGCACGTCAACGATTTTGCCCTTGCCCTCGTCACCCCATTGGGCGCCCAGCACCACAGCCGTTTTCGCTCGCATCCCCGTCCCGATTCCACACAAATACCACCCGCAGCAGGCATATTGGCAGCCGCTTGCGCGCGGTCAATCGATTTGGATGCGGATTGTGTATCCGCAACCTCTTCGATTCTAAACCCGAGGCGCATGAGAATCGGTTCCCAGTTCCGGCACAGATTCAAAGGCCGCGCCTTCCTTGCTTCTGACGCCTCCTACGCCTCCCTGTTATATTTCCCTACGCAAACACCGGCACGCCATGGACGCAGAGCGAGCGGGAGGGAGACAAGGATGAATTGGAGCGAGAGGACGAGACGAGCGTTCCTGAGGCAGATTGGAGCAGCGGGTGCAGCGGCGTTGGCCGGTTCGAATGCAGACGGACTGGGATTGGCGCAGGCCGCCAGCCCGCAACCCGCGCCGACACCTGGCGACCTGAAGCAGGCCGCCACGCGAGAAGCCCGTATGACATGGTGGCACCAGGCAAAGTTTGGCATGTTCATCCACTGGGGTCTTTACAGCGTGATCGGGCAGCATGAGTGGGCAAAGGAGAACGAGGGAGTTCCTCTGTTGCAGTACGAGCTGCTGGCCAGGCACTTCCACCCCAAGCCCAATGCCGCGCGCGAATGGGCTCGACTGGCGAAGCGTGCCGGCCAGAAGTACATGGTGATGACCGCCAAGCATCACGAAGGCTTTTGCAACTGGGACACGCAACTGACCGACTACAACGCCATGGACCAGGGGCCAGGGCGCGACCTGGCCCGCGAGTTCGTTGAAGCCGCCCGCGCCGAAGGGCTGCGCGTGGGGTTCTACTACTCGCTGATGGACTGGCATCACCCCGATGGCGCCATCTGCAAGACCGACGAGGCCGCGCGGCGCCGCTTTGTCGACTACACGCACGGGCTCATTCGCGAGCTGATGACCGACTATGGCAAGATCGACATTCTTTGGTACGACGTTGCGTGGCCGCTGACGGCAGAGCAATGGGAATCGGAGCGGATGAACGAGATGGTCTTCTCGCTGCAGCCCGACATCATCGTGAACAATCGCAATTTGCTGCCGGGTGACTTCGCCACGCCGGAACAGCACATTCAGGCGGCCGATGCGGGACGCGCCTGGGAAACTTGTATGACGCTGAATGATAGCTGGGGTTTCAACCGCGGCGACGATGCGTGGAAGACTCCCAAGACCATCGTCGACAATCTGATCACCTGTGCGCGCGGGGGCGGAAATTATTTATTAAACATTGGTCCGGAACCGGATGGGTCGATCCCGCCGGAGTCGACGGAGATTCTGGAGACGGTGGGAAAGTGGCTCGACACGAATGGCACGGCGATTTACGGCACCGAGCGCATGGACGCCGAGTGGGTCACGAGCCTGAACTTCACGCGGCGCGGCAACACGCTTTATGTGCACGTGTACTTCTGGCCGGGCCACACTCCGGCGGGTGAGTGGCTGGATTTCTATAAGCCCGAGGTCGTCGTGGCCTTCGCGGGGCTTAAACCAAAGGCGCTCTCGGCGCGGCTTGTCAAGACGGGGCAGAAGGTCGAGTTTACGCAGGATGAATTCACCTTGAGGTTGACGGGGCTGCCGTTGATTGCGCCCGACCAGCCCGCCACGGTGATTGAGGTAGAGTGCGACGGCGAGCCGGCGACCGACCACACGGCATTGCGCCCGCTGTGGCCGCGGCACAAGGTGGGCATCAGCGCGTAATTCGCGGCGAGTTCACCCTGCTGCGAGAATTGCGTCGGCGACGCGTGCAGCTTCGACTGCGGGGCGAACCACATGCACGCGCACGATCGACGCGCCGTGAAGAATCGCGGCGGACATCGCGGCAAGACTCGCATTTTCGCGGTCGGCTATCGGCGCGGGCTCACCACCAAAGAGCGACGCCAGTGTGTGGCCGAGGAACGATTTGCGGCTGAGCCCGGCAAGCAACGGCCGGCCGAGCGAGAGCAATTCTGACTGACGCGCGAGAAGCGTGAAGTTCTCGCCGAAGCGCTTGCCGAATCCGTAGCCGGGGTCGAGCACGATCGAATCGGGCGGAATTCCGGCGCGTCGCGCTGAGGCGAGACTTGCGGCCAGCCCCTCGCGCACCGTGGCGAGCAGCGCATCGGGCTCAAGCTGCGGTTGCGCACGCCACTCTTCGGGCCGCCCGCGCGTGTGCAAGAGCACGACTCCTGCGTGAAATTCGGCACAGACTTCGGCGATCGCTGGATCCCAGGTAAATCCGCTCACGTCGTTCACGATCTCCGCGCCAGCGGCGAGTGCTCCGCGGGCTGTTTCTGCCTTATAGGTGTCAACAGAAAGCACTGCATGCGGCAGCTTCTTGAGGATTCCTTCCAACACGGGTAGCAGCCGCGCCTGTTCCTGGTCGGCGCTGACAGCCGCGTCGCGGTTGGCCACCTGGTTGGGGCCGCCCGCGTGCGAGCCGGGCCGCGTGCTCTCCGCGCCAAGGTCGAGAATGTCTGCGCCTTCCTCGATCAGCTTGAGCCCATGCGCGACGGCTGTTTTGGGCGAGAGAAACAGTCCGCCGTCGCTGAAAGAGTCCGGGGTGATATTCACGACGCCCATCACAAGTGTGCGCCTGCCGAGCTCCAGGGTTCGCGTCCGCAACCGCCAGTGTGCTGTGCCTCGCATACGCACTCATTCTCGATGGTACGCCGCGCCACTCATGCCGTTTGCTACACTTCGGGGCATGATCTCCCTCCGGCGAATGCTTGCATGGAGCAGCCTTTTGGTTTACATTTTCGGCCCGGCAGCGCTCGCTCCCGCCCAGGCCCGCAGCAATTCACACCGCGTTCCGACGACGGGCCCGCTTGCCGATCGCATCCAGGCCATCCTTGCCGATCCGGCGCTGAGCCATGCGGACTTCGGCATCAGTGTGACCACTCTCGACGGGCAACTGCTCTACGGGCTGAACGACGCACGCCTGTTTACACCGGCATCCGATGCCAAGCTGCCGACCACCGCGGCGGCCTTTGCCCTGCTGCCGGTGGATACGCTGACCTGGACGACGTTCGTGGCTGCCGATGGCGATATCGATGCAAGCGGCACTTTGCACGGCAACCTGGTGCTTCTCGGCGTGGGCGATCCGACGATCAGCGGGCGTCACTACCCGTATGTCGAGCCCGGAACTACTTCTCAGGCTTCCGCAGAGAATTTGCCCACGTCTGCGCCAAAGACGGCCATGGATGTTCTAGGCCTGATTGCCGAGCAGGTTGAGCAGGCAGGCGTGCGCACTTTGGATGGAGACGTGATCGGCGACGATACGTTCTTTGTGAGCGAGCCCTATGCGCTGGGATGGAGCTGGGACGCACTGCAATGGAGCTACGGAGCGCCCGTTTCCGCGCTCACGTTTAACGACAACACAGACGAGCTCGACATCATCGCCGACCCTGCTGCTCCCGGTACAACGCAAACCGGATGGACGCCGGATGTGGATTACTACACCACCGACAACAGCATGACTCCTGTCGAGCAAGGTCAGGAAGCCTACCCCGGCCTCGAGCGGCGTCCCGGATCTTTGCTGGTGCGGGTGTGGGGCACCGTTCCCGCGGGCGGGCTGCATATCGCAATGGCCGTTGAGGATCCGGCGCAGTTCGCGGCGGCAGCATTCAGGCAGGCGCTTATGCTGCGCGGCATCAAGGTCACCGGCGCGGCCGAGTCGCGCCACAAATACCAGACCGGCACGGGCAACTTTGCCGCTGAGCGCGAGCTGCCGCTTAAGCTCGCGCCGGTCAACTTCACTTCAATCGCAGCTCCGGCGGAGGGCCGGCGCATTCTGGGCGCGCATATGTCGGTGCCTATCGCTGAAGACATCACCGTGACCAACAAGACCAGCCAGAACCTCCACGCCGAGTTGCTTCTGCGCCTGCTGGGCAAGCTCTATGGGACCGAGGGCAGCTTTGAGGAGGGTACGCGCGTGGTGCGCCAATTCATGGTGAATGCGGGCGTGGACAATGGCGATTTTTTCCTCTATGACGGCTGCGGCCTGAGCACAAACGACAAGATTACGCCGCGCGCTTTCACGCGGCTCTTGTCGTACGCGTCGAAGCAGCCGTGGGGCGAGGAATGGCGCGAAACGTTGCCCGTCGCCGGCGTCGACGGCACGCTGGATCACCGCTTCGCGAATTCGCCGCTGAAAGGGCGAATGTGGGCCAAGACGGGAACGCTCGACGAGGCGAACACACTTTCCGGCTACGTGAATGCCACAAGCGGCCGCATGCTGGCGTTTTCCATTCTCGTCAACGGCCGTTATCCCGGCAGGAACGCCGAAGATCAGGCGGATCAGGCCATCGACCGCATCGCTGAAGCCATCGCCGCCGCGGAGTGAGGGTAGCCATAATGGAGCCTTTCTGTTCACAACCGCTATTCCCTTTCAGGAATGCAGTTGCAAAACGGGTAACACTCGTTCATTGCGCATGCTAAACGCGGCTTAAGCGGCTGTATCATAGAAGGCAATGCGGACGTGGAATCTTCTAATGGCTTCTGCTTTGACCACCTTCGCCTTCGGTTTAGCCGGCTGCCGAAAGTTGCCCCCGTCGATGCCTTCGTCAGAGTGGACGCCCCAGGAGGCTCGCGGCGCGGCAGTCTTCCAGGCAAAGTGTGCGCGTTGCCACAATCCCACTTCGACGAAGCCGCTGCACGGTCCGGGATTGCAGGCGATCACCAAGGTGAAGGCCATGCCCTCCGGAGCGCCGCCCACTGACGAAAGACTGACGGCGGTAATTCTCGACGGGCGTGGAATGATGCCCGCCACATCGCTGAATGATGGAGATCTTGCTGACTTGCTCGTCTACTTGCACACGCTATGAGCACCGACGCCAACACGAGTACTCCCAGACCTGGCACGGCGCCGGCGCCGACAGGGCGGAAAACGCAGAAGTCGGAGAAGGCGGCGCTGCTAAAGCTCCCGGGCCTGATCGCAATCAGCCTATACATGCTCCTGCTGTCCGGCGTCACAGTTGTGTCTGTCATGAACCATCGCGCCGGGGCGCTCTATCTTGTCCTGTCAGTCTGCTTCATTGCCGGCGCGCTCGGCCTACTCATGCTGTTTCGGTGGGCGTGGGCGCTGACGCTCGCCGGCGTGGCGCTACTGTCGGGATCGTTCCTATACACCTACGCTACCCAGCACGTTTCGTCCTCCCTCGTGCAGGGCCTGCTGAATCTTCTCTTCTTTCTCTATCTCGTTCGGACCGATGTGCGAACAAAACTGAAATAAGCGCGAGAAAAGTGGCAAAGGGCCTGCCGCCACAGGCCGGCTTCAGTCCGCTCCGATCTTCCGGTCAATCTCTAGAACCAGTAACTCGGAGCAATCACGCGCAATAGTGCGCGCATCCCGCGCGAAACGGCGGTGCGCGGCGAGTCGTAACGCCGGTCCTTAAAGCCGAAGTGACCCACGGGGTCGATATTGCATGGGAAACGCAGGTAGTAGCCCGGCTGGCCTTTATACGGAATGACTTTGCGGAAAATCAGGTGCTCGAGCAATCGAGCGTCGGTGGAGTTCATCTCTCGATTCGAGTTGCGCAGCACGCGATCGTAAAAGGCCTGGGAGCAAACGAAGAGCTGAACCCGCGCGTCGTAGCCGGGGCGGAAAAGGCCGAGCCTCCGGCAATCGATCATGAGTTGGAAGGGTGCGGAGCTTGGGCCGGTAACGCGATCGAGCGCCTTGCCCAGCGCGGGGAAAGTCAGCCGGCCTGTGACTTTGATCATGTGCGTTGTCTTTGGGCGTAGATTGCTTTGAGCCAGGCCTTCGTCGAGGGCTTGCATTTCTGTATAGCCATAGTTTGTGCCCGGCGGAATCTCGTGAACCGGCAGAGACAAGAATTCAACTTGACGGCGCAGCGAATTCTCGGTCTCTGCAATCATGCGCAATTCGCTCAGGTCCGCGCCCGAGTTTTCAAGAAACAGAATTCGCTCGGCAGCCGGATGGGGATAGCGGAGCCAGAACCGCAGCGCACGCTTGTAATCGTCAAAGCGGACTTGAGGCGAGGAGCGCTTGACCTGCGCATTTGCCGGCGGCGCGACAGTGGCGGTCATGACCAGCAGAAAGCGGGGCGCTGCGGATGCGGCCGGCGAATCCATTGGAGTGGTCATTGTTCTGGAGATCGTTTCTCGGAGAGCGATGGCACGCCGGAGTCGTCACCTCGGCCGGCAGGTGCGATGGGTTGAGCGGAGCCTTTGTTGGGGGCTTGACGCGCTTCCCATGCCTTTACGAACTTCCAATTGACGTAGGCGGAATGATTCAAGTGAAAGATCAGGCCCTCCCTGCCGTCAAGAAAGCCAAGGCGAAAGATGTAGTTCTTGACAAAGGTGAACGCAGGGTTGAGGATCGTGTTCACTGCGAAGGCGAAGAACGAGTCACTCGTTCTGCCCTTGCGCAAAAACAGTGGAATGGTCGCGGTGCTGTAGCGCTGCATGTGTTCCAGGTAAGACTCAAACGTCGGATACTGCCGATGAAGCATGTGGCTTTTGAGCTTGCCGGTTGGCTCCTGCGTCTTCGGCGTGGCGTGCGGTTCGGTATCCTCGCGCAGCCGGGCGCTGTCGCGGCGAAAGAGCCGCAACTTGTGGTCAGGGTAGAGGCCGCCGTGGCGCATCCAGCGGCCAAAGATGAGGTTGAGCCGGGGAATCATGTAGGCGGCATAGCGGGGCTGGCCGCTGAGCAGCGTTTTGATCTCCAGCGCCAGCTCCGGCGTCAGCCACTCGTCCGCATCGAGATTCAGAATCCAATCGCAGGTGCACTTATCGATAGCGGAGTTGACCTGCGGTCCGTAGCCCTTCCAAGTCTCGTAGAAGATCCGCGCGCCGAAGCTCTTTGCGATTTCGACGGTCTTGTCGATCGAACCCGAATCGACGAGGTTGATTTCGTTTGCCCAGGCGACGCTGGCCAGAGTGCGGCCAATGTTTTCCGCTTCATTGCGTGCGACGATCGCCACTGAGATGCTTTGCATGGTTCGATGTGTGGGTGCTCTGACAATTGTGCTCAGAGTAGCACGCCGCGAGGGCGCGCAACTGGCTACAATAAGCAAGATGGAGCTGGTGCAGATTGAATCCGCGCGCCGCGCGCCCGTGCCAAAGCCGGTGTGGCTGAAGGCTCGCGCGCCGATGGGTGAGAACTATCATAGCCTCAAACGCTTGGCCCGCTCACTTGGCCTGCATACGGTTTGCGAGAGCGCGCAATGCCCCAATATTGGCGAGTGCTGGCATCACAAAACCGCGACCTTCATGATGCTCGGAAATCTATGCACACGACGATGCGGATTCTGTGCAGTGCCCAAGGGCCATCCCGAGCCGATTGACTTCGACGAGCCGCGCCGTGTGGCTGAGGCGATTGCCACGCTGGGCCTGGAGCACGCCGTTATCACGAGCGTGAATCGCGACGACGATAATCCTGGTGGCGCGCGCGCTTTCGCCTTGGTGATCGCGGAGATTCGCCGGCAGGCGCCTGGCTGCCGTGTTGAGGTTTTGATTCCCGACTTTCAGGGCGATCGGGAATCGATTCGCACGGTGGTCGAAGCGCGGCCGGAAGTGCTTAATCACAACACCGAATCCGTGCCTCGCCTCTATCGCGTCGTCCGCTCCGGCGCGCGCTATGAGCGTTCTCTTGAGCTTTTGCGCTACTCCAAAGAGTTAAACCGCGGAGGCATTACGAAATCCGGCGTAATGGTTGGCCTTGGCGAAGAGACGCACGAACTGCTTGAAGTCTTCCGCGACCTTGCCAGCGTGGGCTGCGACATTCTCACCGTCGGCCAGTACCTGCGCCCTTCTCGCGACCATCTGCCCATGGCGCGCCTCTACACGCCGCGCGAGTTTGCCGAGCTGAAGGTCGAAGCTCTCAGGATGGGTTTCCGCCACGTCGAGTCGGGGCCGCTGGTGCGGTCGAGCTATCACGCGCATGAGCAGGCCGCGTCAACGGGCGTAGCGGTCTTTGCATAAGGCGTTGCAAACGCTCTCATATCACCGCGGGAGTTGTAGAATAGCCGTTGACAAATCGCGCAGTGAGGACGATCTCTTATGACAGCCTTCATGGCCGGCAGCCCGGCGCTCAAAGATCTCTACAACGATCTCAAACGACGCATGGATCAGTCGGTGTCGGATTTCCAGGCCAATCTTGCGGCCACGCGCACTGGCCGCGCCAGCGTGCATATGCTCGATCAAATAAAGGTCGACTACTACGGCACGCCTACGCCCATCAATCAGCTTGCTCAACTCTCAGCCCCCGAGCCGCAACTCATCGTCATTTCGCCCTGGGACCCGACCATCCTGAAGGAAGTGGAAAAGGCGATCCAGACCGCGGGCCTCGGCTTCAATCCTCTCT
>CAYYKV010000137.1:0-8597 GCA_964468605.1 uncultured Occallatibacter sp. | reverse complement strand
GGCAGCGCCGCCAAAGTTTATAAAGGCATCACGCCGCTCACGGGTGAGGACATTGCCGATGTGATTTTGTGGGCTGTAACGCGGCCTGCGCACGTGAACATTGCGCGCGTCTCGCTCACTTCAGTCAATCAGGCCAACACCCTGCTCATCCACCGGGATCAATAACGAAAGCAGCTTTTCCTGCGCCAACGATCAGGGATGCGGGGGCCGCCTATCCCAGCGACTGAAGCTGCGCCTCGATTTGAGCCAGTGCGGCCTCAAGAGCGCTGCGGCGTCCAGGGTTTGACGTCCTTTGCGAAAGAATATTCTCTCGTTGCATGCCCAGCACCTGGCGCTGCCGTTCTCGCGCGGCGCGGAGCACTTCAGCCGCGCGCCGGGCTTCTTCGCTTACATGGCCCTCGACTGGTTTCGTCCTGGGGCTCTTCAAGGCGTTTGCCATCTGCTCCTCCACCGATTTACTTTCCCATCCACGGGCCATATCTTCATTCTACGGGCGCGTAACCTGTTTGCGTCCCGCAGAATGACGAGAGTGGAACCTGAAAGAGAGAGAGGCTTCCCATGCGCGCCTGGCAAGTTTCCGCGTTTGGCATTGATTCTTTGGAGTTTGTAGAGCGCCCCACGCCGGCGCCGGGTCCCGGCGAAATTCTCGTCGGCGTACGTGCGGTTTCTCTCAACTATCGCGATCTTATGGTTGTGAAGGGCCTTTATAACCCCAAAATGAAGCTCCCGCGCATCCCCTGCTCCGATGGCGCGGGAGAAGTTGTCGCCGTGGGCGCCGACGTCACACTGTGGAAGCCCGGCGACCGCGTGGCTGGCATCTTCATGCAGAAATGGCTCGATGGGCCGTTGACCGCCAACAAAGCTCGCGGCGCGCTCGGCGGCGATGTCGACGGCATGTTGGCCGACTTTGTCGCGCTCAAAGAGCCGGGACTGGTTGCGATCCCCGATCATCTCAGTTATCAGGAGGCGGCAACTCTGCCCTGCGCCGCCGTCACCGCTTGGAATGCGCTTGCCACCGGTGATCTCAAGCCGGGCTCTACGGTGCTTATCCTGGGCACGGGCGGCGTGTCGATCTTTGCCTTGCAGTTTGCGCGGTTGAGGGGTGCGCGCGTGCTGGGCATCAGCTCCAGCTACGACAAGCTGGAGCGCGCCAGTGCCATGGGCCTCGATGCGGGCCTCAACTATCGCGACAACCCCGATTGGGACCGCTGGGCGCTCGACCAGACCGGTGGCGAAGGTGTGGACCTCGTGGTCGAGGTGGGCGGCGCGGGCACGTTGCCGCGCTCGCTCAGGGCCATTCGCCCCGGCGGGACGGTGGCCCAGGTGGGCGTGCTCACCCAGTCCACAGACCCGTTCCCGATTCCACTCATTCTCCACAAGGCTGCTCGCATTCATGGCATCTACGTTGGCTCTCGCCGCGATTTTGTTGAGATGAACCGAGCCATCGCGCTGGCCGAGCTGCGCCCTGTCGGTGAGGAGTTCGATTGGCGACAGGCGCGCGAGGCTCTGGAGCGCATGGAGGAAGCCAGCCACTTTGGCAAGCTCGTCCTCACCGTCAGTTGAGGCAACATTGTGCCGGCACGCAGCACCGAGCCGCTGATTTAGATTGGATCTGTGAGCTTGCACGAGAAGATGCTGGCAGTGGCCATCGAAGAAGCGCGCTCGGGCTTCGCCGAGGGTGGCGTTCCTGTCGGCGCGGCATTATTCACTCGCGAGGGCGAACTGTTGAGTCGCGGCCGCAATCGCCGCGTACAGCAAAACGATCCAAGCATTCACGGTGAAACCGATGCCTTTCGTCGCGCCGGCCGCCAGCGCAGCTATCGCAACCTGGTCATGGTCACCACGCTCGCCCCTTGCTGGTACTGCAGCGGCCTGGTTCGCCAGTTTCGCATCGGCACGCTGGTGGTCGGCGATAGCCATACCTTCGCCGGAGGCCTCGACTGGCTGCGTGAAAACGGCGTGGAAGTGATCGATCTCGACAATCGCGAGTGCCGCCAGTTGATGGAGACCTTCATCTCAAGGCATCCTGAGATTTGGAACGAAGACATTGGCGAAGAATAAACAGAGAACATTTGGTGCTTTCCTGGCATTAAGAGGCGCCCACCTCCGCACGACCGAGCTAGGAGCTAAAAGCTAGCAGCCAGAAGCCAAAAAGAAGGTGAATCATGCTGGACCAGAAAACAGAGTTGAATCTGCGCGGCTACTCGATCGTTGATGGCCAGAGGCGCGAGACGGACGGCGCTACTTTTCACGGCCTCGATCCCGCCAAGGGCGAAACTCTCGAGCCCGTCTACCATTGCGCTTCGCTTGCCGACCTCAATCACGCTGCCGATCTGGCTGAGGAAGCGTTTGTCGCCTACCGCAAGCTCTCGGGTCGCGAGCGCGGCCGCTTCCTGCGCCACATCGCCGACGGCATCGAAGCCATCGTGCCGGAGTTGGTAGACCGCGCCAATCGTGAGACCGCCCTGCCCGAAGCCCGCCTCAAAGGCGAGTCCGCCCGCACCATCAATCAGCTTCGCCTGTTTGCGCAGGTCATCGAGGAAGGCTCCTGGGTCAACGCGCGCATCGATCCTGCGCAGCCTGATCGCAAGCCCTTGCCCCGCTCCGACATTCGCTCCATGTTGAAGCCGCTCGGCCCCGTGGCAGTCTTCGGCGCCAGCAACTTCCCCCTCGCATTCTCCGTCGCCGGGGGAGACACCGCTGCCGCATTCGCCGCCGGCAATCCCGTCATCGTGAAAGCGCACCACGCACATCCCGGCACAAGCGAGATGGTCGGCCAGGTCATCGCCCGCAGCGTGCGTGAGTGCGGCCTCCCGTCCGGCGTTTTCGCGTTGCTCTTCGGCGCGGGCTCTGAGATTGGAGCAGCGCTCGTCGACCACCCCAGGGTGAAAGCCGTCGGGTTCACCGGTTCGCTCTCGGCCGGCAAAGCGCTCATCGAGCGCGCCGCGGCGCGTCCCGAGCCCATCCCCTGCTTTATGGAGATGAGCAGCGTGAACCCGCTCTTTGTGCTGCCCGAGGCCCTTCACTCGCGCGCCACGCAGATCGCCGCCGGCCTCTTCGGCTCGTTCACTCTCGGCGTCGGACAGTTCTGCACCAAGCCGGGCCTTGTCTATCTGCCGCGCAATGCAGATGCCGATGCGCTCGTTGCCGAAGTCAAGGCGCTCGTCGAAAAGGCCTCCCCTTCGCCGATGCTCACGGAAGGAATTTCGAAGAGCTACCACTCAGGCATCGCGCGCCGCCAGTCGCACAGTCACGTGAACACCGTCGCCCAAGCACCATCAAACGGCGCAGCCAACACCCACGCGGCCCCGGTCCTGATGCAAATCGACGCCGCAGACTTGCTCGCCAATCCCGATCTGTCCACCGAAGTCTTCGGCCCCAGCGCTCTCGTGATCCGCTATGACAGCCGCGATCAGCTCATGGAATTGGCTGGCGCCGTCGATGGCCAACTCACCGCAACGCTGCACGGAACTGAAGCCGATTTGGCCGCCTTTGCTGACCTAATCGCGATTCTCGAGCGCAAGGCCGGCCGGCTCATCGTCAACGGCTTTCCCACCGGTGTCGAAGTCTGCCACGCGATGGTGCATGGCGGCCCGTATCCGGCTACAAGCGACAGTCGCGCCACATCTGTCGGTACGTACTCGATCTACCGCTTTGTCCGCCCCGTCTGCTATCAGGATTTTCCGCAGGCATCGCTGCCCGTCGAACTGAAGAACGGCAATCCGCTCGGGATCATGCGTCTCATCGACGGCCGACTCACGCGTGACGCAGTTCCTGGCCAACTTTAGGCGCGCGCAGGAAAAACATCATCACTCCGGAGACGATCAGCAGGATCGACATCGCCAGGTACCCGTCGCTGGAGCTTCCTGTTACAGCCTGCAGCCATCCCACCAGCCACGAACCCGCAAATCCGCCCAGCGCCCCGCAGCTGTTCACGAGCGCGATCACTTCGCCGGCCACGTTCTTCGGCAGCATCTCCGGCATGATGGCGAAATATGGCCCATAGGGCGCGTACATTGTGCCGCCCGCAATCACCAGGCAGAAATACGCCAGCCAGAAATTGTGTCCGGCTGTTGCGAAGCTGCAAAACAACGCCATGCCCGAGAGGATCAGGAACGGCCAGACGAACAGCTTGCGATTCTGTGTGCGATCAGAAAAAGTTGCGACGATGAGCATTAGTACCACGGCCAGAAGAAATGGCGCCGCGCTGAGGAGGCCAATCTGCTCGATGCCGCGTGCCGATCCGGAGCGAATCATCGCCGGGATCCAGATTACCAGGCCATACACGCCGAAGCTCCAGCAGAAATACTGGAAGCACAAAACCAGTACACCCGGCACGCGCAGCGCCTCGCGAAAATTCGCGTACTGGGGCAGGGAAGACTGCTCCTGAGCAAGCGCCTCGGCCAGATGTTCGCTGCTCTCTTCTGGAAGCCATGGAACCTCCAGCGGCTTGTCTCGCGCTACAACAATCCAGACAAAGGCCCACAGCACCGACGGAATGCCTTCGAGAATAAACGTCATCTGCCAGCCGACTGCTCGGATCAGGTATCCGGTCGCCGCGGCCATCCACGTCACCGTCACCGGATTTCCCAGAATCAGAATCGCATTGGCGCGCGAGCGCTCTCTGCGCGTGAACCAGTTGGTCAGCAAAATCAGCATCGACGGAAAGATGAGGCTCTCAGCGACGCCCAACAGTAGCCGATCAACGACCAGCAGCCAATAGTTATGGATGATCCCGGTAAGTCCGGAAAAGGTTCCCCAACTGATCAGCGCGAAAAACACCAGCCGCGTCGCGCTCTTGCGAATGGCGTAGGCTGCCGCCGGAACCTGAAACAGAAAATAGCCGAGAAAGAAGACCGAGCCTAGAAATGCCGCGCGGGACTCGGTGATATTGAGCGACTTTGCCAGCCCAGCCGCTGCCCCGAATCCAAAATTCGACCGCCCCAGGTAGGCAAGGCTGTAGGTCACGAAGACCACCGGCATCAGGTACAGCCAGCGCCGGCGCAGGCCCGCCTGAGTTTTCTCGGCCTGGGCTTGCGCCGCACGATGCGAATCGTCTTCGGGCACATCACTTTATAGCACCCCACTCGGCACGCGCTCCATCCTTGGGCGAGCCCGAGCAAACTATACTGATCTGCGGAAAGAGGCTTCCCATCGCAACCATTTCACTCAGCTCCGTCCTGGAAACGGATTTCGAAACAGACGACAACAGCCTCCTTCGCGTGAGCACGCGCGCGCCCGGCCCCGCGGGTGCGCTGCCGCTCTCGCCCGAAATGCTCCTCACCGAGCCCTCCGGCAATCTCTTCGGCCTCACGCAGAACGCTGGAATGGGCTGGGAGCCGAATCGCCTCCTCGATCCGGAGTTTCTGATTCTCAGCACGCATGGCGGCCTTCGCGCAGAGAATGGCGAGGCAATCGCGCTCGGCTTTCATACCGGCCACTGGGAAGTCGGCCTGCTGGTCGCCGAGGCTGCTCGCGAGCTGAAGTCCCTCCGCGCCACACCGTTCGCAGGAGCATGTACCGATCCCTGCGACGGCCGCACGCAAGGCACCACGGGCATGATGGACTCCTTGCCCTACCGCAACGACGCTGCCATCGTTTTGCGCCGTCTCATGCGTTCGCTTCCCACGGGCAAGGGTGTCATGGGCGTGGCCACCTGCGACAAGGGCCTGCCCGCGATGATGATGGCGCTCGCGTCTTCAGGGAAAAAGCCCGCCGTGCTAGTTCCTGGCGGCGTCACGCTGCTGCCGGAATCGGGCGAGGATGCGGGCAAGGTGCAAACCATCGGCGCGCGCTTCGCCCAAAACCAGATCACGCTCGAGTACGCGGCCGAGGTCGGCTGCCGCGCCTGCGCTTCGCCCGGCGGAGGCTGCCAGTTCCTGGGCACTGCCGCTACGTCGCAAGTCGTCGGCGAAGCCCTGGGCCTCTCGCTGCCGCACACGGCTCTCGCGCCTTCTGGCCAGCCCATCTGGCTTGACGCCGCTCGCCGCTCGGCTCGCGCCATCCTGCGTCTGCATCAGCTCGGCCTCGGCGCGCGCGACATTCTCACCCCCGCGGTCATCCGCAACGCGATGGTGCTGCACGCTGCATTCGGAGGATCGACAAATCTTCTCATCCATCTTCCCGCCATCGCGCACGCCGCCGGCTTGCCTCGCCCCACGGTCTCCGATTGGGTTGAAGTGAATCGCCAGGTTCCCCGCCTCGTTGACGCGCTGCCCAACGGCCCGCGGGGTTTTGCCACAGTGCAGGTGTTTCTCGCCGGCGGAGTGCCCGAGGTCATGCTCGAGCTCCGCGCCGCCGGACTGCTCGACACAACCGTTAAAACCGTTTCCGGCGATTCGCTCGACGAGTGCCTCAACTGGTGGTTGCACAGTCCCCGCCGCGCCGCGCTCCGTCAGCGCCTCCAGGAGCTCGACGGCATCGATCCCGACGACGTCCTCATGTCGCGCGATCGCGCGCATTCACACGGCCTCACCTCTACCGTCTGCTTCCCGCTTGGCAACCTCGCGCCGGAGGGTTCAGTCATCAAATGCACCGCCATCGACTCCTCTCTCGTCGGCAAGGACAACGTGTATCGTCACACCGGCCCCGCACGCGTCTTCGTCACCGAGGCCGCGGCCATCCAGGCCATCAAGGCCGGCAAGATTTCGCAGGGCGACGTCATGGTCCTTATCTGCAGCGGGCCTGAAGGCGCAGGCATGCAGGAGATTTACCAGATCACATCGGCGCTCAAGCAGTTGCCTCACTGCAAGAACGTAGCCGTGTTGACCGATGCGCGCTTCAGCGGCGTCTCCACCGGAGCCTGCATCGGCCACATCTCTCCCGAGGCGCTTGCCGGCGGTCCCATCGGCAAAGTTCGCGACGGCGACCAGATTGAAATCGTCGTTGATCGCTCGCGGCTCGAAGGCTCCGTGCATTTTGTTGGAGACTCCGGCGAAATATTCTCCCCCGAAGAAGGCGCGCGCCGCCTCAGATCCCGCACTCCGCGCCCCGATCTCGCTCCCCATCCTGAAATGCCTGCCGACACGCGCCTCTGGGCCGCGCTCGTAACGGCAAGTGGCGGCGTTTGGGGCGGCTGCGTTTACGACGTCGATCAAATTGTCTCTCGATTGGAGAAAAAGGCGTGAAGCTCTACCGGACCAGCAACGGAATTTACGTGGAAGACAGCGGCAAATACTATCGCATCCCCGAGTCCAACTGGGACGCGCTTGTCGCGCTCGAAAACCTCGGTGCCTACCTGCGCTCCGTTGTCGACGCCGGAAAACACGCCTCCGACTTTGCGTCAGCGTCAATCGAAGCCCCCATCGGCAGCCAGGAAGTCTGGGCCGCCGGCGTCACCTACTTTCGCAGTCGCAGTGCGCGCATGGCCGAGTCGAAAGACGCAGGCGGAGGCGACTTCTACGACCGCGTCTACACCGCTGAGCGCCCCGAGCTGTTTTTCAAAGCCACGCCGAGCCGCGTCGCCGCTCCCGGCGCCGCCGTCCGCATTCGCAGTGACGCCAAGTGGTCGGTTCCCGAGCCCGAGCTCACACTTCTCATCAATCCTCGCGGCCAGATCATCGGCTATACCGCGGGCAACGACATGAGCTCGCGTGACATCGAGGGCGAAAATCCACTCTATCTCCCCCAGGCCAAGGTCTACGACCGCAGTTGCGCGTTAGGCCCCTGCATTCTCGTCAGCAGCGATCCGCTTCCGTCCACAACGCCCATTCGCATCGAAATCGTCCGCTCCGGCCAGGCAGTATTTTCCGGAGCCACCACGCTCGCCGAACTCAAGCGCGCCCCAGCCGATCTGGCCGCTTACCTTTTCCGCGAAGACACATTCCCCTTCGGCGCTTTCCTGATGACCGGAACCGGTATCGTTCCGTCCGACGACTTCACCCTCGTGCCCGGGGACCTGATTCGCATCACCATCGACCCCATCGGCACGCTCGAAAATCACGTGGTGCAGGGAAAACTCGCCCCGGCCGTCTGATCGCCAACTGATCGTAACCCAAAAGACCGCAACCCAGAAGATCGCAATAAGGAGACGATTGAGCGAACTGGATTCCTCTTCAGCCCCAAATTCGCCGCCCCACGCTCGCCTCCCGCGCCGCCGCTGGCGCATCGCCTGGCTCCTCGGCATCGGCGTTTTGGTCAACTTCTTCGACCGCGTCAATCTCTCCGTCTCGCACGATTCCCTCATCGCGGCCTTCGGCATCTCCGATGTCGTCTTCGGCTATCTTTCCAGCTCCTACAACTGGACCTATGCCCTTTGCCAGTTACCCATCGGCGTCGTGCTCGACAAGCTCGGTGTTCGCCGCGTAGGGCGTATCGGCACGTTTATCTGGAGCGCCGCATCCTTCGCCGCGGCCGCCGCGCCCAATCTCAGCGCATTCTTTGGCGCGCGCTTCCTGCTTGGGGTCGGTGAAGCGCCAACCTTTCCCGCCAACGCCAAGGCCATCGGCCTCTGGTTCCCCCAGCGCGAGCGCAGCCTCGCCACCTCGCTCAACGACGCCGCGGCCAAGTTCGCTTCGGCCATCGGGGTCCCCGTCATCGGCATCGTTCTCATCCATTCCGGATGGCGCTGGAGCTTCGCCTTCACCGGCGCCATCAGC
>CAYYKV010000136.1:0-8638 GCA_964468605.1 uncultured Occallatibacter sp. | reverse complement strand
CCGCCGGCAGCCCCGTTGCCATCAGCGATGGCCAGCCCGGCGCAACCAGCCGCATGATCGAGGCTGACGATAACACCCTGTGGATCGCGATGACCGGCTGCACCGCCGGCGTTCGCTACGCCACGAACCCCACCAGTGGCTATGGCTGCCTGACCATGTACAACACCTCGACGCAGAAGGTTGTGCTCCTCGAGCCGTACATCGGCGACGCGACGGGTATCGCCGCCGTCACCGGCTTGCACAAGATTTACACGGCAGAAGGTGGACAGGTTTACATTTACTCCACCATTGACGGTTCGGCGATCGACAACCAATACGTAACAGTGACCGGCACGGCCTACGACGTCGCGTATATGGATGCAATTACCGATTCCGACAATACCGTCTATTGAACCCAATGCCGTCCGAGGCAACTGATATCCGAACCGACATTCTCGCCATCGCCGCCCATCGCGATGATGTGGAACAGACCTGCGGAGGAACTCTGCTCCGCATGGCAGCTCGCGGATTGCGCACGGCAATTCTCGACTTGACCGAGGGCGAAGCCGGCACCCGCGGCACCGCAGCAGATCGCGCCCGCGAGGCTGAAGAAGCCGCCCGCATTCTCGGTGTCGTCTGGCGTCAGGCGCTCGACTTCCCTGACGGCGCGCTCGCCAACACTCTTGAGAATCGCATCGCCATCGTGGGCATTCTCCGCCGTCTCCGTCCCCGCGTCGTCATCCTTCCTTATTGGCAGGCGCGCCACCCCGATCACGCCATCACTGCAACGCTCGGCTATGAAGCTTGTTTCCTCTCGGGCCTGAAGAAGATCGAAACAGGCACGGAGCCGCATCGCCCATTCAAAATCGTCTACGCCAGTCTCTACGCCGATGTGCGCCCCAGTTTTATCGTCGACATCTCTCCTTTCATTGAACAGCGCCACCAGGCGCTCATGGCTTACCGCTCGCAATACGCGAACCAGTCCGCGGGCACAGGCCTCTTCGTCCCTGAAGAGGAAATTCGCGAGCGCACTTTTGCTGAAGCGCGCCATTACGGCCTCCTCGCCGGCGTCCGCTACGGCGAGCCCTTCGTGCAAAAAGAAGTCGGCCTCGTCGACGACTTCACCCTCCTGCCCGTTCAGTCCATCTAGTCCCGATCCGTCGATCTAGAATGAATACCGGCACTGCCCGAAAGGAACCGCTCTTCTGAATTCTTATGAAACCGATCAGCCGCCGTCAATTTCTTGCCACTTCCGCCATGTCTCTTGCCGCCACGCGCCTTCGCCCGCAGAGCCCAAAACAGATCCAGGTCAATCTCGTCATTCCGGCCGAGGCTTCTGGACCTCATATCCCCACTGACTTCGTCGGCCTCTCCTACGAGGTCGAGCAGCTTGCAGATCCGGCTTTTTTCTCAGGGAAAAACATCGGCTTGATTCGAGCTTTCAAGGAGATTTCCTCCCGAGGAGTCCTCCGGCTCGGCGGTAACACCAGCGAGTTCGGCTGGTGGAAACCCACGCCCGATTCTCCTGAGCCCGAGCATCCGACAACTCGCGAAGTCGTTGGCGAGCCCAAGGCACAGTACTATCCCGTGACGCCCCAGGCCGTGCGTAACCTGGCGGCTTTCCTCGAAGCAACCGGCTGGACTTGCCTCTATGGCATCAACATGGGGACCAACACTCCCGCGCGCGCCGCCGAGGAAGCTGAATTTGCCGCTAAAACCCTCGGGCCTAGATTGCAATATTTCCAGATCGGCAATGAAGCTGACTTGTTTGGCCGCCACTTACGCGATCCGCAAACCTGGTCGGCCACAACGTACCTGACAGAGTGGCTCACACTTGCGCGCGCCATCTCTGCCCGCGTGCCGGCGGCGCGTTTCGGGATGCCCGACATCGCTTCCAAAATGCCCTGGCTGTCGCAGATCGCCGATGCCTGGGGTTCCATCCAAAACCCTCCAAACGTCACTACGCTCACGCACCATTACTACTTCGGCGGTCCAGCCACGAACCCCGACGTCAATATCCCCAACCTGCTCAATCCCGCGGCCATGGTCAGGGTCAAGGGCATGTCGGATACGGCTGCAGCGGCGGCTGCCAAAATGGGTGTCCGCGTTCGCATGACCGAAGGCAACACCTGCTATCGCGGCGGCAAACCCGGAGTCTCCGATGTCTTTGCCGCAGCTCTCTGGGCAGCCGATTACTCCCTGCTTCTCGCCGCCAACAACTATTCCGGCGTCAATCTTCATGGCGGCACAGGCCTCATCATCGCCAGCGGCCTTGGCGGGTTCCTGCCCGGCGATCAGCTCCTCAAAGATCAAGGAGCCACCCCGAAGCAAATCGCCGCGCACCCGCACGCGTTCTACACGCCCATCGCATCCTTCGGCTCGGATTACTTGTTGGAGCCGGTCGCATACGGCCTCAAGTTTGCTGGTTCGCTGAGCGGCGCTACATTGTTCCAGGCCGATCTCACTTCCGCGCTTCAGGCCGCTGGTATCAACGCCACTGCCTACGCGGCAAAGCTCGCGCGCGGACAGTCGTCTGTCATTGTCTTGAACAAGGATCTGGACAATGATCTCGCTCTTAGCCTTGATTTTTCCGCTGCCAAATCCGCAGCGGTGGAGATTGAGACCTTGCACGCGCCGGCTGTCGAAAGCCGTGAAGCACATATCACGCGGACGGCCAATTCCGGTCAATTGAAGAACGGAAAGTTCACAGCCGCTGTTCCTCATGCATCCGCTCTTCGCGTCACTGTGATTTGATCGGCAAAAGATCAAGCCCCATGTGCGCCACAACTGAATTCCCGCCGAAGCTTTCCATCGGTACGGCGCTAACTTGTCCCAACAGGCGTTGCTCCCGCACGCAATCTCCAAAGATGCCTTAGACTGGGAGACAGTCTATGCCGCAGACTTGGAATCCTGAATCCTACGGCCGCGACGGGGCCTTTGTTCACGAACTGGCAGGAGGCGTGCTCGAGTGGCTCGCCGCCCAACCCGGCGAGCGCATCCTCGACCTTGGTTGCGGCGACGGGCAATTGACGAAGCGAATTGCCGATACCGGCGCCAGCGTCGTCGGCGTCGACGCTTCGCCGGAAATGGTGGCTGCGGCGCGCGCGCTGGGAATGAAAGCCGACAACGGAACCGCCGAAACGCTACCCTATCCCGATCACACCTTCGAAGCTGTCTTTTCCAATGCCGCATTGCATTGGGTTCGCGGCCAGGATGAAATGCTCTCTCAGGTTCGCCGCGTGCTTCGGCCCGGTGGCCGGTTTGTTGCCGAGATGGGTGGGCACGGCAACATCGCCGCCATCCGAGTTGCCTTCGCGGCTGTTGTCTCTCGGCTCGGCTATAACTCGCTTGGTGATCGAGGCAACTTTTACCCCACCGCGGAAACCTACAGACGCCGCCTGGAGCGCCACCGCTTCACCGTTCAGAAGATCATTCTCTTCCCTCGGCCCACTCCGCTGAATGACGCCGGCATGACTGGCTGGCTAAACACCTTCTATCGCGGTGCGCTCGACTCTCTGCCGGAGCAGTTGCGAGAAACCGCCGTCAAAGAAACTGTGGCCCTGCTCGCTCCGGCTCTGCACGACCACGATGGACGCTGGACTGCGGACTATGTGCGATTGCGATTCATTGCAACCGTTTGAAACTCATCCACATCACGTAACCGTCAGCGGTTCGAATAAGTCACTTGGTAAGTTACAACCTATGCGCCAATAAATAATCCTTGAAAACCCTTGCATTTTCTCAAAGCTTATGGCAAAGTAGTCACTGCGTAGGAGAACGCCCGATGATCGTCAAAACGCAAAACTCGATGCGTAGGCCAGGATGGCTCGAACTGAGCTCAACCGGCCGCCGGGCGCGGTTTCTCTATCTTCCGTAACCCGCTAGCGGCCAACCTCCTGCGTATCCTCGATAACCATTGATTCAGCCCGAGTGGCGTAGAAGCCAGCTTCATCGCCTTGAAAACGTATGCTGTCTTCGTCTGTTCCCTCGGGGACATTTGGGCTGAGTTAGTTGCACTGTTTGATTCATTGGCGCCAGAGTAAGTCCCCTGGCGTTAACGGGAGAGTTGTGTTTCTAACTCGGAGTAAGTAAGACCATTGCACCGGTGGTGATAGAAGAGAGCTACTTCCTCTGCCAAGAGCAGGGTTAGAATCCTGCACTCTTTTCGTTTGTTCCCCGGCGCAACTTTTTTCACGCGCAGTTGTTTGACATTTCGTTTGGCCGGTGGCGTAGGTTACGGATACTTCGTTGTCCACGAGGAGATGCAGGTTCGAATCCTGCCCTGAGCGCGAGTTCAGGTGGCTGAATTGGCAAAGCGCCAACGTTCCGTTTCCGTTTGTTCCCCGGTCATAACTTCAACTGACGACAAACTCGTCCAAAACCAGAAAAAGACCGGTGGTGTAGGCAACGGATACTTCGGGAGCGGAGAATGCGGGTTCGATTCCCGCCGCGATTGGCGCAACCAGTCGCGTGGTCTAACGGTAGGACATCCGACAAAGTCTGCTGCCGTTTGTTCCCCGGTCACAGCTTCAACTGACGATTCTTTCGTCCAAAACCAAAAGAAAAGGCCGGTGGCGTAGGTTGCGGTTACTTCGCTTGATACGCCGGAGGCGCGGGTTCGATTCCCGCGGCGAGCTGCGAGGCTCGAAAGCTCTGTGGTCAGAGCGCCGTAAAAAGTCCGCCACCGCTTGTACCCCGGCCATCAACTTCCGGACTGCCCGGATTAGAAACGAATGTGTCATGAGCAAGGTGAACATCAAGAACGGTACGCCGGTGGGCAACGCGCACCTCTGCGACAGTTGTCATTGGGGACAGTTCATCTCTGGTTACCGCGAGTCTGACCGGCTGGCGATCTGCACCAACACCAGCCCCAACCTCGTGCTTCCTTTCACGGTCTATGCTTGCACCAACTTCAGCGACAAGCGCAGGCCTGACTGGGAGCAGATGGAGAAGCTGGCGATCAACATCCGCCCGGTTCGAGTCTCAAAAAAAACCGCGGGCTTCTCGACCAGGGTTTCGCCCCAGCCTGTAACAGTCCCCGACGAAGGGGACAAACAAGACGAGGCAGCGATCACTCGCTGACCTCAAACCGGAACCAGAATCAACCGCCGGTGGCGCAGGATTCGGCTACTTCAGTCGGGAGAGCGCCGCAATGATCTTGCGGAGGCCGCAGGTTCGATTCCTGCCGTTCGCATGCGCCGCAAGGCGCAGACGAACGTAGCTTGCCGCGTCCGACAATTCCCCGGCGCGTTATTCTTGGTTCACTCAGAAAGGAGGCGCATGATGCGCCTGAACATCTTCAAGCCCAAGCCGCGCCCGCGCACTCACGAGGGAGCACGGGCCAGCGTCATCACTGCCGAGCAGGCTTTGCGCCGCTCTGTCCTCTCCTGCATGTTGTGGGAGGGCGAGTTTTACGAGGACGGAGTGCAGATCGCCGGACGCATTCATGAGCTGGTTCCGCAAGTCGACGCGGAAAAGGTTGCCGCGCTGGCCGTCGAGGCTCGCGAGCGCATGAAGCTGCGCCACGCTCCGCTCCTGCTGGTTCGCGAGATGGCGCGTCACGCCACTCATCGCGTTCTGGTGGCTGACACGCTGGCGCGCGTCATCCAGCGCGCCGACGAGCTCAGCGAGTTCGTCGCCATCTACTGGGCCGGCGGGCGTCAGCCGCTCTCCGCACAGGTCAAGAAGGGCCTGGCCACTGCGTTCGGCAAGTTTGACGAGTACGCATTGGCCAAGTACGACCGCGCCGGCGCTGTTCGCTTGCGCGACGTGCTCTTCCTCTGCCATGCGCGCCCAGCCAATGAGGCGCAGGCTGCATTGTGGAAGCGCCTGGTCGATAACCAGCTGGCCACGCCCGACACCTGGGAGGTTGCTCTTTCTGCGACCGGCCGTGGCGAGGGCGCCGATGGCAAGCGAGAAGTCGCCAAGCGCGAAGTGTGGGAGCGTCTGCTCGCCGATCGCAAGCTCGGTGCGTTGGCTCTCTTGCGTAACCTGCGCAACCTGCACCAGGCCGGCGTGAGCGAGGATCTGGTGCTGGCCGCGCTCGCCGAGATGAAGACGGACCGGGTTCTTCCCTTCCGTTTTCTGGCGGCTGCTCGTTCGGCTGCGCAGTGGGAGCAGCCTCTCGAGTTCGCCATGTTCCGTTCGCTCGAAGGTCGCGCTGCCAGCCTGCGCGGTCACACCGTGCTGCTGGTCGACGTCTCCGGCTCCATGGAGGCGCCGTTGTCGCGCCGCTCTGAGATGCGCCGCACCGACGCCGCTTATGGGCTCGCGATCCTGCTTCGCGAAGTCGCCGAGAAGGTCACCATCTACACCTTCTCCGATGACGCAAAGCTGGTGCCGTCGCGCCGTGGAATGGCGCTGCGCGATGCGCTCGACGCGAGCCAGCCGCACTCGGGAACGTACCTCGGCAAGGCCCTGAGCCACGTCGAGGCCGAGAACCGTGCCGGCTGCGACCGCCTCATCGTCATCACCGATGAGCAGTCGCACGATAACGTCCCCGCTCCGCGCGGAAAGGGCTACGTGATCAACGTGGCTTCCAGCCGCAACGGTGTCGGCTATGGCCCGTGGACTCACGTCGACGGCTGGAGCGAAGCGGTGGTTGACTACATCGCCGAACTCGAAGCCAGCGTCGGCACGCCGGGCGACTGATCGCGCCGCGTTCAACGAAAACCGCAAACAAACTTCGGGGAGCAGCCGCAACAAGGCCGCTCCCCGAATTCTTTCTGTGGCCGCAGCTCAGTCCGCTGCCAGTAATTTTGTCCTGAAGAACAATCCCGCAGCAATCCCGCCCAGGCTGGGAAACACCAGGAATAGCCACAGCTGTTTGATTGCCTGTCCGCCTGCGAAAATCGCCGGCCCAAGGCTCCGCGCCGGATTCACACTAACGCCCGTAATGTGGATGCCGAATATGTGAATCGCCACCAGCGTAATGCCGATGGCCAGCCCCGCGAATCCCGCTGGTGAGCTTTTCTGCGTGGACCCCAGAATCACGATCACGAAGATCATGGTTGCGAAGAACTCAAACAGGATCGCCGAAGGTTCGTTGTATCCGCCCTGATAACCTGGCCCCCAGCCATCCTGGCCAAGCCCGTTCACCGCAAGGCTGTATCCCGTGGTGCCGACGGCGATCATCAGCAGTAGCCACGCCGCAAGAATTGCGCCCACAAACTGCCCTATCCAGTAGCCGATCATGTCGACGAAGGTCATCCGACCGGCAACCCAGACGCCCAGGCTCACCGCGGGGTTGATGTGGCACCCCGAAATTGGACCGATTGCATACGCCGCTGCGATCAGGCCCAGCCCGAATGCTAAGGCGATGCCGACGATGCCAACCAATCCTGGCACGCCGCCGGTAATCACAGCCGTTCCACAGCCAAACAGCACCAAAATGAATGTGCCCACCAGTTCCGCAAAGTATTTCTTCATGCTTCCTCCTTGTTCGTGTCGGGAGAGGTTCTCGCGGGCGCCGCTCTGTCTGGCAATCCACGCCAGCCGCAGGCTAGCGCCCAGGGAAATCGAAAATGCGCCCAATCCATCGCGACATTCCATGACGCCTGTAGAATGTGCCAACGCAGTTTTGCAGACGCGCCGCGGCCCAGTCAAGACAAAATCTGCTCCCGGCGCGGCGCGCGCACTCAACCGCAACCTCCCGCGCAGAACACGTTCGCCCGCTGGAAATTCTTTTCGAATTCATCTTCAACTCACCCCGCCTCACGGTGCTCGCTGTGCTAACGTTCAATCGTGAGCGTTGGTGCACCCGGCAAGGTTCAAGCGAAGAAGGCCGCAGGCAGACGTCGCTTGCCCGGGCTGGCCGAAAAAGATGGACTGATCCGCCATCCTTTTGATCTGGAATTTGGCGTGCGCACCAGCGGCCTGGTAGCCGGCCGCAATCTCGGCTCCGGCCACCGCCACGATCGCCACGTAACGGCCTACTACGCCGTCGCGCCATCCGTCTTTCAGGGAATCCTCGTGCGCTGGCGCCAATGCCGCCCGCTCGCGCCTATCGACGCGTACACCTTCGTCGATCTCGGCGCTGGCATGGGCCGCGCGATGTTGCTGGCCGCCGCTTATCCCTTTCGCAGCGTGATTGGTGTCGAATTGCATCCGACCCTGGCGCGCATCGCACGCAGGAATCTCGCGATTTGGCGTGCTGCAAAGCGCACCCGAGTGCCGATGCGCATGCATTGCCGGGACGCCGCGGATTTCCCCCTCCCGGCCGGCCCATGTGTCGCATTTCTCTTTAATCCCTTCGCAGCGCCTGTGCTGCGCCGCCTCTTGCGCGCCTGGACTCGAACCCTGACCGAGGGTGCCAGTCAGCTCGACATTCTCTACGTCAACAATGAGCAAGAGAACGTGCTCAGGCGCGAGCCCCGATTCGAGCGGCTCTATCACGGCCAGATCCGCCGCTCGCACCCAGATGCTGTCGCTGACCGCACGATTCTCAAGCGCCAGCCCGGCGCTGAATATGCGGCGCCAGGCTGGGAGGACTGCTCAATCTATCGTTGGGCTGGGACGGAACCGGCGACGAAACTGCGGTAATTCCAGTCCGGCCGGTAAGCGTTTTCCAGATTGTCAAGTCGAGGGCGTCGCAGTAAGATTGCGGGGTTATGAACAAACCAACCTCACTTGCCGCATTCTTCGCGTCCGCTCTTCTTCC
>CAYYKV010000135.1:0-8757 GCA_964468605.1 uncultured Occallatibacter sp. | reverse complement strand
ACACCACGCTGCTCAACAGCACAGGCCCATATTGGCCTGCGACTTCGCGCGTGGCTTCGTCCATGCCGTGCCAGCGTAGTCGAAACCGATATCCGCGCCGCTGCATCATCCAGGCAACGACAACGGCGTGCAACAGCGAGCCTGCCAGCGTTGACCAGACCATGGCCCAGATGCCGAGGCGTCCTCCAAACGCAAGCGCTCCCAGGATGATCGCGACAGAAATAACGACGGGCGCGAGTGCGGGAAGAGCGAAACGGTCGAGCGTGTTGAGGACCGCGGTACAATTCGTGGCGATTCCAGTGATGAGAACAACCGGTAGAAGCGCATAAAACAGGTGCACGGCGAGAGCGAGCTTGGCTGGGGCAAAGTGGGACGCGATCAGCGGGAAAAAACCGCGCGCCAACAGGGCCATCGCTCCACTGGCAGCGGCGAGGAGCAGGCACATCCAGAGCATGGAGCTCGACAAAAGCTCCTGGGCGCGCTCGCGGCTCTCCTGTTCCCTCACCCGGACGAGCGTGGGCACGAGCGCCTGGTTCATCGACTCCGAGATCAGGTTCACGAGCAGACTCGGAATGAGCGCCGCGGCGAGGAATGCGTCCATTGCGTCGGAGCGGCCGTAGACTGAGGCGACCGCAACTTCCTTGAACGTGGCGAGGACCTTCACAAGAATTCCAGCGGCCCCGACCGAAACAGCAGCCTGGAGAATGGCGCGATTGAATCCCAGTGTTCGAGGAGGCGCGGCAATGGGCGAAGCGATCGACATTGCAGGCTTGTCCTCTAAGGCTCCGTTTGCGCAGTGAGCCGTAGCGCCGGTGCGCCGGCCGCAAGCGGCGGCCGCGTGGAGAAGCAGTCTGTGAGCCCGCCGGGATCGTCGCCGGCAAGTCGGCCCGCAACCGCAACAATGGCGAGCAGCAGCCATGTGGTGCGATTCTCCTCGACCGTGGCGACCAGCGAGGTCAGAGCCCAGACGATCAACGATGTAATCAGCGCGATGCGCAGAGGACCATGCGAGCGAAACGCGGAACGCACCGCGAGCGCGACGAGGATGGCCGCCAGCGACAATGCGCAAAGCCCTCCACTCACGGCTATCGAAAGTGCGGTGTTGTGGGCCGTGTCAATGGGAGAAAGCCGCGCAGCGGCGACAAATGAGCCCGCGCCCGATCCCAGAATCGGCGCGTGCGTGAAGGCGCGCCAGCCCGCGGACCAGATGTTGAGCCGCTGGTTCAGGTCGCCGGTTTGGAGTTGCTCGGGAATCGTGGCGAGGCGCGCCAGCGTCGCAGTCGGCACGATCAACCAGAGCGCAGCCAGAAATGGCGGCAACGCGAAAGCGGCGGCAACCACGCGTCGTGAGCGGCCCTGCGTGAGGAGAACGACGGACCCGACAATTCCAATGACCGCGGCGAGAAAGCCCTCCCGCGAAGCGGTGAGCAAAACCGCGACCAGCCCCAGCGGGAAGAAGCCCAGCCCCAGGATGCGCGCCAGCCAGCGGCGTTCGCAGTTGACCAGAAGCGCGGCCAGCGGAAAGCCGAGATCGAGAAACCGTGCGACCTCGTTGGGATCCTGGCCGTATGCGGCAAAACGAATCTGGCCCGCCGCGATAGCTTCAGGCGATCGAAAAGCCGCAAGCGTGAGCAGCGCAAGCACCCAGCTGCCGGCGACCGTAGCGCGCAGCAACGCGCGCAGATCGACCGGCGTATCGGCGAACTCCCATGCAAGCCAAACGATCATCATCTCCTGGAAGTAACCGCGAATCTTCTCCAGGCTCGCAGCAGGATCGATCGTCCAAAAATAGGAGCAGCAGAACCAGAGAAAAAGCGCGAGCGTGAGCCACCAGAACGCGCCCGGCGTGCGCATGCGGCCGGCTTCCAGCACCGCTGGAACCGCTGCGAGAAGCGCCAGCAGACCGGCGATGCGAGCCGCATTGCCCAGCAGCCCACCGAGGTCGAGCGAGTACTCCCACGGAATCGCAAAGGCGAAGAGGAGAAGCAGAATCCATGCGGTTCTTCTCATGATGGGCCTGCTAGTACCGCTGCGAATAAACCAACGCGGAGTAAATAGTGACTCCAATCGTCGACTGAATGGCGGACTCCAGCGTCCGGTTCAGCAGATTCTTCGCCTCGGAGTCGGGAACGTACAGAATGTCTCGATCCTGCACCGGCTGGTCCGGATCCTGGCCGCGCAGCATTCTCCGAATGTTGAGCGCGATCATGGCGCGGCCTCCTTTTTGTTCGCGGATGAGGATAGCCTTGCCGACGGCGGCGTTTTGCGACGGCCCCCAGGCGAGCGAAAGTGCCTGCACAACCGTGAGCCCTTGCACGGGATCGACCGCGAATCCGCCGGGTCGGATCACGTCGCCCACGACGTAGACAAGCCCGGCGCGGCTCACCTGAACCGTGTCGCCGGGGCTCAGCTCGGGATTGTGGTCAGACGATGTGTCTGTTCCGCCGGGGTCGAGCACCACAGCATGAGCATTCTTGGGATCGCCTTGGTGAAACACATTCACCAGCCGGCCGGCATTTGCTGAGAGACCGGACGCAGCAGAGATCAGGTCGAGCAGGCGATGGTGAACCGTGTACGGATAAACGCCGGGCCGCGTGACCTCGCCGAGCACGCTCACGTCCTGGCCCGCATAAGCAGTGACCAAAACCGAAACGAGCGGATGAAGCAGCATGCCCTTCGCCAGCAGCGTGGCTTCGATTGCGCGCGCGGCGGCCTGCTCGTCCATCCCGGCAAGTTTCACTTCGCCGATCAACGGCAGCGTAACTGTGCCCTCGACTGAGACGCGAACCGCGGAGTGAAACTCCGGCGTGTGATACTCGGCAATCTCGAGAAAGTCTCCGGGGCCGATGGGCGCGGGCATGGGCGCGGCAGATTGCGCCCCCGCGGAAGTTGCAGCGCCAGTCGTGGGCGCGGCCCCGCCCGCCTCGTTCCAGATCGGCGGCGCTTCCTTCGGATTCGGCACGCTCCTTGTCTCCTGCGACTGCGGAAAGCTGGCAACGCCCGATGGCAAGCCCGATGTGTTCGGCGTGGGCGCTTGCGCGTGAATCGATGTGCCTGCGCCAAGCAGCGCGATCGTTCCAAGCAACACCGGGGCGAGCAACGATGGGCCCGCGTACGAACCCAGCGACTCGCGTAACAGCGCGGCGCCGACGGCAATCCAGAGCCCCACAAAAAACGTGATGGCGAGATAAAGTGGCAAATCGGGGGCCACCGGTTTCACCGGCTGGCGCGCGTAGTCGACGACGGAAATATTCGAGGAGCGCACTCCCGCAGCGAAACCGGCCTCCTCGGCTTTGTCCTCGACGCGCAGGTACAAGTCGTGGCTGGCGTTCGCTTCCTGGCGCATCACGGCGTATTCGGTCGCAGCTTCGTTCAGCTTCATGCCTTCATTCGTGGCCTGCTGCAGACTGTTCCGCACCAACTGCTCGCGATCCTGGGCGGTCTGCCAGTTCGAGTGAAATCGCTCCACAAGCTTTGCGTCCTCGGCCTGTTTCTGCCGATCGAGATCCGCCAGTTGGCGGCTGATTTCAACCACGCGTGGAAAGCCCGGGCCGTGTTCCGCGCTGAGCTGAGCCTGTTCCTGCTCCAGGTCGCTGCGCCGCGCATGGATCTGCTCGAGCAGCGCAGTGGCGAAGTTGGCGTTGTCGGCTTGCAGCCGCGGATCGGAGGCAATCACCGTCTCCGGATCGCCCTGAGAAGCGGCGCGGTACTCAGCCTCGGCAAGAATGCGGTCGGTGGTCGCGGCAACAAGCTGGCGGCCGAGCTCGTCGATCTCGAGCAAAGCCGAGCTGTGTTCTGTTTCCCCGGGCTGGCCGTTGGCCATCACTTCGGGCGTGCTCACTATGCCGTGCTGATCTTCGAACGCAGCCAGGCGCTGCTGATCCCGGTCAACGCGCGTCCTCAATGCGGCGAGCTGCGCGCTCAGCCAGCCGGAGGCCTGCGCCGTGGCTTGAATCTGCGACTCGGTTTCCTGATCGTCGTAAGCGGCGATGAGCGCGTTGACCACCGCCGCTGACAGCGCCGCGTCGCGCGATCGGAAGCGGATTTCGACCAGCATGGTGCGCGCCATCGACTGCACGCGCAGGCGGCGCGAGAAGCGATCGAGCAGCCAGGCCTCTGCCTCGGGCGTGGGCTTGTCAGCTTTGAAATCCGGAAATCGGCCGGCAAAGTCGCCGCGAAAACCGGGAGCCCGGTAAAGCTTGAGCGCGACAATCACGCGCCAGGCGAGCCGGTCACTGCGCAGAACGCTGGCCAGCGTCTCCAGTGCGATCGGCGCGGAAAGAATCGAAGTCGGAACCTGCGCCTCGGCGCCATCGAGGTTGAGCGAGGAGACGGGCGCGGCGCGCAGCTCAACCCGGCCGGCCGCCTCGTACTGATTGGGCGCGATCAGGCAATAGAGAACGCAGGCAACCAGCAAACCTCCCAGGATGGTGCCCGCCAAACGCCGGCGTCGCCACACCACCCGCCAAAGTTCGCGAAGAGAGGTGGACTTGGGGCTGACTGTGTTCGCGGGCTCCCGAGCGGCAGTTGTGTTCAGAAAGACTTCGTGGATCGACAGAGTATTCGGCAACGGAAGGGCCTCAATCGCAAAAACCCGCGCACAGAACTGCAACACACCGGGCTTCCAGCCGAATCTGCTCGAAGGAACACGATGCTCTGCGCCGCGGACCGCAGCGAAAACCCGTCATGAGCCTCTCTGATGCTCAACGTCATTCAGAGCAAGAGCGATGGCCCTGGCGTTCAGAACGAACAGCTATTCTGGGGAAAATCCCTGTCAGTTTCGTCCATCGGAGAGCGATCGTCAATGATCTTGAACAGGATTGACCGCACAAGCGTGACTGCCGTCACAGTGGGAGCAGAGCGGAGCAGGAGCGCCACCTGCGCAAGGTGAATTCAGGGCGAGAACGGGTTCCAACGAGGCGGCAGAACTGCCGGCCGCGGCGATTCATCAATTTTCCGGCTGCGTGGTTTTATACCACTCCACAGTGCGGCCGATCCCCTCCCGAAAATTGACCCGCGGGACGTACCCCAGCAGCTCTCTCGCCCGGCTGATGTCGGCCAGCGAGCGCCGAATGTCGCCCGAGCGGTGCTCGGCGTAGGCCTGCTTGCCCTTGTAGCCGGTCAGGCCGCAAAGAATCTCGAACGCCTGATTCAGCGTGATGGCCGCACCCGTGGCCAGGTTCATCATTTTGCCGGAGACCTTTTCAGCCGGCGCGTCGGCAGCAAGCAGGTTGGCTGCAACCACATTCTCGATATAAGTGAAATCGCGGCTCTGCTCGCCATCGCCGTAGATGGTCGGCTGCTCCCCGGCGAGCATCTTGCGGCAAAAAATGGCCAAAACTCCGGAGTAGTGCGAGGTGGGGTCCTGAAAGGGGCCGAAGACGTTGAAGTAACGCAGGGTAACGGTTTCCAGCCCGTAGACGCGCGTAAATGCGCTCATGTAGTGCTCTCCCGCCAGCTTGGCCACCGCATAAGGGCTGATGGGGTTCGGCAGCATATCCTCGCGTTTGGGCAGCGTAGGAGTATCTCCGTAGACCGACGAAGAGCCGGCATACATCACGCGGCGCACGCCGGCCGCGCGAGCGGCTACCAGCACATTCACGGTTGCCTCGACGCAGTTGCGATTGGTAGCTGCGGGATCGGCCACAGAACGCGGCACGCTGGCCAGCGCAGCCTCGTGAAAGACAACCTCAACGCCCGCGCACGCTCTCGTGCACACTGCAGGATCGGCCAGGTCGCCCTCGATGAACTCCATGGCTTCGAGGCCTGCGAGGTTCGCGCGCTTGCCCGTGATCAGGCTATCAACGCCGCGCACGCTGTCGCCGCGCTTCAGCAGGGCTGCGGCAATCGAGCGCCCGATGAACCCGGCGGCGCCAGTCACGAGATATTTGGCCAAGTTCGTGCTCCAGGCAATCGATTTTGCGCGCCGCAATCGCAGGCCCGCACGGGCTAGGATACTATCGCGCGCGAAAGTTTCACGATCCGAAGCTGCATCCGGGTGAATGAATGTCCGGGCAGTGTCGGTCTATGGAATGTCCATCATCGTCAGCCCTACCGGCTGCGGTACGGCCGGGAACGGAGAGCCCGATAACGCTGAGAGGCTGCCTGTGGTTGGGTTGATGCTGAAACCATAGATTGTGCTGTTTGCGTAGTTCGTCACATAAAGAAATTGATCGGACGGATCAATGGCAATTGTGTCCGAGGTTGGTGCGGACGAGAACGGAGAGCCTGCGATCGGCGTGAGCGCG
Source organism: uncultured Occallatibacter sp. (assembly GCA_964468605.1). Taxonomy (GTDB): domain Bacteria; phylum Acidobacteriota; class Terriglobia; order Terriglobales; family Acidobacteriaceae; genus Telmatobacter. Next base: position 2,509 of record CAYYKV010000135.1, on the reverse strand, counting down.
CCGGTGGCGGGATTGATCGTCAATGCGTAGATCGAGCCCGGCGTGAGGTTCGATCCATAGAGGAATCTCTTTGACGGATCCACGCAAATATAAGCCGGTGGGTAGACTCCGCTTTGGAACGGCGAACCCTGAACCACGGCCAATGCTCCGGTAGAGCTGTTGATTGAGAAGGCCGCGATCCCTCCTCCAGCACCGCCCGATAAGTAAAGGTCTGCATACAGGAACAAGGAAGTGCCCGAACCGCCGATCGCCAATTGCGTAGGCTGTTCCCCCGCGGGAAGGGTAAATGGCGAACCCGCGGCCGCTGTGAGCGAGCCGTTGGTCTGATTCACCTGATAAACGAAAACCCTGCCGCCTGTCAGATCGTTTACAAACAGAAATTGGCCCGCCGGATCGAAGACTCCCAGTCTGAGGTCTGCGTTTTCCGCCTGCGTCTGGCCCAGCGTCATCCCGCCGGTGCTTGCGTCAATCGAAAGCTCCTGAATCGTGCTCTGTGTCCCCGACATGAAGACATAGAGGAACTTCCCGCTCGGATGAAGCACCATCGACCACTCGTAAGGCATGTTGAACGTGTAATCTGCGCCCGCGAGGTATTCAAGCTGGAATCCAGGGCCGAAGACGCGAAAAGTCTCCAGTTCACTGAAGGTCCAGTAAAACGCATAAAGGTAATTGCCCGATGGCGCGACAACAATGCTTGGATAGTTGGTCGGGTTGCTCGCAGGTCCGCCTGCGGCCGTCGGCGAACCAAGCGCTCCGGTTGTCGTATTGATCGTGGCGTAATTCAGATTGTTTGTGACGTTGCCGACTTCCCAGAGATACTCCCCGCTTGCCGGGCTGGTGTTCCCGCCTCCGCCAGTGCCGCCTCCGCCGCCGTTCCCGCCTGAATTACCGGTACTGCCGGAACCCCCGCCGCATGAGACAAAGAGCAAGGCAAGCAGAAGAACGCCGTGCGATACACGAGGCTTCGCCTGTCTCGCAAGGTCAAATCCCGAACGGAACATTCTGAGCCCTCCGGATCGAGACCTCTTTCCGGGGAAGCCCAAGAATACTCCTTCCCGAAGTTTTTGTCCCTCGGACCTCGCGATTTGCTCACAGCACGCCGCGAAAATGAGGCATGAGATTTCCCGTGAACTGATTGCAGACATCAGCTTCGGCGTAGATCGAAATCACACACGCCGGAGCAGGCTGTCGATCCCATCGTGTATGGTGTTCTTGATTTGCCAATGATGACTTTTCTCCCAATTTTGGCTGAACCTCAGCACTTCTCCGGCTGGGAGCGAGCGTTGTTCGCAGCGCTTGCCGCCGCTTCGCTTTTTGGTTTCTGGCGGCGATTTGGTCCGATCCTCGGCAAAATCCTGCAATCGAAGAAAGACCCCGGCTTTCATCTCTTTCCCATTGGCCGCCGTGTGCGCGATTTTGTCTGGGAAGTGATCTTCCAGGCCAAAGTGATTCGCGAGCGGCCGCTCGCCGGGGTGGCCCACGCGTTGGTCTTCTGGGCCTTCTGTGCCTTTGCGCTGGTCACGCTGAACCACTGCGCGACAATCTTCGGGCTCGGCTTCCTCGATCCCGCAGGTCCCGCCGGACGATTCTATTTCGACTTCGCGGCCTTCTTTGCAGCCGCTTGCGCCGTGGGCATCCTCGCGCTCTTTGTGCGGCGATTCGTAGCGCAACCCAAATGGCTGGGCGAGCTTTCTTGGGGGTCCGGACTCATCGCGCTGCTGATCTTCGCGCTGATGGTCACATATCTCGCTGCGTTCTTTGTGCCCGCAACAAGCGATGCCGCGCGGCCGCTGTGGTGGGCGCACACGCTCACGCTGCTCGTCTTTTTGCCGCTCATTCCGCACACCAAACACCTGCATCTTGTCTTGAGTCCGTTCACGGTTTTTCTATCGCGCGACGGATTCGCCCAGATTCCTCCACTCGTGGGCGACGAAGACTTCGGGCTGGTAGCCGGCAAGGATCTCACGCAGTTGGTCAGCCTGCAGGCCTACTCCTGCGTGGAGTGCGGGCGCTGCATGGAGCATTGCCCGGCCAACAACACCGGAAAACTGCTGAACCCGAAAGAAATCGTGCTGGGGCTGCGCGGCTACCTGAACGAATACGGACCGCATTCTGAGGAGCCGCTCCTGGGCAAGTACAACGCACAGGAAGCAGCCTTCGAGTGCACCACCTGCGGCGCTTGCGAGTTCCAATGCCCGGTCGGCATTGAGCATGTGCCGATCATCGTGGGCCTGCGGCGCGGCGCGGTGAACACGGGCGCATGGGAAAACGATTATGGGGCAAAGCTTTTTTTGGCATTGGAGCGGGGTAGCAATGCGCTGGGCATGGGCTCGGCAGAGCGCGACAAGTTTGTCGAGAAGAATGGGCTGCCAATCTTCGACGGGACGCAGGAGTATTGCCTTTGGCTCGGCTGCATGGGCGCATACGATCCTCGCGGCCGCGAGATTGTGGTGACCCTGGTGCGCGTGATGCGCTACCTCGGCGCAAGTTTCGGTGTACTCCGCAAAGA
>CAYYKV010000134.1:0-8804 GCA_964468605.1 uncultured Occallatibacter sp. | reverse complement strand
AGTTGGCCGAGTCGATCGCCGCGCACGTTGACGGCGTGACCAAAGTGCACAACAATCTGCAGATCGGCAATCCGGGCGCGGATGCACAAAACCCGCAGCCGGCTCCCAGCGCCGACGAGATGCCGGATCCAGACCAGTCGCAGGCGCAGAAGCAAATGGCGAACCTGCCGCCGCCGGGCCCTGCTCCCGACGCGAATCCGCAGGATCAAGGACCACCTCCGGGTCCGGCGAACAACCCGCAGCAACCGAACTACCCGCAGCAAGGCGGCTATCCGCCACCTCCTCCGGCGCGGCCGCAGTACCAGAATCCGCAGAATTCGCAATATCCGCCGTATCCGCAGTACCAGCCTGCGCCTCAGGCGCCTGCATACCAGCCTGCCAGAGGACCAGTGACCATTCCAGCGGGAACACTGTTGCAGGTGCGGACCAGCGAGCCGGTGGATAGCAAGAGGGCAAAGGACGGCGAGCCGGTGCAGTTCACGGTGATTCAGGACGTTGTGGCCGGCGGCTATCTGGCGATTCCGCGCGGCGCAACCGTGCACGGCGTAGTGACGGAAGTGAAGAATGAGGGCTCGGGCCATTTGGCTGGCAGCTCCGTGCTGGCGCTCGCGCTCACGTCGCTCGATCTGGGCGGACAAAGCTACCCGCTGGATACGGATCAATTCAAAGTGAAGGGACCGAATAAGGCCGGCCAGACGGCGAGCAACGCAGTGGGCGGGGCCCTGATTGGCGCCATCATTGGCTGCGCAGTGGGCCGTGGCCCGGGCTGCGCAATCGGCGCTGGGGTCGGCGCGGCCGGAGGCACTGCAGCTTCAGCCGCTTCGGGGGGACCGCGCGTCTGGATTCCGGCCGAGGCACTGGTCACATTCCACATCAATGCACCGCTCACAGTGAACCCGGTGAGCCCGCAAGAAGCGGCTCGGCTGGCTCAGGGACTCTATCCCGGGGGCCCAAGCCTCTATCGGCGCGGACCGTATGGCCCGGGCTACTACGCCGGCTACGGTTATGCAGGCTACCCGTACGGATATCCGCCGGTTTACTACCGGCCGTACTACATAGTCGGCGGAGCGTACTACTGGCGGTAATTAGAAACAGGGACCAAGGGACCAAGGGAACAAGAAAAAAACGGGCATCCGGCTTAGGCGGGATGCCCGTTGTGCGTGAGGCCAATTGCGTAGGGAGAATGGCGCTACGATCCGTGCGCGGCGGGCGATCCACTATAATTGCAGAGTCGTATCGAGCGAAAATTGCGCATCCGCAGGCGCGCCGTGCACACAGCAGATTCTGTGCTGACGCCCGCCAGCTCGGCCTGCCAGCGCTCAGAGAGTTGAAGGTTGAAGTCCATCCATGATTCGTTTCCTGCAAACAGATAATCGCATGGTCAAGGCGCTGATTGTGGTCATTATCGGCGCAGCTTCGGTCACCATGGTGCTGTACCTGATTCCCGGCCTGGGCGGAGTGGGGTCCTCTTCGCCCGACACGTACGCCGTTGTTTATCCGCACTGGTATAGCCGCATCCTGTCGTCGGGCGACCCCATCAGCCAGGCACACGTGGAGCAGATCACCGAGAACCAGTTGCGGCAGCGCAATCCGGAGTACGCCAGCAATCCAATGATCGTGCAGATGTTTGAGCAGCAGGTGGGCCAGCAACTGGTGCAGGAGCAGGTGATGCTCGACGAGGCGCACAAGCTGGGAATCTCTGCGACCGACGACGACGTGCGCAAGTATCTGCGCACCGGCCCTCCGGGCCAGGTTCTCTATCCCAACGGGACTTATATCGGCGACGATGCTTACAAGCAATTGATCGACGACCGGCTGCACGAGTCGGTAACGGATTTCGAAGACGAGATCAAGAGCCAGATTACGATCCAGCGGCTGCAGGCGTTCATCACCGGCGGGGTCACGGTGAGCGATCAGGAAGTCCGCGATACCTATCGCAAAGCGAACATCAAGATCAAGTTCGATTACGCGGTGATCTCGGCCGAAGATCTGGGCAAGACCATCAACCCTTCCGACAGCGAACTGGAAGCGTTCTTCAAGACCAACGCGGCGCGCTACGCGCAGGCAGTGCCGGAGGAACGCAAGATTACCTACTTCGCGTTCAGCGAAGGCCAGATTCCGGGCGGCGTTCAACCGCCGAACCAGCAGGCCGTTCAGCAGTACTACAACGAACACGTCGCCGACTATTCCGTGCCGGAGCAGGCCAAGTCGCGGCACATTCTCATCAGCGTGCCGGCGAACGCCGACGCCAAGACCGATGCTGCGGCCAAAGCCAAGGCGGAGATGATTCTGAAGCAGCTCCAGGCGGGCGGAAACTGGACTGACCTGGCGAAGAAATACTCTGACGACCCGGGAAGCAAGGACATGGGCGGCGAGCTGGGCTTTGCGCAGCGTGGCAAGATGGTGCCGGCATTCGACAACGCGATCTTTACTCAGAAAATTGGCGACATTGCAATTGTCCGGACCAATTTTGGCTACCACACTGTGCAGGTGGAGGAGCGTCAGGCCGCGCACACGCAGCCGCTGAGCGATGTGCAGGCGAACATTATTGCAACTCTGACCCGCCAGGCCGAGACCTCGGCCGAGGACAGCTATGCGCAGCAACTGACCAGCGAGGCGATCAAGAATGGTCTTGAAAAGACGGCCGCGGCGCATCATTTGGATGTGGTGACTACAGATCCGGTGGCGCACGACGGCGTGATTGCCGCATTGCCCGACAGCGCGCAGATTCTAGCCAAGGCCTTTGAAGCCAAACAAGGCGATCCGCCGCAATCGGCGCCCACAGGCGAAGGATATGCAATCTTCCAGGTAACGGGCATCGTTCCGGCGCATTCGCCATCGTTTGCCGATTGGAAGAGCCACGTGCTCGACGACTACCGCGAGGAGCAGCTTCCTTCGTTGCTAAGCCAGAAGACGAAGGCACTGGCCGACCAGGCGAAAGCGACGAACGATCTGGCCAAGGCTGCCAAGGCTGTGGGCGCGACGGTGAAGACCAGCGACCTGGTGGGCGAGAACGGGCAGGTGCCCGATTTCGGCGAAGTGGGCCAGGTGGCGCCGCAGCTCTTCGACATGAGCGTCGGCTCGATCAGCGGACCCATCGATGCCGGCCGCACTGGCGTCGTGGTGAAGATTGACGACAAGCAAGAACCGACTCCTGACGAGATCGCCAAGAACTCCGACCGCATGCGTGATCAGCTTTTGGATCAGCGCCGCAATGAGGCTTTCAGCGTCTTCGTGAGCGGCGTGTGGGACGACTACAAGAAGCACAGGCTCGTCGTCATCAATGCCAAGCCACAAGGGCCGCAGGCGCCGGGCACGTAAACGCAGGCAACTTCAGATAATCAAAATGCCCGCAGCCATCGAGGTTGCGGGCATTCTATTTCTGTACGCCCTGAAGGCTAGCGCAGGCCGCTGGTCGCAACAGGTAATCCGGTTGCAGGCCAGCGATCGGGTTGAGCGTCCAGGTTCGGAGCGATCGATCCGCCCGGGAATGATGCCGGAGCGACGGTCACATTCCATCCATCGACGACGATCAGCGCACCTTCGCCCTTAAACGCGCTTGCTGCGGCTTGGACTTCGATCGTCTTTGTTTCCCCGGGGACCAACGAGACGTAGTTGTCACTGTAGAAGACCGGTAAGACGCGCGCTCCGGATTTTCTGCGCAGTTGCACATGGGCCATCAGGGCGATGTTCTTGGTTGGGTTGTGCAGCAAGACGCGCAATCTACGTTGGCCCGCTGCAATCTCTTTCGGCGTCTCCACGTTCGCCGTCAACTTGACCATCGGAAGTTGGTTCAGAGCTGTCAGGTTATCGGGATCGCCGGGCTGAGCGCGCCAATAGAAGTTGGTCGAGAGCAATTGATCCGCTGCGTCGCGGAGATCCAGCTTGATGAAGTGGACGGCTGACACGGACTCCGGAAAATCGATCGGCCCGAGATCGGTGGCAGCGTCGGGAGCGGCGGTGAACTTGGTTTCGTGTTCGTACGCGAGCGATCCGTCGAGGTTGTAGACCGCGAAATGCGCGTGAAGATCGTTCGCTGGCTCGGGTTTGTTATTGATGACCTGCACGTCTTCCGTAAGCTGGTTGAACTGAATGTGCACCAACTCGGAGGCGTGCATCACGGCAAAATAGGAGGACATCGGCTCGAGATCGTAATGATAGATTTGCCACACGAAACTGGGCTGCGCAGGATTGCTCATCCATGTAATAACCGCCGTCGTGGGATGGAAGAGCAGCGCGTTGCGGCCCTCGTACATGGCACGGAAAGCCTCGTAGTTGGCCATCTGCGCCTTGCGCACAAAGTCTGCGAGGTTCGCGATATTGCCGTAGCGACCGGCGAGGATCAGCGGGTAAAGATCACCATGCTGGTTGCCTTTGGCCAGGTCGTGCGCGGCCCAATCATCGTCGATTGTCTCCCAATCTTTCTTGGGCATCATGCCGCGGATGGATTCAAGCGTGGGAATTGAGGCGCTGCCCGTCTCGGTCTTGAAGTAATCGTCGGTCACGGTGTAGAACTCGCGCGGCGCCCGCCAATAGTACGGCCCGTGCGAACGCACGCCCGGGCCATCGGTCGAATTAGGCCAATAGATTCGCGTGGGATCGACGTCGGCGAGCAGCGCGCGCAGAGCAGCATCGATCTCCGGCGGCGGGTCGCCCTCATTGCGCGCGCACCACAAAATGATCGACGGATGGTTGCGGTAGCGCAGAATCTTGTCGCGCACATTGGCGATGTAGGTCGGAATGTCGGTGGGGTCAGGACCATCGAGCGGGTTGGGCTGGAAAAATTCGTCCCACACGAGCAAGCCGTACTTGTCGCATAACTCGTAGAAGTCCTCGCCGGTGCTCTGGCCCACCCAGTTGCGAATCAGATTCAAGTGGGCCAGCTTGTGCAGCCGGATCTCAGCGTCGAGCCGCTCGCGTGGAATCCGTTTCAACGCCTCGTCCAGGCCCCAGTCGCCGCCGCGAATGAAGATGGGCACACCGTTGACGGAGATGGTCAACGTGTCCGTGCCTGGAACGGAGTAGCTGATCTTCCGCACGCCGAAGTCCACATCCTGCGCGTCGGAGGTGGCATCGCCGGTCCTGAATTCAAGATGCAGTTTGTACATCGCCTGCGCGCCGTAGCCATTCGGCCACCACAGGCGTGGATGTTCCATGTGCAGTGCCGGCGTGTTCTTCGCGTCGAAGGTGACTTGCTGCGCTGTGTGGGCTGGGAGCGTAACTTGCCGCTCGAAGACGAGGTTCTCGATCGCGCCACGCAACACGCCATCAACCGGATGGTCACTCACGTTCTCAACGGTTGTATGCACTGTGATGTCGGACGAATCGGTCTTGGGCAGCGGCAGATCCGTAGTGACGAGCGGGTCCTTCACTACCACCGGACCTGTCGCAGAGAGAAAAACCTTTTGCCAGATGCCTGTATCGCGATCGCGCACCGCATCGAGCCAGTCCCAACCGATGGTGGAAAGAAACGTGGGACCGTCGAGCGCTGTGATGCCGCCGTTCTGACCGACGCCGGCGCGCCAGGTGTGTTCGTGGGGCACTCCGGGATGCGGCTCTGGAGTAATCAGTACAGCCACGACAGCAAGCTGCCCGGGTTTTACCTGCGCAGTGATGTCGAAGATGCCGCGAACGAAGGCGCCGCGGATCGTGCCCGCCTGCACGCCGTTTACCCAGATATCCGCGGAGTAGTTGATGCCGTCAAAGTTCAGCCAGACGTGGCGACCCGTGTATGCAATGGGGATGCGAACAACGGTCCTGTACCAATACGAAGTGTGGACGAGGCTCTCGGGAATGATCTCGGGGCGTTCGTTCTCGCCGTAGAGCGGCTCGGGATAGACATGATTGTTGACCAGCGTTGTCAGCACAGTGCCCGGGACCGTGGCCACGTACCAGCTGCCGGAATCAAAATCGGCCGACGAGATCTGCGCGCCCGATTGCGGGACTTTTGCCACGTCCTGCAACTGCCAGCCGGCCGCGAGCGTTACGGGTGCCGGAGGCGCAGCGGCCATGGCGGGGATCGCTGAAACGGCGAGGAAGGATACGAACGAGAAAACGCCAAGGCAAACAGGCGAAAGGCAGGTCTTCAAAGGAGGGCTCCCTTAATGATTGAGTCGCAAAACAACTCTGCTCAGATGTACGCCCAACATTGTCTCAAATGCGGCCAACACCGGGCAGTCGGCGATCCATCCGGTAAGATCGGCTTCATGAAGTTCCAGCGATCCTCCGGAGTTTTGCTGCACGTAAGCTCGCTTCCATCGTATGGCGGCATTGGCGACCTGGGCCCCGCGGCGCACGAGTTTGTCGGCTTTCTTGCGCGCGCCAAACAGCACGTTTGGCAGGTCCTGCCGCTGTGCCCTACCGGATATGGCAATTCGCCGTACGCCGGATCTTCGGCGTTCGCCGGGAATCCATCGCTCATCAGCCTCGAGTTTCTCGCCGACTGGGGGTGGATTGACGGTGCGCGCATCGCTGCGCTGGCGGGGCGTTCCGGAGCTGTCGACTTCGACCAGGTTGAAGCACGGAAGCTGCCGCTGCTCCATGAGGCGGCGGGAAACTTTCTCGATCGCGGGCTCGACGACGAAGCGCTCGTCGAGCAGTGGGCCGATTTCGAAGAGTTTTGCCGAAATGAAGCGGCCTGGCTCAACGATTATGCGCTTTACGCCGTGATGCGGCGCGAGTTCAAGACGGGCGCATGGACTGAATGGCCTGAGCCGCTGCGCCGCCGCGATCTGCAGGCGCTGGCGCGAGCTGAAGCGGAGCGTGTGCGCGCGGTGGCCATCGAGCGAGCCCTGCAATTCGCCTTCGCTCGGCAGTGGGATCAACTGAAAAATGTGGCGGAGGAAAATTCAATCCGAATTCTGGGCGACGTGGCCATCTTCGTCAACATGGATTCGGCTGACGTGTGGGTTCATCCAGATATCTTCGAACTGGACGACAACCTCAAGCCCATCCGCATCGCAGGCGTTCCGCCGGACTACTTTTCGCCCACCGGCCAGCGCTGGGGCAACCCGCTCTACCGCTGGGATGTGCTGGCCGCGCCGGACCCGAACGGACTTCGATTCGGCTGGTGGATCGACCGCATTCGCCGTGCTGTTGAACTCTTCGACATCGTGCGACTCGACCACTTTCGCGGCTTCGAGGCTTACTGGGCGATTCCCGAAGAAGAAGAGACTGCGATCAACGGCGAGTGGATTAAGGCGCCGGGACTTGAGTTGTTTCGCGCGCTCGAGGCTGCGCTGGGCCCGCTGCCGCTCGTGGCCGAGGATCTGGGCGTCATCACTCCGGATGTAGACGCGCTGCGCAAAGAGCTGGGAATGCCGGGAATGAAAGTGTTGCAGTTTGGCTTCAGCGACAAGGGAGCGCACACGCACCTGCCGCAGCATTTCACGACGAGCACAGTGGCCTACACCGGCACGCACGACAACGACACGACGCAGGGATGGTGGAATTCTGCCGGCAAAGCGGAGCGCGCGGCTGTCGAAGCGCTCGTTGGTCCGGTAGCCGACCGGCCTGCATGGCCGCTGATTCGCGCAGCCGAGGCGAGCGTGGTCGAAATCGCGGTTATTCCCGCACAGGATTTGCTGGAGCTGGGTTCGGAGGCGCGCATGAATACTCCGGCGGTGCCCACCGGCAACTGGAGCTGGCGCGCGCCCGAGAACTGCTGGACAGACAAGTTGGCTGAACGCTTGGCCGCGATCGCCGAAGTCACGGACCGGAACAACGATCCGCTCGGCGAAACCGCAGATAAATCGTCCGCGTAGGCATTGCCTACCGATACGACGAATCGTCAAAGCGGCTCATATCGATTGAGTCGTCGAGCACGCCCAGAGTGACAACGGCAAAAGTGAAGACGGTTGTATCCGCCTCGAGATGGCCACCGATGGCCTTATCTCCGATAGCCAGTGTGATGTGGGGATGCGCGCGGCCATTCATGATAATTCCACTCATTCCGATGATGTCGGCCGGCGCCGTCGGATCCTTGATGAACAGGAGCTTCGAAGGCATGTCGCGGTTCTCAACCATGTGCAGTTGGTAGCCACGCACAGAGCCGACAGCGCCAAGAATCACGGCGTTCTTGATCTTCTCCTGCACAATCATCCTTTGCAGGCCGCCGAGCAGATCGGCGCCGAACTTGAATCGCAGAACAACAATGCGTTCCAGGTGGCCGCTGACGGCAAAAACGTCGGGGACATCGGGGCTGTTTGGCTTCGAGTCGACGGCCGGATTGCCGGTGGCGTGGCTGACCTCGCGGCGCGTCTCTTGCGCAGGAAGCGCCATGCAAGCTGCGAGCAGTGAAACAACAAGAAACATTTTCATTCGAATTCTCCCTGGCCGCGATTGACAATCTTCCACAAAAGCGAGACTCGCCATTCAGCGAGAGACCGTGCGCTCCCGCAGAGGCTCCCTGCTTGCTCGTTCCGCTGGCCCATGCCCCTAGAACGGAATATCGTCGTCGGAGATTTCGGCTGACTGCGCGAAGTCGTCTGCGACAGCGGGCTGGCGCTGGTCCTCGTTTACCGCGGCATTTTGAGAGCTCGACGAACGGCTGTACCCGCCCCCGCCCTGCGAATCGTCACGCCCTGAAAGCAGCGAGAGATCGTTGACGATGATTTCGGTGCGGTAGCGCTTGGCTTTGGTGTCCTTGTCTTCCCAACTGCGCGTCTGAATCTTGCCTTCGATAAAAAGCTTCGACCCTTTCTTCACATAATCGCGGACGATTTCGGCTGTGCGCTTGAAGGCGACCAGATTGTGCCACTCGGTGCGGTCCTGCCAGTTGCCCTGCGCGTCCTGAAAGCGGTCGC
>CAYYKV010000133.1:0-8863 GCA_964468605.1 uncultured Occallatibacter sp. | reverse complement strand
ACGCGCACTCTTGCGGATTTACGTCAGATAAACGCGCTAACTCCGCTAGCCCCGCTAGCTCCGCAAACTCCGATGCTGTTACATGTTTCCAATGATCCGCGTGGCAAACTCGCTCGTGCCCACCTTCGTCGCGCCTGCAAGCTGACGTTCAAAATCGTACGTCACCGACTTTTGCTGAATCGTCTTCTCCATCGCGCTCTCGATCATCTTCGCCGCTTCCTTCCAGCCGATAAACTCGAGCAGCATCACGCCTGACAAAATCACCGAGCCGGGATTGATCACGTCCTTGTCGGCGTACTTGGGCGCTGTTCCGTGCGTCGCCTCAAACACCGCGTAGCCGTCGCCGATATTCGCACCCGGCGCGATGCCCAGGCCCCCCACCTGCGCCGCCGCCGCGTCGGAGATATAGTCCCCATTCAGATTCGATGTGGCCAGAATGCTGTAGTCCTCCGGCCGAATGATGATCTGCTGGAAGATCGAGTCCGCGATCCGGTCGTTGACCAGCACCTTTTGCTTCCATGCTCCGTTGCCGTGACTCTTGCCAATCGAGTCCAGCACACCCTTCACTTCGGCGTAAAGCGATTCGCGGAATGCCGGAGACCCGAATTCCACTCCTGGCTCGATCAGCGCGGCATTCTCTTCAATTGAAATGCCAGGCATCTTTTCGACGTTGCCCAGGATCCAGCTCTCGCGCTCCGTGACGGTCTGCTCGCGGAACTCCTGTGTCGCTACTTCGTAGCCCCACTCGCGGAAAGCGCCCTCGGTGAATTTCTGAATATTCCCTTTGTGCACCAGCGTAACCGTCTTGCGTCCCGATTCGAGCGCGTGGCGGATCGCGTACCGAACCAGCCTCTTGGTTCCGAAGATCGAAATCGGCTTGATGCCCACCCCCGAGTCCGTGCGCACCCTTTTCTTTCCGCCCTTTAATAGATCGTCATTGAGAAACGAAATCAGCCGCGCCGCATCCTCTGTGCCTTCCTTGAACTCGATCCCTGCGTACACATCTTCGGTGTTCTCGCGGAAGATCACGATGTCGAGCTTTTCCGGGTGCTTTACCGGGCTGGGCACGCCCTGGTAGTACTTCACCGGCCGCACGCATGCATAGAGATCCAGAATCTGCCGCAGCGCAACATTGAGCGAGCGGATGCCGCCGCCCACAGGCGTCGTCAGTGGCCCTTTGATCGACACGCGCAAATCGCGCGCCGCCGCCACCGAATCGTCTGGCAGCCAGTTATTGAACTGGCGGAAAGCCTTCTCCCCGGCGAAAATCTCAAACCAGTGGATGCCACGCTTGCCGCCGTACGCTTTTTCCACGGCCGCATCGAAAACCCGTTGCGACGCCTTCCAGATGTCGCGCCCCGTGCCATCACCCTCGATAAAAGGAATGATGGGGTGGTCAGGCACGGCAAATTGCCCGTCCTTGTACTCTATCGGCTCGCCGGTCTTGGGCAACTCCAGCCCGTTGTAGGTGTTTTGCATGGTTTTGAGGGAAGTCCCTTCCAGATTGAGTCCAATCTCGACAAGTCCAAGGCTCCTTGGTCCAAGCTTGAGGCTACCATCCGCAATTCAGCAGTGGCAATGGCAGCCGGCGCGAGTTCGCGCCCAAATATCCTTGATCGATCTACCCTAATGAACCGAGCCTTGAATCTTTGTCTCTCCAAACATCACCCGCAGCACATCGACGTTTTTTGCATAATCGCCATGCGCTTTGGTCGGCGATTCAAAAATCCCGAACCAGCGCGTCGCATTCTTCACGTAAAGATTCACCACTTCCACATCGCCGATCTTCGGCACGCGGTAGGTGATTACATCGCTGGGGTCGCTCCAGGCCACTACCTGAACCTTCTCCCGGGCCGTCTCGTCGTTTGGGTGCAGAACTCGCTGAAAGCTCGTTTGATAATCCTTCCAACGCCCCACAAGCGCTCTGAAGTTTTCCGCCGGTGCAGTCGGAACCGTCGGAGCCGGCGCCAGTCCGCGCGGTTTCATTGCGTTCGCTTCGCTCTCGGAGGTGCTTTCAAGATTCGTGATCTCCAGCATCTCAAGCTGATTGGCGAAGAAATACATCAGCGAGGTTCGCTCAAAGATGTAACGGACCGCGTTCTCTTCCGCTGTTTTCCTCGCTGCATCCGCCGCGGGCAGGCTCTGTCCAGGAACGCTGGCAAACTCCGGGTTGAGCGAATTAAAGAGCAGATAGCTGCCCAGGCTGTGCGTCACGCCGATAAACTCCTGGTCCAGCGCGTTGTCCCGGTTCAGTTGCGACTTCCAGTCGTACTTTCCTATTCCACCGTTCCCGCTGGAATCGGTCTCTGCCGCGGCGGCATCGAATGCCGCCGATTTGGCCATCAATTGCCGCACTCCATCGCGCAGAATGCCGCCCATCGGTCCCACCGCCATCAACACGTCTGAAAGCCCCCAGTCGACAAGCCCGGCCTTCAACTCTCTGTTCAGCAGAACAGCGCGCGGCCGTATCTTCTCGAGTTTCGCCGCTTCATCTGCCGGAATCCAGGGATAGAAACGCCCCACTCCACCCGGATCCTGAACGGATTGTTGCGAGCAAACCTCGAGCAAATGCTGGTCGGGGCCTGAAAGATGCGCCTCGGCGGCAATCACTCGCCTGCATTTGAGCGCCAGCACCAGAGGCCACCAGTTGATCTCATCCACCACCAGCACTGCGGGATGCCGCCTGAGGTGCACAACCCAGTGCACGACAAATGGCGCTGCTGCATTCCACTCCTCGGGGCTGTTCCACACCGGGCTGCCCAGGTAAGCCAGTGCCGGTGGTTCCACGGTGCTCGCGAACTCGCCTTTGTCCGCGTACTCCGTGCCCTCATTCTTCCAGTCGCCCACCGCGCACAGCTTCAGCTCGGTGCAGATCGAATCGCGCAACTTCCCCGAATCGCCTGCCCCAATCTCATCGATCCCGTGAACATAGAGAATGTGCACCGGATGCCGGTCGGCTGAGTCGAGCGCATCTGCAATGCTGCTCAGGGTCCTGAGAGAACCGCTTGTATCCTCAACCACCTTGGCGCGAACCGGCGCCGCGCCTTCGGCGGCAGCCAGAATCAGGAAAGCAATCGTCCACTTGCGCGTCTGCATCGTTCGATCACTCCGGGTGGAGTGCTACGCACGACTATAGCATTTCGTTTTGGCAGATCAGCGCAGCGCGGGATGCGGAAGAATGGAGCGCCAAACCTGCCCGACGACGAGCCGTTTCGCGCCCGCCGAGATTACCGGCCCGCGCCGCCGCTCAATCCGTCGCTATCGAATCGCGGAATGCCGAAGTGGCCGCGCAGGTGCAGCATGTCCACCGGGCTCAGATTCCCGGCCACCGTTGCCAGCGTCAGGCTCTTCGGGCTGTCGACCAGCACCACTCCTCCGCGCACGTTCGCGCCGTCCATCACCAGCCACACGTCCGTAATATCGCTGCGGTCCGCTCCGCCCAAGTTCGTCGAACTCAACACGTGCTTCCAGCCGCGCAGGTGGTAGGCCTCGCGGATCGCTTCAATCTGTTCCGGGTCGGCTTGGCCGTCAGTCGCGAATCTCAACACGTGCACACTCACTCCGTCGAGCTTGGCCACCGTCTCCCTCAGGTCGGCGTCGGAATCCGGCATCAGCCCAGCCGCCGCGGCCAGCATCGTCCGGTCCAGCGTGAAGTTTTCTTTCGCTACTGCCTGCCCGCCCAACTCTGCGAGAGACGGTGGCGTCCACTCGAGGATCGCCTGACTGAGGTAAGCGGGCGCGGCGCCCGTCCCGTTCCCCGGATCGGGCGCTGCCGAGGGCTCAGGAGCTTGCGCCAACGCGGCCGCGCAGCTCATTGCCACGCTCAAGACAGGGATTCCCAGCCAAACCATTCGTTGCTTCATGCTTATTAAACGCGCCGCATCCAGGAAAGTTGCTTCGGAGCCTGCTCAGCACAGCGTCTCTTCGCCCTCATCCGGAGTCCGATCGCCAACCCAGCCGGAGACGGTCGTGAGTCCCGAGCTAAATCCCTCGCTGTGAACCTCAAATGAAAATACTCGAAACTCTGTTCGCACCCTCCAGGATGAGATAGACTCATGCGGGAACGTCAAAAAACGGCCACACTTCTTTTACCCACGGAGGGCACATAGAAATTGGGAAAACGCATGGTCCCAAAGAAGCTTTTCTTCACCAAAGGCGTCGGCAAGCACAAGGAACGGCTTACCTCCTTTGAGTTGGCACTTCGCGATGCGGGCATCGCCTCGCAGAATCTGGTGCGCGTCTCCTCCATCTTTCCGCCGCAGTGCAAAATGATTCCGCGTAAGGAAGGCCTCAAGTATTTGGATGACGGTGAGGTCGTATTCGCGGTCATCGCGGAGAATTCCACGCGCGAGCCGCACCGTCTCGTCGCCTGCAGCATCGGCGTGGCCATTCCGGCCGATCGCAACACCTACGGCTACTTGAGCGAGCACCACAGTTTTGGCGAGACTGACGATCAAGCCGGCGAGTACGCCGAGGAACTGGCCGCCGAGATGCTCGCCACCACGCTGGACGTCGAGTTCGACCCCGACAAGAGCTGGGACGAGAAGAAGGAGATCTACCGCATCTCCAACAAGATCGTCCGCACCAGTAACATTACTCAATCGGCTGTTGGCGATAAGCGCGGTAAGTGGACCACCACCATCGCCGCTGCGGTCCTGATTCTGGACGAGTAGGCACTGCGTGCGGCAGGCCTTTGGATAAGATTCGAAGCAGACGAAGAGCGATCGAGCTGACGATTCAGAGGACACGAGGCCAATTCCGCATGCCGGGGTTGGCCTTGTTGCATCGGCCACAAACATCCATAACGGAGGCTCGTAAAACCACGAATGACCACCGCGCACAAATTCACGGTTGCCCTCGTGCAGATGCGCATGGGCGCGGATCCCGAGGCAAATTTCTCGGCCGCGCTGCGCCACATTCGCGAGGCCGCGCGTCTCGGCGCGCAAGTCGTCTGCCTTCCCGAGCTGTTTCGCACGCAGTATTTTTGCCAGCGTGAAGATCTGCGCCTCTTCGATCTTGCCGAGCCCATCCCCGGCCCCTCCACAGCCGAGCTCGCCGAGGTTGCCCGCGAATCCCACGTCGCCGTCGTTGCCTCGCTCTTCGAGCGCCGCGCTCCCGGCCTCTATCACAACACCGCCGTCACGCTCGACGCCGATGGCCAGGTTGCCGGCATCTACCGCAAGATGCACATCCCCGACGATCCACTTTATTACGAAAAGTATTACTTCGCGCCGGGCGATCTCGGCTTTCAGTCCGTCGACACATCCGCCGGCCGCGTGGGCACGCTTGTTTGCTGGGACCAGTGGTATCCCGAGGCCGCGCGGCTCACGGCGTTGCAGGGCGCGGAAGTCCTGTTCTATCCCACGGCCATCGGCTGGCACCCGGCGGAGAAAGACGAGTTCGGTGCGGCGCAATTCGACGCGTGGCGCACCATCCAGCGCGCCCACGCTATCGCCAACGGTGTCTACGTCGCCGCCGTCAACCGCGTCGGTGTCGAACACGGTGACATTTCGGGCAATCGCGCCTCCGGGCCTGGCCTCGAATTCTGGGGCGGCAGCTTTCTCGCCGACCCCTTCGGCCGCATCGTCGCCAAAGCCGGCCACGATGCCGAAGAAATCGTCCTCGGCGAAGTCGATCGCTCCGTGATTGAAGAAACACGCCGCAACTGGCCCTTTCTGCGCGACCGGCGCATCGACGCCTACGCGCCCATCACCCAGCGCTTTCTCGATCCTGCGAAGCCACGCGCCGCGCACAAAGAGCATAAGTAGCCATGCCCGCTCGACCACCCGAGAAAACCCCATGCGCCCTCGGCTACCGCATGCCCGCCGAGTGGGAGCCGCACGAGGCTACTTGGCTCGCCTGGCCGCATAATCCCGAGGACTGGCCCGGCAAATTCCAATCCATCCCCTGGCTCTACGCTGAAATCGTCCGCCTGCTCGCTGCCCGCGAGCGCGTGCATCTCATCGTCGAAAATGCATCGTCAAAGCAGCGCGTCATCTCCATGCTCAACCGCGCCGGGGCCAATCTCGATCAGGTCACCTTCCACGCCTGGCCCACCGACCGCGGCTGGACGCGCGACTCCGGCCCGATCTTCGTTCGCAACGCCGAAGGCCGCGTCGCGCTCACCAATTGGCGCTTCAATGGCTGGGCCAAATACTCTGACTGGCATCTCGACGACAAACTTCCCGGCCGCGTCACAAAACTGCTTGACGTTCCGGCCTGGCAGCCCCTCATCCAAAACCAGAACGGCGCGAAGCACCACGTCGTCCTCGAAGGCGGCTCCATCGACGTCAACGGCGCGGGATCACTCCTCACCACCGAAGAGTGCCACCTGAGCGAAGTGCAACAGCGCAACCCGGGCGTCAGCCGCGAGCAACTTGAACGCGTCTTCCGCGACTATCTCGGCATCGACCAAACCATCTGGCTCAATCGCGGCATCGTGGGCGACGATACTCACGGCCACATCGACGACATCGCCCGTTTCGTCGCGCCCTCCACCATCGTCGCCGCCGTCGAGACCAACGCGGACGACCCCAACCACGCCCCGCTCAGGGAGAATCTGAAGCGCCTGACCGCCGCGCGGACTCCGCATGGCAAGCAATTCACTGTTGTCGAGCTGCCCATTCCGCGCCCCGTCATCTTTCGCGGACAGCGCCTGCCGGCCAGCTACGCCAACTTCTACATCGCCAACGGTCTCGTTCTCGTGCCCACCTTCCACGATCCCAACGACCGCATTGCGCTCAACACGCTGGCAGAACTCTTCTCCGGTCGCGAAGTCATCGGCGTCCACAGCGTCGACCTCATCTGGGGCCTCGGCGCGCTCCATTGCATGACCCAGCAGCAACCTGCGGCCGTACCATCGAAGCCATGATCGCCCAAAACATGATTGCCGATCCCCAAGCCATGCAGGCCGCGCTCGAAGAAGCCCGTCTGGCAGCCGAGGCCGGCGAAGTTCCCATCGGTGCTGTCGTCGTCCGCGATGGCGCGATCATTTCTCGTGGTCAGAATCGCGTCCTGCGCGACGTCGACCCGACCGCCCACGCTGAAATCGTCGCCCTTCGCGCCGCCGCCGCGGCCCTCGGCAACTACCGGCTCGCCGGCTGCACGCTCTATGTCACGCTCGAGCCCTGCGCCATGTGCGCCGGAGCCATGATCCACGCGCGCATCGACCGCCTCGTCTTCGCCGCCGCCGATCCGAAGGCTGGCGCCTGCGGTTCAGTCCTCTCCGTCCTCAACCACCCCGAGCTCAACCATCAGATGCAGCTAGGGCAGGGAATCCTGGCCGATGAATCCGCCGAATTGCTCCGCAGCTTCTTCCGCGAGCGGCGATGAGGTCAACGCGAACCGCCAACGTGCGGGCTTACTGGATTGCCAACTTGCCAACTCGCGAGCAGGCGCGCAGCGCCGCCAACTCGCTAACTCCGCTATCTCCTCGTCAGCTTCCTGATCCGCTCCGCCTCCGCAGGCCACTTTGCCGACAGCTCCGCGTAACTTCCGCCGCGATAATCCGCAAAATCGAAACCCGGGGTCACTGTGCACCCGAGCAGCGCCACTTTTCCGCCCTCCACCAGCCGCGTCCCCTGCCACACCCCCGCCGGAACCACGACTTGCACATTTTGACCGGCACTCAAATTTTCTCCAAGAGTCAAAACAACGGAGCTGCCGTCCCCATAGAGCTGCAGCATTTCGACCGGATCGCCAAGATAGAAGTGAAAAATCTCGTCCGAAGCCAGTACATGCATCTCTGAGAACGTCCCAGTCTCGAGCAGGTAATAAATCGCCGTGCCCTGCGCCCGCGCTCCGCGCGGCAGCTCCACGTTTCCCGCCGAGGTATACGTCCGGCGAAACCATCCGCCCTCCACCGGGTGCGGCTCCAGCTTCAGCAGCGACTTAACTTGATCTGCGGTCATCTAATCTCCCGGGTGCTTCTGATCACAGATCGCAGCATCGCAATTTGAGTAGGATTTTCCTATGAACGTGCAGGTTTACACCACCGCCTGGTGCCGCGATTGCCGTTCCGCCAAGCAGTTTCTCGAAGCGCATGGCGTCGCCTACACCGAGATCAACGTCGATGCCGACCCGTCCGCCTCGGCCGCGGTCATCGAGCATGTCGGCAAGCGCGCTGTCCCGCAGCTCGTCATCGACGGCGAATGGTTTCAGCCCTACAAGCCGGGCCGCGGCCTGCTCGTCGACGAACTGTTCATCCGCCTCGGAATTCCTCGCGGATAGCCCCGTGTAACTCGTACAATCAAAATGTCGTGAGTCGTGAATCGTGGACCAAGACCCGCGGGGTGGCTCACTGTGGGCCGCTGTCAGACTAAGAGCCAGCACGAGCCACAAATCACGAATCACGGACCACGAACCACGAGAGGACTGCCGTTGATCGATCGCTACACGCGCCCCGCGATGGGCGCAATCTGGACGGACGAGAACAAATTCCGCTGCTGGCTCCAGGTGGAAGCGGCGGCCAGCGCGGTTCTGGCCGAGGACGGCGTAATTCCCGCCTCCGCCGCCAAGGCCATTGCCACCAAGGCCACCGTCTCGGCCGCCCGCGTCCTCGAAATCGAATCCGAAGTCAAGCACGATGTCATTGCCTTCACAACAGCAGTGGCAGAGTCTCTCAAAGCTCAGGGCCTCGACGCAGAGTCACGCTGGTTGCACTACGGCCTTACTTCGAACGACATTGTCGATACCGCGCAGGCCCTGCAGACGAAAGAAGCCTCGGCGCTCATTCAAGATGGAATCAAAGCTCTGCTCGCTGTCCTCAAGCGTCGCGCCATCGAATTCAAGCACACGCCCACCATCGGTCGGACACATGGGATTCATGCGGAGCCCACCACCTTCGGCCTCAAGCTGCTCAACT
>CAYYKV010000132.1:0-8966 GCA_964468605.1 uncultured Occallatibacter sp. | reverse complement strand
GCGTGTTTAGGGGAAACTCTAACGTGGGTTCGAATCCCACTCTCTCCGCCATAGATAAAACACATAGAATCAATAATATAGAGAAACGACCTAGATATTGTGCTAATTCTGTGCTATGATGTCTCTCGCAATGGAGGTACACAGAATGAGCACGGCCCCGATAATCACAATCTTTGTCCGGCACTCTGAAGGCTGCAAATACAAGGGTGATGAATTTGCCCGGCGTTGCCAATGCCGCAAGCACCTCCGCTGGAGTCAGAACGGTACGCAATACCGGCGGCAAGCCGGGACGCGCTCATGGTCTGAGGCGGAGCAAGCAAAGCGGGACCTGGAAGACCAGCTCAGCGGCAAGCCCGTTGAGACGAAGCCTGGAGATAACGTGCACTACCTCCGGGAGAGCATTGATCTATTCTTGCAAGACAAACAAGTCCAGGGCGTCACGGCGGGCGTGCTCGGCAAATACACACGCGAACTAGCACGGCTCCAAACCTATTGCGAGACGCACGGCGCTTTTGTTATCTCCGGCGTGACCCGTGAGTTGCTCACGGGCTTTTGTGGGACGTGGGAGACGGCCTATCCGTCAAGCTATACCCGCTCCAAGGTCCGTGAGCGAGTCCGGGGCTTCCTCCGGTACTGCTATGAGGCCCAATGGCTCCCACGCATCCCGGCTCTTCCCAAGATCAAGGTGGATGAGCCGCCCACGTTGCCGCTCACGGATGCCCAATATGCCAAGCTGCTAGACACCGTTTACGGCGTGGTGCCTGAAGCGGCACAGGCAAAGGTCCACGCGCTCTTTCAGCTCATGCGCTGGAGCGGCCTAGCCATCAGGGACGCGCTCACACTGGAGCGGTCTGAGATTCAACACGACAAAGCAAAGGGTCTCTATCGCATCGTGACGGCACGCCAGAAGACCGGCACGCACGTGAGCGTGCCAATCCCGCCCAATATTGCCAAAGAGCTGCTAGAGGTCCTCAACGGCAATGAGCGATATGTGTTTTGGTCCGGCAACGGTGAAGAGGAAAGCATCACAAAGACGTGGGCCAAGTATTACATTGCCCCGGTCTTCAAGAAAGCGGGACTTGCGGGTCAAGGGCACATGATGTCCCACCGGCTCCGTGACACCTTTGCCGTGGACCTGCTCACCAAGGGCGTGCCACTGGAAGAGGTGTCAAAGCTGCTAGGGCACGAATCCATCACGACCACAGAGCGCCATTACGCAAAATGGATTAAAGGGCGGCAAGACCGCTTAGACACGCTTGTCATCGGGACGTGGGCAACACATAAACGCAGAAAGACGCGCCGCCCCATAACACTGTGAATGAGCCACTTCGTCATATTCGCCAGTCATCTAAGATGGATGTTCCCCATATTTCGCAATGAGACTCTTGAGCACGTCCGGCGGCGTGTCCGGTGACTCCCATTTGGTACTCCATGAGACTTCCTCCCGCGACCAGCCTGATGCTTGTGCCACTTGGCGGATGACTGTGAGGGCGCGGTCTGATGGAGGTTGAACTTCTTGCTGAGCCTTCCCGTAGAAGTAGCTAGTGCCGACCATCCATCCGCTAGGGGTGAGATGGTATTCCACTTCGTAGTCATCGTAGGACATTGGACTTCCTCTGGTACGGAACAACCGAGTTATACGTTCACTGGTGCATAGTTGTAAAGCGTCTCTCTGCTTATGCCAAACTCGCGTGCGAGAGCGGCTTTCTTCTCTCCGGCGGCCACGCGTGTGCGAAGCTGAGTGATACGCTCCGGGGTCAATGACGGCTTCCGGCCCTTGTAGACTCCCGCTTTCTTCGCTAAGGTGATGCCCTCACGCTGACGCTCACGGATAAGGGAACGCTCAAATTCTGCGAACGCACCCATCACGCTCAGAAGCAACTTGGACATTGCATTGTCTTCGGTGGTGAACGTCAAGTGCTCTTTGGCAAACTCCACCACAATGCCCCGCTCCGTCAGACCCAACACGATTTTGCGGAGGTCATCAAGATTGCGGGCTAGCCGGTCCATGCTATGAACCACCAACACGTCACCATCCCGAAGGTAGTCCAGCGCCGCTTGCAACTGAGGGCGCTTTGTGTCCTTGCCGCTCGCCTTGTCCACAAACCGCTTGTCCAACTGGACGCCCTCAAGCTGCCGTGATTCATTCTGGTCCAGCGTTGAAACCCTCACATACCCGATTCGCTTCCCACCGCGCCTAGCTGCCATCATGTCCAAATCTCCATGTGTCAAGTTAGACTCTATGATGTTTTGGACATAGTGTCAAGAAAAAAGTGAAGTGACCCTATTCTGACAGGGAAAGTGTCAATTGAGAGTGTCAGTTTGGGCTATACCCTATCTCAACATCTCGGGTATCTTCGAATGCCCACGAGTGAACCATTGAAAAGCCCTGCTAGTACCCCGGCGCAAGTTTTCAGCGGTTCGTCTACGGGCTTGCAAATGCGATTACAAGGCATCGTGGGCGAGGGAAAGTGAAGGTCAGATATGAATGTGATTGAAGTTGTGGATGTGCCGCGTGGTGCCTCTGAAGAGGAGCACGTAGCTTACTTAACCGGCCATGCGAAACTAACCGCTTTATGCTTGTCCAGGTGTTGCCATTGGGGAACGGAGATGCACGCGCTGTTTACCGGCTGACGTTGAGGGCATATGACAAAAGCCCGGATGGCCGCTGTCAGCTCAGCCAAAATAAGGCTGACGCGGACGGGAAGGACGCGGCGGCACATGCATACATCAAAGTGCACCAAGACCAAACGGTTAAAGCTCTGATTGCTGGATTGGCGGAGTTGGGGATAAAACGCGGGCCTAATTGGGTCACGGAGTCCCGTCTGGCGGCCCGTGGCTGTGGGTCAAAAGTGACATAAAAGTGATGATGATTACTTAAGGGGGAGAATAATCATCATCACCGTTCACACCATCCCCACCATAAATTTCATTTATTTATGGTGTGGGTGATGTGGTTTGTGCCCGGCTCAATGTCTGTGGTTGCGGGACCAAAACTACGGAAGAATGACCGTCGCGCCTTAGGAATCACCCGGCGACGGTCACTCACCACCACCGCCGTGGGTAATTTCATTTCATTACATTACCCCCGTACGGTGATGGTTTTTGGTGCTCTATTTGACGGTCAAAAGGGGGGAAGACTTGGGTGACGGAAGCCCGGCTTGACGCCCGTGGGTGCGGCACAAAGCACACCCAAAAGTGATTACTACCGTTAAGGAACCACACAGTAACCATTCACTCACCACTACCACCGCCGTCATAAATTTCATTTATTTATGACACGGTGATACTGTAAGGCACGGACAAAACAGCCGTGGACCGTCCGGCGCTTTTCTTGCAGTACGTGGCGCTGTTCCTGTCTCCAGAGAAGAGAACACCGCCAAGCGGCGCACGCATTTTGCGGAGCTAAGTTGTTGATTCTACACAGAGCACCTCTCACCCCTTACGATTTTGTTTTGTAGTTGTATCTATCTAAACAGATAGATACGCGGGCGGGTACTCTCGCATAGAGTGGCCGAGAATGTGAAGGAAAAGCGAAAGACTTTTGAGCGAAGGAAGACCAATGCAACGTAGGAGAAAGCCATTTTGTAACGCAAAACCCAAAGCGTCCAAGGTTAGGTTTTTGCGGAAGAACCCACAGCTTTGGACTGAATCCGAGCGCGTGATCGTCCAGGCATTGAAAGCCGCCGGACTTGTGGCGCGTAGTACTTACTACACGCGTTGCAACGTCCGGTCACTGTTGAAGGAAGCACAAGCCGAACCTACAAAGCGCCGGGTGCGGCCCCGGTGTCCAATGTGCGGCCACGTTTTGCCGGGCACAATGGAACAAACGACAATCAAACCAAAGTAAAGCGCGTATGGTCCTTTGGATGATGTATTGTAACTCTATTAGAATGAAAGATGTGGGGGTGGGTCAAAATCTTGCCGATGCCCCCCAGGAGAGCGCCGCAACCCTTTAATTTACACAAACAAACATAAATCCCAAAAACCGTCCACAATGCGGGCATGATCCGTAAATTCGCCCAAGTAAGGGGGTGAATGCAATGGAAGCCCGGCTCCTGTACGACCGGAAAACCGCCGCGAAAATGCTGAGCATAAGCCTTCGCAGCTTGGCCTATTTGCTCGCACGCGGGGAGAATCGCTTACGGCGCATCGGGTCAAAGACGCTGATTTCACTTGGGGAGTTGATCCGGTTTGCGCGGGCGCACCAGCCTGCTCACGTAGCGAGTGGGGGCGAGTCTCTCACGCGCCGATAGCAGGGTGCAAAAGAGGCACCGGTGGAACGATGTTCACATGAAGAGCGGCGCTAAAGGGATTCCCCAAAATGGGATTTATCCACGGCCATGTGCAGAAGACTCCCACTGTGGGCTCTCCCCATGCATTGCTTCAATTTCTCACCCGACCCCACCCCATTCATTCCATTACACAACAACCCGGACTCGCCCTAGAATGAGTTCAGGTGGTGTCCATGTACGAGACGTTTTCATATCGCCAGAAGCAACTGAGTAAGACGGCAGCGGATGTGTTCACATACGACGATCTGCCAGCGAAACTGCGGGTTCAAGCGGCCCGCCTCTGGTCAGATACGCTCAACGAGCTTTTCGGGGGGTACCCCGTGCCGGACTCTACCTTCTGGAGCTTTCACAAACTAATTACGACAGAGCTTGGCGTTTATGAGCTCGGGTTCTACGACAAGAAGAAGGGTTCCGACATCACAAGCTACTTTATTTCCACAGACTTTGATGAGGCATTGGACATCCTCGAAATGATGTTCTTTGGCCTTAGCCATTTGGCAAGAAGCCAAGGAAATTCAGGTCAGGGCGAGGTATCGCGGAGGGCGGTCGAAATTGCAGTCGGCGAGCTGAATCGACGTTTTCTGCAGCATGGCGTCGGTTACTCTTTTGTACTTGGAGAGAAGGCGCAAATCATCCGCATGGATAATGAGCATCTACACAGAGACGTCGTCTTGCCAGCACTGATGTTATTGAGTGAGCAGGGGTTCGATGGTGCGAATGACGAGTACAGAAAGGCACACAAGCACTATAAGGATGGGAACGAAAAAGAGTGCTTGAATGAATGTCTCAAAGCATTTGAAAGCACAATGAAGACGATCTGCGAACGGAAAAAGTGGAGTTACCAGAAAACGGACACGGCCAAGACGCTAATAGACACCTGCCTGAAGAACAACCTATTGCCGGCGTTCATGCAAAGTCACCTTGGGGCGGTAAGGTCCGCTCTGGAAAGTGCCATTCCCACGGTTCGGAACAAGATGGGTGGTCATGGCCAAGGACCAGCAACCACGACGGTACCGCCCTTCTACGCTGTTTATCTTCTGCATGAGACGGCGGCGACCATTGTGTTTTTGGTGGATGCCTTCAAGGCGCTCCCATAAAGCTGCCCGCTCGCAAATCTGGCGGAAAATACGGTCGCCGGGTTCGGCAGCGGGCAGGAGTCCACGAGCTTTCAATTGAGGCTATCTTGAAAGCAAACCGAGGCGCTCGTGAACGGCATAGAGGTCCGTCATGACAAGATTTGCGTACCGCCGGGTCATCTCCAGCGTAGAGTGCTCTCAATCGGCATCTGTTCCGGTGCCGAACAGGTAAGACAGGCGAAGTTCATTCGCTGGAATGCTAGTTCCGACTGTTGGCTTCAACATCAGAATATTTCCGCTTTTGGGATCTACCCGATCCAGGGAAAATATGTATCCGGTATGGTATTGCTTATCGGCAAAAAAAGGGCGGTAGGCGATACAAGACACAAGGACAATAGGAGCCCATTCAACCCAATTCTTATTGTTGGGATGCGAATTGGGGAACAGCGACTCTGGTATATCGACCATAGCATTCTTAATTTGCTCTGGACTCATCGTGAGCCCTATATTGCTACCTATATTGTCATCTACAAAAAACGTCTGAGAGAATTTGACATTATTTTGCAATGCGGACTGGCCTTCGACATTTTTGCAAATTGTTTCCCGCTCTTCCACGGGATCGGGGAGTCTCAGGAAAGTTGGGTACAGCTTAAAGTCATAAAACCCTCTTACTGCTGGAGAGTGGCCTGTATTTTTTATCACAACGAATATGGAAACATGTCCGCCATCCTGATCGAAAACGAGCGGACTTGCAACAGAGAAATTAGCCGAAACCCAGGGGCGCTGAGAAAGTTCCAACTGATTCGCACTAATGACTGACTGCTGTTGGGCTGCATGAGATTGGACTAACGCTTGATCGGCCTGTTTCCCGGCAGCGACGGCCAAATCGCTGGTAGTGGCAACTTGGGCATTCAGTTTATCTACAGCATTGCCAATTCCTGTGTTTATCCTTGCCGCACTATCGGCGAAACTCTGAGCCGTAGCCGCGTTTTCTTTTGCAGCAAGGGCGCTGATCTTGGCAGCCGCTATGAGCTGGTCCGTTTGCTGAGTGGCTGATTCATTGTTGCTCTTAGCGGTGTGCCACTGCATGTACGCAAAGAAAGAGATGACAAGAGCCAGCAGAAGCTCAATATGTCGATCCGGGCCCTCCTTGGAGAGTTTCAAAACATAGCGTCTGACCTTTCGCTTCCACGTATTCTTCGGTAGCCTTGTTTTCACGTTGGGTTCATCGCCTTGGGGGCCGGGTGTATCGGGTGTCTCTTGATCCTGGGCGCTGCATTCAACACTTGGAAAGAGTATCTTCTGACTGGCATCTGTACTTGCGGCTGCATCTTCCTCGCCATGTTGCTCTTTCATATGGCACCGGACCTCACGGGACAGACTTGTTCTGGAGATGGAATATGAAACACGAATATCACGAAGGACCGAAGGCTGGCGAGAACTTTCAGCAATTGGCGTCAACCATTGCGGCTAGGATGGCTCCGCAATCGCGCACATTGCCTGTGAGCGCGTTCGAGTAAGTCTTGAGTGGGTGTCTAAACCCACCCAAGATATGCGGCGTCTGCTTCTGAGAGTGGAACCTTAGCGAGGACGTGGTGCGTGTCATCGCTGGCAAAGAACCGTTCCAGGCGTGTTGCGGCGCTTCTGACCGGATGACTGCGTAGGCTTCCTGGAGCGGCTCTACCGCCTGGACGACCCACGCGTCTAGGCCCGGCCCTAAGGAATCAAAACAGTAACTCCCCGTTGATTTAGCCCCTAAGAAAGTGGTTGAACTCCCGTTAATTTCTGGGGATGATAATTATGGGGAGATTTACACAAATGCAATACATGGTCCGTGTTGAAATTCACAACGCAAGCCGGGAAACCTATGACCGCCTCCACAGCGCGATGGAGGCTGAGTCATTCAGCCGCACCTTGACGGCTGATGGGACCGGGAAAAAGTCGCATATGCCGATTGGCGCGTATTGGACGGAAACTTCAAGTGATGCTTGGACAGTGATGGAGGCGGCTAAGCGCGCGGCACTCCCTATACATGCGGGCGCGGAGATTGTTGTATGCGGCGGACCCCGGCTTGTTTTCTATAACTGCCCTGAATATGTCGAGCCAAGACCGTTTGCTTCACTTGCCAATTTGCTGGCACCGCAACCGAATCTGGATTTCTCGTCGGGCCACGCTTTTACGCTTCCTACAATCGGCCCACAGACTCTGGCGCTCAGGGGTTTGGCGGACTTTTACCGCTCCCGCTGACCGCTGACGCTCATGCACCGCTTACCGCTTGCGCCTCTTGGCCGGTGCTGCCCAGGTCCCAATGACAAGCGAGTCCGAGCAGCTCTACGGCCTGGAGGACCCACGCGGCGAATTGTGCACGTCCATCGGTTGTTGTAGCACGGAGTCAACGGCACTCCGCTTCCAGAATGTGCGATAGTGTATCGCGGGGGTAAGAAAGATGGGGAATCCGTTTTCTTGGAGTTGTCCATACTGCAATCAGCCGACAACCATCACCGATACGAACACAAATAGCAGTACCCACCAGTTCAGTCACATGAATAAAGACGGCCTCCTTCATCTCGTGACTAAAGTGATTGTCTGTCCGAATCCCGAGTGTAAGGAATATGCCATCCACGCATTTCTGTTCAAGGCGGAAAACGTAACTCGACCTGGCGCTCCAAGTTACATAAAGCAGATCGAACCGGCCATAATGAACTGGACGCTCAGGCCAAGGTCGGGAGCAAGGCCGTTCCCTTCATACATCCCAAAGCCGATTCTCGATGACTATAACGAAGCGTGCTTAATTATCGACGGCAGCGCGAAGGCTTCGGCAACCCTATCACGCCGATGCTTGCAAGGCATGATCCGAGATTTCTGGGGGATCATTGACAGAACTCTTGCTCTTGAAATCAACGCGCTTCAAGGGAAGATCGATGCAACAACATGGGCAGCGATTGATGCGGTTCGCGGAGTCGGAAACATCGGTGCTCACATGGAAAAGGATATAAACCTCATCGTGGATGTCGAACCGGAAGAAGCGCAGCTATTGATCGGTTTGATTGAATTTCTGCTCAAGGATTGGTATGTTGGCCGTTACGAACGCGCGGAGCATATGAAGCGCGTGATTGCTCTTGGTGCGGCAAAGACGGCTGCCAAACAGGGGACACCGCCCTCTGCGTGACAAAAGGGGGCTGGCAAGTAAGATTGAAAGCAGGCGTATCCTCAAGCGCCCGGAACGGATGCACAAGCGGCCCCATCGCAGCATCCGCATACCACGCGCCGCGCACTGAGGCTGCTGTAGGTGTGCACAATTTTTGCGCTAGCGATTGAAAGCGGCGATGATAGCCGGTATCATCTTCGACATGGCTAGATGCACAGCACCAGTACGTGGGCATCGTACAGCGAGCGGTCGAGCGGAATGCCCAGCGTGCGGTGGCGGGGGCTACGGCTACAGGTCTTCATACCCGTCCTATACGCCTTCCTATACGCCGTCCTATACCCCTTCCTACAGCTCATCGGTTAGCGTCGGCGGCGGGTCGAGCGGCAGAGCAAGGCCGCGCTGGTCGCCAGCCGGTTCGTCAGTGTCGTACACGCCTGCTGAGGTGCG
>CAYYKV010000131.1:0-8974 GCA_964468605.1 uncultured Occallatibacter sp. | reverse complement strand
GCTACGTAGAGCAAGTGAGGAAACAGAGCGTGCGCAAGGTGAAGGTTCACCAGGAAGACGTGGAGCAGGCCTTCGCGCACCTGGTGATGGACCCGAAAATCCTGGCGCAGTTTGGAGCGGCCATCAACTCCGGATCGGGGATCTTCCTCTACGGGCCCCCGGGCGTCGGAAAAACTGCCGCTGCGGAGACGTTGTCGCGCGTGCTGGCCAAGGATGGGGTGTGGATTCCCTATGCGCTGGAAGTCGATGGCCAGATTATTACGGTGTACGATCCGGCGATTCATAAGCGCATGGAAGAAACCGATGCGGAGAATCGGGATGAGCGCTGGATACGCTGCCATCGACCGTCGGTTACGGTCGGCGGAGAGTTGACCATCGAAATGCTGGATCTGCAATTCAATCCAATTTCAAAATGCTACGACGGTCCACCGCAGATGAAAGCCAACAATGGGGTGCTGATTATTGATGATTTCGGGCGGCAGCGAGTGGCCCCTGACGAATTGCTGAATCGCTGGGTTGTTCCTCTTGACCGCGGGATCGAGTTTCTGACGCTGGTGGGCGGAATGAAGATTGAGATCCCGTTTGAAATGCTGGTGGTATTTGCGTCAAACATCGATCCGGCCAAGGTGATGGATCCCGCGTTCCTGCGAAGGATCCAAACAAAGATCGGGCTGGGCGCGATTTCAAATGGACAGTTCTCGGAGATATTCCGCCGCGTTGCCGGCGACAATGGCCTGGAAGTCGACGCGGGGCTGCTGGATGAGCTGATCGTTATGATTCGCGACACGAGGCAGCAGGAGTTGCGGGCGTGCCAACCGCGGGATCTTGTGAACCAGGTTTTGTGGGCCGCTCAATACGAAGACCGGCCGCCGGAGATCAATCGCGATGCCTTGATGCGCGCGGTCGACGCGTATTTTCTGCCGCAGTCCTGAGCGGGCGGGAATGGCTGGCGATCAAGCAGAGTTGATGGACTGAGCGGGCGGGGCAAACGGGTGGCGATTGGGGTCTTCGCTGGTTCGGGGCGATTCGGGCTGGGCGCGGCGTTCGATTGCGCTTCGCGCTCCGAATCCCGGGCCGTGGAGGCAGCGGTGAGCGCTCACGGCCAAGCAGCGTAAATATCCCTGGCTCGGGATCCGGGCAAAATCGAACAGGCACAAGCAGACGAACGAGCGCCGATCAGTCGTGTGAATAGACGGGAACTTCCTGTTCGGCCTTCTGCAAGAGGTCGGAAAAGTCTGCAATAAATATCCACGCTGTTCCAGCGTCGCCGGCAGTGACGACCTGGCGGCCGTCAGGCGAAAACGTGGCGGATCGAACGGCGCCGATTTGTCCATAAACGGTGGCCAGGATCTGGCCGTTTGAGGCATCCCAGATTCGCGCAGTGCCGTCTGCGCTCGCGGTCACGATGCGCAGATCATCTGGAGAAAATGTGGCCGAGTAGACGAGTCCGGTATGTCCAGAAAGCATGGCCAGGCGGTTTCCACTCTGAGCGTCCCAAACCTCTCCCGTGTTGTCCGGGCTCGCCGTGACGATCCGTTTGCTGTCATGCGAGAACTCAGCATCCGAAAATGCGCTCACGTTCCCGTAAAGTGTTTTGAGAAGGTTGCCATTCTGGGCATCCCAGATGCACGCCGTGTAATCGGCGCTCGCTGTGACAATCAGTTTGCCGTCCGGCGAATACTCCGCGGTATTCACGCCGGCCCGGTGTCCCTTGAGGGTGTGCAGGAGGTTTCCGGTTCCGGCATCCCAAATGCGCGCCATGTAATCGGCGCTCGCTGTCACAATCTGTTTGCCATCGGGCGAAAACACAGCTGTACGGACGGAAGCGCCGTTCCCGGCAAGGATATGCAAGGGGCTGCCGGTTGCGGCGTCCCAGATGCGCGCCGTTTTGTCATCGCTCGCTGTAACGACAAATTTGCCATCGGGCGAGAAGGCAGCCATATAGACAGGGCCGGCATGTCCAGTAAGCACGTGCAGAGGGCTGCCGGTTGCGGCGTCCCAGATGCGCGCCGTATCGTCCTCACTGGCTGTGACGATTTGCTTGCCATCCGGCGAAAATGCCGCAGAACCGACGGCGCCTTGATGCCCGGAAAGGATATGCAGCTGACTCCCGGTTTCCGCGTCCCAGATGCGTGCCGTTTTGTCCGCGCTCGCCGTAGCGATTTGCTTACCGTCTGGCGAGAATACGGCCACATTCACGGGGCCGGTATGCCCGGAGAGAGTGGCTACAACGTTGTTGCTATCGATGTCCCAGACGCGCGCGGCGCCGTCGAAACTTGCTGTGAGGATGTGTTTGCTGTCGGGTGAAAATGCGACGCTAAAGATGACGTTTGTATCTCCCGAAAGCGTCGCCAGGGCGTTGCCGTTTGAGGCATCCCAGATCCGCGCCGTGTAGTCCGCGCTCGCGGTGACGATTCGCGTGCCGTTCGGCGAGAATTCGGCCGACCATACCGAGTTGCTGTGACCGGCAAGGATATGCAGCTGGTTGCCGCTTTCCGCATCCCAGATGCGCGCCGTTCTGTCCCAGCTTGCCGTCACGACTTGACTGCCATCCGGTGAAAATACGGCCGAGGCGACAAAGTTGGAATGACCGGTAAGGATGTGCAGAACGTTGCCGCTTTCTGTATCCCAGATGCGCGCCGTATTGTCCGCGCTCGCGGTGACGATTCGCGCGCCGTTCGGCGAGAATGCAGCCGAAACGACCGGCTTGCTATGCCCGGCAAGGATGTGGAGCAGGCTGCCGTCTTCGGCGTTCCAGATGCGCGCTGTGTCGTCCTGGCCTGCCGTGACAATGTGTTCGCCGTCGCGCGAGAATGTTGCGGTATACACCGCGCCTTTATGGCCGGAAAGGGTGTGCAGCAGGTTGCCGCTCCCGGCATCCCAAATACACGCTGTATCATCCTGGCTTGCCGTGAGGATGGTTTTGCCATCCGGGGAAAACTCGGCTGACAGCACCCTGTCGGCATGTCCCGAAAGGGTGTGCAACAGGTTTCCAGTTTGGGCATCCCAGATGCGCGCTGTCTTATCCCAGCTCGCGGTGACGACCTGTTTGCCATCAGGCGAAAATGCGGCCCACGTGACGGCGTTGGTATGTCCGGTGAGTGTGGCCATCAGGCGGCCGCTTTGCGCATCCCAGATGTGACCCTTGTAGTCGCCGCCGACGGCGATGACGCGGCTGCCGTCGCGCGAATACGCCGCATTCAGCAAAGGGCCCTGACTGAGAATCAATCGATCCTGCGGAATCTCCAGGACCCAGTTCAACGCGAAGTTTGCCTCGTCGGACTGGGCCAACTTCCCAGCCTGAACAGCGGCTTGCAATGCTCTGGCCGCGTCGGTTCCGCTCTGCAGAGCTTCCATCGCCAGTGCTCGCGAATTCGCCAGATTCTCGCGGACCCTGGACTGATACCACTCCAGGAACGCAAAGATTGTTAACACCGCCAGCGACGCCGCGATCACCACGCTCCACTGCACGATTCGCCGTCTTGTCCGCTCCCGCTGGCCTGCCTCTGCGTCATGATGCGCGATGCTTGCCTGAATGAAACTCCGCTCCGCATCGCTGAGTTGCAGCAGGTTCGCCGCCAGCCAACCGCGCGCCCGCGTGAGCTTCAGTCCCGTCAGCAGAGTCTCGTCCTTCTGCGCCGGCGCCGCTTTTTCCCAGTCCACCAGGTCGGCTTCCAGTTGATCTCTGCCGATCAGAAACTCCCGCTCCTCGTCGAGCCAGCCACGCACAAGAGGCCACTTCCGCAACAGAGCCTCATGAGCCACCTCCACCAGGATCATGTTCTGTTCCTTGCGAATCGTCAGTAGCCGCGCTTTGGCCAGCGCTTCCACCACCGGCAGCGCCCGCGCGGGAAGGGCGGCCATGTTTGCAGGGCGGCGCACGTACTCGCCGTCTGCATTCACTCGCACCATCGCCGGAATGAACGCCTCCTTCAAAGCCTGCAGATCCTCCGCTGAGGGCTTCGCCGCGCCCAGCACTTCATCTGCCTTCATCCGCACCGCGTTCTCAAGCGGCGAAAGATCAGCCGATGCGTCGCCAAGGGCTCGGTAGGCCTCAACGGTCAGGCGCCCGCTGCTCGCGGACCGGTCATATAACTCACGCAACGCAAAAGCCAACAAAGGCAGCGCATCGTCGGTGCGCGCATCTTCGACGGCCGCACTGACCAGCGCGTCATCCACTGTGGTATTGGCCACCCTTGCCGGGCCTTCGATGATCTCGCGCACTCGATCCAACGGCATCGGTTTCAACGGGAACTCCTCAAACCGAGCCGTGAGCCCGGGTGCCTCCTGCAGCTTGCCAAGGTATTCCGGGCGCAAAGCAATCACCGCAAGGAACGGCAGGCTCGCATCGAGCAGCGCGTTCAACACGCGGAAAAACTGCTCCGCCTGTTTTCGATCGGCCCCGCTGAAAAGTTCCTCGCCCTGGTCGATCGCCAGAAAAATGTGCGCTTCGTTTTCCCCATAAGCCGCGCGAACATCGCGTGCCAGATCAGACAGCCTCGGGATCAGATCCTCGGCCTCAAATGCCGCGCGCCAGATCCGCCAATTCGCAGCGACTTTCAGGCCTGTCGCCACGGCCTGCGCCAGTTCGTCCAGTGGATGAGTTTGCGGCCGAAACGGCGGCAGCACGATCCAGTTGTGTGGATCGCGCTTGAGGCGCGGCACCACGCCTGCCCGGAGAAGCGAAGATTTCCCCGCTCCCGAAGCGCCCCACAATGCGATCAGCTTTTCGCCGCCCTGCGCACGTCGCGCGCTCAGCCGTTCCATCAGCCGGCGAATATCGTCATCGCGTCCGAAATAGATCGCCGCATCGGCTTCGTCGAATGCCAGCAGTCCCGGAAACGGCGGCCGCGTCGCGTCCCATGGAAAGCCGCCGCGCGTGTTGATCGCGATTCGGGTCAGTTCCGCTCGCAGCCGCTCCAGTCCGCCTTCTCGGTCCTTCACAAGATCCAGATGTTGAATGTCCGGCGAGACAAACGTCTCTCCCGTTGGCGACTCCACCAGCGGGAAGATTGCCTTGCCCAGCGCCCGCGCCTGTGCAAACTCAACGAAGCACCATTTGCTGTCGAACCAGTTCCTGGTCAGGATCAGAATCACTGCGTCGGCGTTCGACAGTTCCTGATAAAGCTTGCGTTCCCAATCCGAGCCGGGCGCAATGCCGCGGTGCTTGTCGAAGTCCAGAAAAGTCGAGGCGAATCCCTGCTCGTGCAGCCAATTGAGCAGCCGCGCCGCCTGTGCCTGATCCTCGCTTGAATGGCTGATGAAGATCCGCGCCATGTATCCCCGTCAACAACGGAGGTGAGCACCTGCCCGGTTGTCTTGGAGCCGCCAGAATAACCTTCACGGCATCCGGTGACAATCGAATTCTTTGCAGGAGATGCCTGGCGGTTCGTAACGCGGCGCTGGCAGGCGACTCGCCTTATCTCACAGGCGCCTGACCCCGCCCAACGCTCCCTGCAAGGCCAGCGTCCCCATCCGCCTAGAATGAAGGCATGATCTTCGAGTCATTTCCTGTGGGTCCGCTGGCGTGCAACTGCACGATTCTGGGCGATGAGGAAAGCCGCGAGGCGATCGTGATCGATCCCGGCGACGAAGTGAGCCGCATTGCGAAGCGCCTGACGGATCAGGGTCTGAAGCTGAAGCAGATTCTGGTGACGCATGGCCACATTGACCACGTGGGCGGAGCGCTGAAACTGAGACGGCTGACGGGCGCGCCGATCTACATGAACGAGGCCGACCTGCCGCAGTTGGACATGATGGACGTGCAGGCGGGGTGGCTCGGCATTCGCGCTCCGGAGACGACGCCGCCGGACGAAGGACTGGCCGAGGGCCAGGTGGTGGGGCTGGAGCACTATCCGGCGCAGGTGCTGCACACGCCGGGACACACGCAGGGGTCGATTTGCCTGCACTTTGCGCCGCTGAAGCTGCTGGTTGCCGGGGACACGCTGTTTGCCGGCAGCATTGGGCGGACGGATTTTCCGGGCGGGAATTTTGAGCAGTTGATGGCGTCGCTGCGGACGCGGGTGATGACGCTGCCGGACGAGACGAGGGTTTTGCCGGGGCATGGTCCGCTGACGACGATTGGGGAAGAGCGGGAGGGGAATCCGTTTTTGGTGGGTGGGGCAGGGGTGCGGTGAGTGGGGGACTGGCCGATTTGGGATTGTGGTTTCCCACCCATCGGTCGCCGGGGCGACCGATGGATGGGGCACTTCATTCTTGGGGTGGGTTGAGGGAGGGAAGTCTGCCTCGGGGGCTAAAGCCCCCTTCATTTTGAGGGCCTTCTTCGTGGGGCTGAAGCCCCACGCTCCCTCCGTTGGCCAAGGCCCGAATGTCCCGAAGCGACCTTTGGAAGCCTCCCGCGTTTCGGGCATGGCCCTTCAATCGCCGCCAAGGACGATCCTTTATTTGCAGATAGATAGATGGATTAGTTGAAGAGATGGTTGTTGTTACGGTTCTGTAATGTTACGTCCGTGATTCGTTCCCAAATAGTCAATCATGATGGCGACTCCGTTACTAAATTCGGGCGCGGGCGGGAGCAGGCTGAGGACGAGCCAGCCGCTCTGAGGAAGGCCGAAAAAGTAGCCGGGATGGACCCAGACGCCGCGGTCGAGGAGAGCCAGAACCGTTTGGTCGTCGGGGTTGAGGGCGGGAATGCGGAGCACCGCGTACCAGCCGCCTTCGACGGCGAGACGCTGGACGGCGCTGGCGGCGCCGATGGCATGGTCGAGCGCGGCGAGGTTCGCGGCGACTCGCTGACGGATTTGCTGCTGGATGGCTGAGCGGCCGGCGAGCCAGGCGGGCAGCGCCCACTGGACCGGAGCGTTCATGGAGAGGAACGTGTCGGCGATGACTTCGAGGCGGGTGAGGGATTGGTCTGATTTGGGGCCGACGACGACAATCCAGGCGGCCTTCATCTGCGGGAGCGCGGCGATTTTGCTGAGTCCGCTGACGACGTAGACGGGCACGGCCTGGAGGCCGCGGGCGAAGGTGGCGGGCTGCGCGGAGAGACTGAAGTCAAAACCGTAATCCAGGAAGACCTCGTCGACGATGAGAGCGAGGCCAAACTCGCGGCAGAGGCGGGCGAGCTGCTCGGCCTCGGAGGTTTTGGTGAAGTGGCCGGTTGGATTGTTAGGATGCACGACGACGATGGCGCGCGTGCGCGGAGTGATGGCTCGGCGGATGCTTTCGGGGTCGATTTGCCAGCCGTTTTCGTAGATGAGCGGCGCGGCGATGAGGCGGACGTCGTCGAGGGCGGCGAGGAAGTCGAAGAGCGGGTAGCCGGGTTGGAGGATGAGGACTTCGTCACCGGGGTCCGAGAGCAGGCGGAAGAGAAAACTGTAGGCCTCGCTGGTGCTGGTTGTGAGGACGATCTGTTTGGGATCGAGTGCGACGCCCTGGTCCGCATAGTAGGCCGAGACGGCCTGGCGAGCGGGGAGGAGGCCGCAGGACTCGGGGTCGTAGACAAGGGCGCGTGGATCGGTGAGCGCGGCGAGCAGGGAGGGCGGGTAGGCGAAGCCGCAGCGCGTGGGGTTGGAGGCAGTGAGGTCGGCGATGGGGAGACCGGATTCGAGGCGCTTGCGGTGCGCACGCGCGAGGTCGGTGGTTTCGGTGTTCCAGTTGGATCGTTCGGAAAAATGCATTGGATTCGTTGAGCCGGGTTGTCGGGTTGAGTCGATCGGATTCGTTGGGAGGAGAACTTCCGTCGTGCACAATGAGAGAGACGCCCTTTTCAACGATACATCGGCGGCGATTCGGTTGAATTTGGCGAAGCAATGTTGGCGAGGTGACGTTGGCTCTGCGCGCGGTGATTTTCGATTACGGAAGAGTATTGACGGGGCCGCCGGACCCGGTGGCGTATGCGCAGCTCGAGCGGATCAGCGGGCTTTCAGCGGATCGGCTCGACCGCTTTTATTGGAAGGATCGGCAGGCTTACGACGAAGGGAAGCTGACTGGCGTTGAGTTTTGGCGGAGGCTTGTGGGCGAGGCTGGGCTAAGGTTGCGCGAATCGGCGATCGCGGAGCTGAACGAGTGGGACGCGCGGATGTGGACTCGCGGAGACGCGGCGATGCTGGATTGGCAACTCAAGATCAAGCAGCGCGGACTGCTGACGGCCATCGTTTCCAACATGGGCGACTCGGTGCACGAACATATGGAGCGAGAACTCGACTGGCTGGGGCGATTCGATGTGCTGGTGTGGAGCTATCAACTGCGCGTCGCCAAGCCCGATCCGGCGATTTATCGCTATGCCCTGGAGCGGCTGGGAACGCGACCCGAGGAGACACTGTTTCTGGACGACAAGAAGGAGAATGTCGATACGGCGGCGGCGCTGGGAATGAAGGGATTGGTTTTTTCGACGGTGGAAAGGCTGCGGGCAGATCTCATCGCCCTCAAACTCGATGCGGAAGTTCCGTTGCCGAGAGTTTAGGCCGTGCCTTTACGATGCCATGCCCAGGCCGACGAGATTGGCGGCGGCGATGATGACGAGAATTCCGGCCCATAGGAGGCGAATGGGCCTGGGACGCACACCCTGCCACTCACCAAGCGCGAGGCCGACGAGGCCACCGCAGAGCACATAGATGCTCATGTGGAGCATCCAGTTGACGTAGCCGAGACGAGCGGGAATGTTGGCCGCGCCCCATGCATAAAAGAAGAATTGAAGGTACCACATGATTCCGCCGGCCGCGGCTAGTGATCCGTTTCTGA
This sequence comes from uncultured Occallatibacter sp., assembly GCA_964468605.1. GTDB lineage: Bacteria > Acidobacteriota > Terriglobia > Terriglobales > Acidobacteriaceae > Telmatobacter. Next base: position 271 of record CAYYKV010000131.1, on the reverse strand, counting down.
TGAGTGTCGCTCGCGGCTGCGCAAGATCGGCGCGGAGAGAAAGCTCTTTCTTAAAGGCCAGGCGGATGAAGCAGTAGCTCAGGTTGATGACCGCGCCGCCACCCATGATGAGCACGTAACTGGGCAGCGCGGCGTAGAGCGGATTGACGCCGACGTGTTGCGCAGCGGCGGCGATGGGCTTGGCTGCATCGATGGCGAACGACATGCCGGAGGAAAAGATGCCGCACATGACGGCGAGGGCGAGGCCGAGCTTGACGTTGAACTCCTGCGC